>JALYWI010000181.1 GCA_030852785.1 Actinomycetota bacterium
ACCTGCGGGACGCCCAAGACGTCGGCGGTGGCGGCTTCGTGCCCACCTGGCCCGTGGGCGGGGCGCTGCCGGCGCTGCTGCGACTGGACCACATCCTGGTGGGACCCGGCATCGGCGTGGCCGACGTGAGCGTGATCGGCCCGCTGGGCGCGGATCATCGAGGGGTCGAAGCTCAGCTCCGGGTCCCTCGGTCGTAGTCTGTTCGCCATGGCAGTGACCGAACGACTGACACCCGAGCACACCCCCGACGAGCTCCCGGCCATGGACGTCGCCGGTCGGGCCGCCCGTCTGCGGGACCGCTTCGACGCCGCCGGGGTCGACGCGCTCGTGGTCGCCAACCTGACCAACGTCCGCTACCTGACCGGTTTCACGGGCTCTGCGGCGGTCGTGCTGGTCACCCCCGACGAGCTCGTCTTCGTCACCGACGGTCGCTACCGGGACCAGTCGGCCGACCAGCTCGCCGCAGCGGGTGTCGCGGCCCGCATCGAGGTGGTCGCGGCCGACCCCGACGGTGTGGTCGCCGACGCCGCAGCCGCGGCAGGCACCGGTCGGCTCGGTCTGGAGTCCCAGACCGTGACCTGGGCGCAGCAGCGTCGCTGGGCGGGGGAGTTGTTCACCGCCGGCGAGCTGGTCCCCACCGCCGGTCTGGTCGAGGAGCTGCGGTTGGTCAAGGACGCCGGCGAGGCCGCCAGGATCCGCTCGGCATGCGCGATCGCGGATGCAGCGTTGGCAGAGGTGCGGCCCCAGCTGCTCGACGGCCCGACCGAGGTCGAGTTCGGTCTGCTGCTCGACGCCACCATGCGTCGCATGGGTGCGGCCGACGTCAGCTTCGAGACCATCGTCGCGGCCGGGCCGAACGGCGCGAAGCCGCACCACCACCCCTCGCCCCGGCGGATCGTCGAGGGCGACCTGGTCGTCATCGACTTCGGCGCACTGGTCGACGGCTACCACTCCGACATGACCCGCACCGTCGCGGTCGGCGAGGTCGATGAGCTGCGCCGCCGCATGCTGAGCGTCGTGCTCGAGTCCCAGGACGCCGGCGTCGAAGCCGTCGCCGCGGGCGCGACGGCCTCGGAGATCGACGACGTGTGCCGCGCGGTGATCGACGAGGCCGGCTGGGGCGACGCCTTCCTCCACTCGACCGGACACGGCGTCGGCCTCGACATCCACGAGGAGCCTCGGGTCTCGTCGCGGTCGACTGCTACCCTCGTCGCCGGCCACGTCGTGACCGTCGAACCGGGCGTGTACCTCCCCGAGGTGGGAGGGGTGCGGATCGAAGACACCGTGTTGGTCACCGAGCGCGGTTGCGACCGTCTCACCCTTGCACCCAAGGACCCGTACCTCGGCTGAACGCCGCCCGGCTCCTGCCCTTTCCACGAACGGACCCCTCCATGGCCCAGATCTCCACCTCCGACTTCAAGAACGGCATGACGGTCGACCTCGACGACGGACTGTTCCAGATCGTCGAGTTCCAGCACGTCAAGCCGGGCAAGGGCGGGGCGTTCGTCCGCACGACCATCCGCAACGTGCGCAACGGCGCGGTCGTCGAGCGCACCTTCCGCGCCGGCGAGAAGATGGAGCGGGCCATCATCGACAAGCGCGAGATGCAGCTGCTCTACCGCGACGGTGACGACTACGTCTTCATGGACAACTCGACCTACGACCAGCTGAACGTCCCCAGCACCACGCTCGGCGACGCATCGAAGTACCTGATCGACTCGGCGACCGCCCAGCTCATGATGTACGGCGACGAGATCATCGGCGTGGAGCTGCCGGCCTCGGTCGAGATCGACATCGCCGAGACCGAACCGGGTGTCCAGGGCGACCGGGTCTCCGGTGCGAAGAAGCCGGCCACCCTGGTGACGGGCCTCGTCATCCAGGTGCCGCTGTTCATCAACCCGGGCGAGAAGGTCAAGGTCGACACCCGCTCCGGCGACTTCATGTCGCGGGCATGAGCGATCCCGAGTCGTCGGAGCCGTTCCAGCAGGAGTTGCTCTTCGACGCCGACGCGCCCGACGCGGTCGTCAGCCGCTCGGTGCTCGACACCGTGCTCGACCCCGAGACGGTGGTCGAGCAGATCGACGTCGAGCCGCCGCCGGCGCTGCGGCCCGTCGCGGGCGGCCGCCACGAGGCACGTGAGCGTGCGGTGCACCTGCTCTACGAGGCCGCCGCCAAGGACCTGCCCATCGACGAGGTGCTGTCGTCGCAGGTGCTGGCCGCTGACGACTACGCCGAGGCACTCGTCCGGGGTGTGGCGGCACACGCCCACGAGATCGACGAGGTCATCTCGAGCCTGGCACGCGGCTGGACGATCGCCCGCATGCCGACCCTCGACGTCGTCGTGCTCCGCCTGGCGTGCTTCGAGCTGGCGCACCGGCCGGATGTGCCCAGGGGAGTGGTGCTCTCCGAGGCGGTCGACCTGGCCGGGCGATACGGCACCGACGACTCCTCGCGCTTCGTCAACGGCCTGCTCGCCGCTGCGGCCGACCAGCTCCGCCCGGAGTGAGCCGAGGCTCATCCGAGCCTGATCCAGCACCGCCGCACGCTCGCTGGGGCGCGTGCGTCCCACCCGGCGGCATGACGGAGGCGTCCACCCGTTGAGCGCTCATCGTCCGGAGATAGCGTCGCCGATCCCAGCGCGGTGCTCGCTGGTCGACGATCCACGGAGGCGCTGGTGAACGACGTCGAGGCGATCAAGCAGCTCAAGGCCCGCTACTTCCGGACCATGGACACCAAGGACTGGGCGGCCATGCGTCAGGTGTTCACCGACGACGTGGTCGTCGACACCAGCGAGGCGGGTGGTGACGTCGTGCGCGGGGCGGACGACTTCATCGCATTCCTGCAGACCGTGCTGGGCGAGGCGGTCACGGTGCACCAGGGCCACATGCCCGAGATCGAGCTCACGTCCGACACCACGGCGACCGGCGTGTGGGCGCTGCACGACATCGTGATCTGGGGGAGCTCGCGTCTCGAGGGGTACGGCCACTACCACGAGACGTACGAGAAGACGCCCGACGGCTGGCGCATCGCCTCGCTGCGGCTGACCCGCCTGCACGTGGACATGGTGACCCAAGAGGTCGACTGATGTCGGTCGCCGTGGTGACCGGCGCGGCGTCGGGGCTCGGTGCATCACTGGCCGAGCAGTGCGCGTCGAGGGGCATGCACGTGGCGCTCCTGGACCTCGATGGTGAACGGGCCACCGCCGAGGCGACCCGGGTCGCCGACACCCACGGGGTCGACACGCTGGCGTTGACGGTCGACGTCGCGGACGAGGCGAGCGTCGTCGCTGCGGCCGCGGCCGTCGATGAGCGCTTCGGCGGTGCCGACCTCGTCGTGTCGAACGTGGGCGTGCAGCTCTTCGGCTCGATCGACGCCTTCACCGACGACGAGTGGCGATGGGTGCTCGACGTCAACGTCATCGGCTCGGCTCGGACGGCCCGAGCCTTCCTCCCGCTGTTGCGCCGAGCCGAGGCGGGTCGCCTGGCCTTCACCACCTCGTCGTCGATCCTCGACCCCGCCGCCCGACTGGGCGCCTATCAGGCCAGCAAGTTCGCCGTCTGGGGCCTCGCCGAGACCCTCCGCATGGAGCTCGCCGAGGACGGCATCACCGTGTCGGTCCTGTTCCCGTCCGGGATGATCACCCGCCACCTCGAATCGAGCGAAGCCGCGCAGCCCGCCCACCTGCGCCGCCCGATCGCCAACGACGGCGACTTCGACGCCATGATCGCCAGCAACCCGACGATGGCCTCGATGCTCGCCTCGGCCGAGGACGCGGCGAACGGGGTGATCGACGCCGTGCTCGCCGGCGACCCGTACGTCATCACCCACGGCGATCTCACCGCTGCTGTGGCCGACCGAGCGGCTGCGCTCACTCGCGCTGCCGAGCACGCTCGTACCGACTGAGGGATCGAGCCGCCGGGCTGACCAGGCTTCATTGTCTGTGGCCAGCGTTATGCTCGAACATATGTTCGATCCGGCAAGAATCCTCGACGACGAGGACGACGATGACGGGGATGTCGGTCCGGTCTCGGCCGAGGCGTTGATCGGGGCGTGCGCCGACGCTGCTGCGAACGCTCTGCACGTGGCGGCTGCGGTGCCGGTCGCCTCGTTGGACGGCCCGGCGTTGCGGTCGATGACCCTCGAGCTGGAACGTGCGCGAGCGTCGATCGACGCAGCCGAGGCACACGCGTTGGCCGAGTTGGACCGGCGCCGGCACACCGACATCCGTCTGGGGGCGACGACGTCGAAGTGGCTCGCCAAGGCTGCGAACCTGCCCGCCGGTGTGGCTCGTGCTCGGTTGTCGTTGGCGAACCGCCTGGCGACCGACCTGGGCGTGGTCGATGAGGCGTTGGTCGATGGACGGATCGGGGTGGATCACGCCCGGGTGTTCGCCAACGCGGTCAACGAGCGGAACATCGAGGCGATGGCCGATGTGTTGCCGGATCTGATCGACGCGGCCGCGGCGATGGTGTTCGACACCTGGAAACAACACGTCCGCGCGCTCGGCGAGCTCGCGGACGCCGACGGACCGCACGACCCTGACGCGGAGCTGTTGAAGAACCGGCTCACGTTGTCGGAGTCCGACCGGTTCGGACTTGTGCGTGGGGAGTTCACCGCGGATCGGTTCATCACGATCCACGACACCCTCCAGGCGATCGCGGACGAGCTGTTCGAGCAGTACACGCAGGATCACAACGTCTCCAACGGTGAGCTCCCGGTGCCGCCGCGCTCCACGTTGCTCGCGTTGGCGTTGGAGGAGATGGCCCGCCGGGCGCTCGGCACCGACCCCGCCACGTCGACGGGTCCGAAGGTCGAAGCCCGACTCACGCTCCTCGCAGCACCCGCGTTCGGCGACCACCGAGACGACCCCGACTCCAGCAGTGCCGGGCCGGTCCTGCCGGAGCACCTGCAGCTCTGGGGCATCCACCACACGCTGCTCGGCCCGCTCCCGGCGAGCGCGGTCGAACATCTGCTCTGTGACGCCAGCTTCGTCGCCACGCTGCTCGATGAGATGGGTGTGCCGCTCGACCAGGGTCGGGACAAACGCTTCGCGACACCCGCTCAACACGTCGCGCTGCACGCACGCGACGGCGGCTGCACCTTCCCGGGCTGCGACGCGCATGACGGCTGGCTCGATGCGCACCACATCCGCTACTGGAAGAAGCACGGCGGACCTTCGGACCTGGTCAACTTCGGGTTGCTGTGCCGGCGGCATCACCGCGTCGCACACCGCAAGGGCTGGACCCTCGAGCTCACCGACGACGGCTGGACCATCTGGACCACCCCGCTCGGCTACCGCTTCTGGGGCCAACGCCACCACCACCAACGAGCCGGACCTGTACCGCCGTGAGCTGCGGACCGGCGGAACGGCTCCCACCGCCCGGCGCGCCCGACGCCGGACGTTCCCCGACGGCCCGGCCGCGTGTCCCGGCGCGGTGAGGCACTCCGGCGCGGTGACGGGAGGGGCGCGCGCCTGATACCTTGAGCGTCTGTACGTGAAGGGGGTCCAGAGAGGCCCCTACGGACAGAAAGGCCATGCCGATGGCAGAACGCGAGCGAAGGATGACGCGCCCCTACGGGGGCGTTTTTGTTGCCCATTCACGTGTGATGGACGCCGACGACATCCACCGTGCGCTGCGTCGGATGGCCCACGAGATCCTCGAACGCAACCACGGTCTCGACGACGTGGTGCTGATCGGGCTGCAGACCGGTGGGGTGCAGCTGGCCCACGCGCTGGCCTCGACCCTCGAGGAGATCGAGGAGCTCGACGAGTCGGACCACGGCGTGCCGGTCGGCACACTCGACGTCGCCCTCTACCGCGACGACATCGGCATCCGTCCGGTGCTGCCCGAAGAGGTGACCGACATCCCCGTCGATCTCGACTCCAAGGCCGTCGTGCTCGTCGACGACGTGCTCTTCACCGGCAGGACCATCCGGGCGGCCCTCGACGCGGTGGTCGACTTCGGCAGGCCGAAGGTCGTGCAGCTCGCCGTCATGGTCGACCGAGGGCACCGCGAGCTGCCGATCCGCCCGGACTTCGTCGGGAAGAACCTCCCGACCCGTCGCGACGAGCTCGTCGACGTGACCATGTCCGGCGTCGAGCTGGGCGAGCTGCAGAAGTCGTGAGCACCGCCCCCGCATCCACCGCCGCCTCCACCGACCTGCTCCCTGCGTCGCCGATCACCCCCTCGTCACGTCACCTGCTGTCGATCGACTCGCTCACCCGCGACGAGATCGAGGAGCTGCTCGACCTGACCGACACCTTCGTCGAGGTGGGCCGTCGGTCCATCCCGAAGGTCCCGGCCCTGCGCGGCCGCACGGTCGTCTCGCTCTTCTTCGAGGACTCCACCCGCACCCGGCTCAGCTTCGACACCGCCGCCAAGCGACTCTCGGCCGACACCATGTCGTTCGCGGTCTCGTCGTCGTCGGTCAACAAGGGCGAGTCGGTCCGCGACACGATCGAGACGATCGAGGCGATGGGCATCGACGCCGTCATCGTCCGCCACAAGTCCTCCGGGGTGCCCGCACAGATCGCCCGCTGGACCGACGCCGCGGTCATCAACGCCGGCGACGGCTGGCACCAGCATCCGACCCAGGCGCTGCTCGACGCCTACACCGCACGGAACCACCTCGGCGGCTCGCTCGAGGGTCGTCACGTGGCGATCGTCGGCGACATCAAGCACTCGCGGGTCGCCCGCTCCGACATCGAGATCTTCACCCGGCTCGGCGCACACGTCACGCTGGTCGCACCGCGCACCCTGCTGCCGTCGTCGACCGCCGCCTGGGACGTCGACGTCACCCAGGACCTCGACGCCGTGCTGCCCACCGTCGACGTCTGCTACCTGCTCCGGATGCAACAGGAGCGCATGACCGAGGCGCTCGTGCCCTCGCTGCGTGAGTACACCGCCTGCTTCGGGCTGACCGAGGCCAGGGCCGACAGGCTCCGCTCCGACGCGATCATCATGCATCCGGGTCCGATGAACCGGGGCGTCGAGATCGCGAGCGCCGTCGCGGACCGTCCCAACGCGGTGATCACCGAGCAGGTGAGCAACGGCGTGGCCGTCCGCATGGCGGTGCTGTTCATGCTGCTGGGCTCGGGCCGCCACCTTTCGAACGATCGCACTGCCGAGCAGACCGAGGAGCACCGATGAGCACCCACCCCGACGTCGTCATCAAGGGCGGGCGGGTGATCGACGCCAACGGCGAGCGGACCGCCGACGTGCTGGTGGTCGACGGTCGCATCGCGGCCGTCGGCGACGGGTTGTCGGCTCCGACGGTGCTCGACGCCTCCGGCTGCATCGTCACCCCGGGACTGGTCGATCTGCACACCCACCTCCGCCAGCCGGGCAAGGAAGAGGCCGAGACGATCGAGTCCGGTGCCCGCGCCGCGGCGCTCGGCGGTTACACCGCGGTGCTCGCCATGCCGAACACGACCCCGGCCATCGACTGCGCGGCGGTCGTGCGAGAGGTCCTCGAGCTCGGTCGCAGCGCGCCGTGCGAGGTGCAGACCTCGGGTGCGATCACCGTGGGTCGCGCCGGCGAGCAGCTCGCGCCGATGGCCGAGATGGCCGCGCTCGGCGTCACCCTCTTCACCGACGACGGCACCGGCGTCCAGGACGACCGACTCATGCGCCGTGCGCTCGAGTACGCGGCCGGACTGGACGTGACCCTGGCGCAGCACTGCGAGGTCACCTCGTTGTCCGAGGGGACCTGCATGCACGAGGGGGAGTGGTCGGCACGTCTCGGGCTGCCGGGCCAGCCGAGCGAGGCCGAGGAGCTGATGGTCATGCGTGACATCGCCCTCGCCCGGCTCACCGGCGCCCGGGTGCACTTCCAGCACATGTCGACCGCCGGCTCGGTCGCGATGATCGCCGCCGCCAAGGCCGGGGGCATGTCGATCACCTCCGAGGCGGCCCCGCACCACTTCACCCTGACCGACGAGTGCTGCGCCGGCTACGACGCCACGTTCAAGGTCCACCCGCCGCTGCGCTCCCGCAGCGACGTCGACGCGGTGAAGCGCGGCCTGGCCGCAGCGACGCTCGACGCGATCGCGACCGACCACGCCCCGCACGCCCAGGAGGAGAAGGAGCGCCCCTTCGACCACGCACCGCCGGGCATGCTCGGACTGGAGTACGCCCTGGCGCTGGCCTTCACCGAGCTCGTCGACGGCGACACCGGCATGACCGAGGCCGACGTGCTCGCCTCGATGTCATGGCGCCCCGCGGCGATCGCCCGCATGGAGCACCAGGGCAACCTGGTCGCCGAGGGGTCGGCGGCCAACCTCTGCGTGATCGATCCGGCCCTGCGCTGGACGATCGACGACAGCGGCGGCGCCTCGCGCAGCCGCAACGTGCCCTATGTGGGCCGATCGGTGCGCGGCAAGGTCCGCCACACGGTCCTCCACGGCGAAGCGGTCGTCGTCGACGGCACCGCCCAGCGATGACAGCAGCACAGGATGACAGGAACACCACGATGAGCATCGAAGCAGCAGCGATCGTCCTTGCCGACGGCACCGTGTTCGAGGGCGAGGCGTTCGGCGCCCGCGCCGAGGGCGGCGTCACCACCGGGGAGTTCGTGTTCAACACGGTGCTCTCGGGCTACCAGGAGGTGATCTCGGATCCCTCGTACGCGGGGCAGATCGTCACGTTCACCGCGCCCCACATCGGCAACTACGGCGTCAACGCGATCGACGACGAGTCGGCACGGCCCCGCTGCTCGGGTGTCGTGATCCGCGAGCTCGCTCGCCGCCACAGCAGCTGGCGTTCCGAGGGTGGCCTGGACGAGTACCTGCGTCGCCACGGCGTGGCGGCGATCGCCGGGGTCGACACCCGTCGCCTGACCCGTCACCTGCGTGACCACGGCGCCCTGCCCGGGGCGTTCGGCACGGCCGACGAGGCGACGCTGCGGGAAGCGGCGCTCGCCGCTGCCGGCACCGACGGCATCGACCTGGTCGCGGGTGTGACCACGGCGCAGCGCTACTC
>JALYWI010000196.1 GCA_030852785.1 Actinomycetota bacterium
GCCGCGGCCCGGGCGGTGCACGTGGACGAGGCGACCGGGGCGCCGTGGGGTGGGTGGCTGCCCGGCGTGCTGGCGGTGTCGTCGACGCGTGTCGACGCGCTGCGCTGGTGGCGCGGCCAGCTGGACGAGGTCGCGACCTCGGCCGGGGACCGTCCCGTCGCCCGTCTCTGGCACGACCTGCCGGCTGCCGTCGTCGCGGCCGTCACGGACCCGTCGCAGCGGATCTCCGCGGTGACGCTCGGCGAGGTCCCCGTCGAGCCGGCGACGCTCGTCGACCTGGACGGCTTCGACCCCGCACGTCCGTGGTGGTTCGCCCCCGCCGGTGAGCAACCCCGCCGGTACGTCAGCGACACACCGGGGCTGCGCACGCTGCTGCACGACGCCGCGGACGCGCTCCGGGCGCACGGCTGGCACGAGACCGTCGAACCGGCCGCGGTGCCCGGCATCGTCGAGACCCCCGCGCTGCGCCGCTGGTTCCGGTCGTGCTGCGCCGAGGACGCGGTCCCACCGAACCCGTACGTCGTCGGTGAGGTCGCCGACTTCGTCGAGCTGCTGCGCACCGAGGACCCCGACGGCGTCACCGGCATCTCACGTCACGCCGACCAGGTGGTCGAGCAGCGGCCCGACCTGGAGCAGGCCTTCGGGTCGGTCCGTTGGTCGGGTCGGGACCACCTGGTGCGCTGGATGTGGTCCCACGGCCTGGCCGAGGGACAGACCTCGCTGGCACTGCTGCCCGACCTGCCGGTCCCGCCCGACGACCGCACGACCGACGACGGTTCGATTCAGGGTCGCTCGACCGAGGGCCGCTCGTCGGGTGGTCCTCGACCGTTCGGCGTCAACCTGGTCGGCTACCTCACCGGCGACCTGGGACTGGGCGTCGCCGCTCGCCGGATGCACGCCGCGCTCGACGCCGCGGGCATCCCGGTCGCGACGGTCACCTACGACCGCACCAGCAGCCGTCGCTCGGGTCCGTCGCAGCGCTCGCTCGACGCGCCGTACTCGGTGAACCTGCTGGTGATCACCCCCGACCAGCTGCCGTACTTCGTCGAGGACGTCGGACCGGGCTTCTTCGAGGGTCGCCACAACATCGGTCTCTGGTACTGGGAGACCAACGTGCTCACCGAACGGCAGCGGTCGAGCTTCCAGTGGGTCGACGAGGTCTGGGGTGCGACGCGCTACCTGGTCGACGTCTTCGCCGCCGAGGACCGCGTGCCGGTGCACCTGGTGCCCGTGCCGCTGGTGTTCGAGGACCCGCAGGTGACCCCCGAGGACCGGGAGCGACTGGGTCTGGACGACCGCTTCACCGTGCTGTTCTCGTTCGACTTCCTGTCGGTGGTGGAGCGCAAGAACCCGCTGGGGCTGATCGACGCCTTCTGCCGGGCCTTCGGTCCCGACGACGGTGCCCGCCTGATCCTCAAGGGCATCAACGGCGACGTCTTCCCCGACGAGCGCGAGCAGCTCATCGACGCGGCCGCCGGCCGCGACGACATCGAGGTGTGGGACACGTACCTGTCGTCGCGTGATCGACTCGCCCTGGTGGCCGCGGTCGACTGCTACGCGTCGCTGCACCGCTCCGAGGGTCTGGGGTTGACCATGGCCGAGGCGATGGCGCTCGGCACGCCGGTGGTGGCGACGGCCTACTCGGGCAACCTCGACTTCATGGACGACGACTCCGCGCTGCTGGTGCCGGCCACCGAGATCCTCATCGGACCCGGCCACCTCTACCCGGCCGAGGGATCGTGGGCCGACCCCGATCTCGACGTCGCCGCGGCACAGCTGCGACGCCTCCACGACGACCCGGCGCTGCGAGCGCGCCTGGCCGAGGCCGGACCGAGGGCACTCGCCCCCCACGGCGTCGAGTCGGTGGGGGATGTCGTCTCGCAGCGTCTGGGTGCGGGAGGATCTACGCCATGAAAGCCCTGCTGAAGCGGTTCGCCGCGATCGTGCTCGGACCGGCGTTGCGGTGGTTCTCCCTGCAGCTCGCCGACATCACCGCCCGGGTGGACCGGGTGCTCGCCGCGCAGGACGAGCTGCTCCGGCTCAACCGGTCCGCGCTGCGCGACCGTGACGCCGGCCTCGAGCTGGTGTCACGCTCGGTCGCGGTCCAGACCGCCAACCTCGACACCATCGCCGAGGAGCAGCAACGCCTCGCAGAGCAGCAGGGCCGGCTCGCCGAGGGGCAGGACCGCCTCGTCGAGGAGCTGCGATCGCTGCGTGCGGTCCTGGAGCCCGTCGACGGTGACTGAGCCGACGTCGGGTGTCGTCGTCGACGTCCGGGCGCTGCAGTCCCACGAGCACGCCTCGCGCGGCATCGGGCGATACACCCTCGAGCTGATCCGGGCCGTCGAGGCCGGCTCACCGGGGTTGGTGCGCGCCTACGTCGCGGATCCGGCGTTCCCGATGCACGAGCAGGTCCGCGAGCTGCTGGCGACGGGCCGGCTGATCCGGGCCGACGATCCGGAGCTCACGCGTCGCCCGCCCCGGGTCCTGCACGTGACGAGCCCCTTCGTCGAGGGCCACGGTCACGTGGAGCTGCTGCCGCGGTGGGCGAGGGGTGTCGACACACGTGTGGTGGCCACGGTCTACGACCTGATCCCCGCCCGTTTCCCGGAGATCTACCTGCGCGACCCCGACGTCGCCGCGCAGCACGAGCAGCGGTTGCACCTGCTGCGTGCGTGCGACCGGCTGTTGTCGATCTCGTCGTCGACCACGGCGGATCTGACCGACCTGGTCGGGGTGCCCCCGGAACGCATCGTCACGATCCACGGCGCGGCCGGCGCGGAGTTCGTGGCGCCCGAGTCCCCCAGGGAGCAGCTGCTCACCTCGCTCGGGTGGCTGCTCGGCGACACCGTCGAGGACGGCTACGTGCTGTGCCCCACCGGCATCGAGTGGCGCAAGAACCTCGACCGCCTGCTGGTGGCGTGGTCGACGCTGCCACCGAGCCTGCGCTCGGCGCACCCGCTGGTGGTCCAGTGCGCCCTCACCGCCGAGGCGCGTGCGCACCTCGAGGCGAGGACCGTCGAGCTGGGCATCTCCGAGTCGGTGGTCCTGACCGGATCCGTCGACGGTCCGACCCTGGTGGCGCTCATGCAGGCCGCGACGCTGGTCGTCTACCCGTCGACCTACGAGGGGCTCGGCCTGCCGGTGCTCGAGGCCCGTCGGGCCGGCGCAGCGGTCATCGCGGGCGACAACTCCTCGCTCGTCGATCTGGTCGGCGACCCGGAGGCCTCGTTCGACGCGACCGACCCCGACGCGATCGCCGCGTCGATCCACACGCACCTGACCGATCACCGACGGCGCCACGCACTCGCCGCGGTCGAGGTCGACGATCGCTTCACCTGGGCCGCGGCCGGTGCCGCCACCGCCGCCGTCTACCGGGAGCTGCTCGACGCACCCACCCGTGCCCCCCGCCGCGCGCCACGGCGTCCTCGCCTCGCGGTCGCCTCGCCGGTCCCTCCGCAGCTGTCGGGGCCGTCCGCGTACATGGCGTCGCTCGCCGGGCCGCTGGCCCAGGAGTGCGACCTGACGGTGCTCACGTCGATCGACCCGGCCGACGCGCTGCTGCCCGAGGGTGTGCGCGTCGAGGCGCTCTCGACGCTCGAGCAGCTCGAGGCGCTCGACGGTCCCTTCGATCAGGTGCTCTACCTGCTCGGCAACAGCACCTTCCACGCGGACGAGCTGGCGATGCTGCGGCGGCGCCCGGGCGCGGTGCTGCTGCACGACGCAAGGTTGACGTTGCTCTACTCGGACCTGTTCCGGGACCGTCCCGAGCTGACCGACGGCACCTTCGGCGAGCTGCTGCACCGCATGTACCCGGGTCGGTACCCCGCGGCGATGGGCGGTGCCCAGTACCTGCCGATCCACGAGGAAGCGCTCTTCGGCGTGCTGATGATCGCCGAGGTCGCCCGTCTGGCGACGCGCCTGTTCGTGCACTCGTCGCACGCCGCGGACCTCATCGAGCTGGACTGCGGGCGCCGGCCCGAGGTCGCGTTCTCCATCCCGTCGCCGGTGATCCCCGAGGCGTCGCCGCCGGAGGGCCCGCCGCTGATCGCCTCGTTCGGGTTCCCGAGCCCTGCCAAGCGCACCGAGGCCGCGGTCGAGGCCGTCGCGCAGCTCGACGACGCCGAGCTGGTGCTCGTCGGCCACGCCGGTGACGGGTATCTGTCGTACCTCCGTGACCTGGCCGCGCAACGGGGGGCGGCGGACCGGGTCACCGTGACCGGCGCCACGAGCGCCGAGGAGTACGCCGCCTGGGTCGGGCGAACCTCGCTCGCCCTGCAGCTCCGTCGCCACAGCAACGGGGAGTCCTCTGCGTCGGTCGCCGAGACCCTGGCCGCCGGCATCCCGACGGTCGTGTCCGACCTCGGCACCTTCTCGGAGTACCCCGACGACGTCGTGGTGAAGGTGCCGGCCGACATCTCGACCACCGCGTTGTCCGAGGTGATCGCGGAGCTGCTCGACGACCCCGCCCGGCGTGCCGAGCTGTCTCGTTCCGGCAGGTCGTTCGCCACGGCGAACAGCTACCCGATCGCCGCGTCACGACTGGTGAGGACCCTCTTCGACGACCACGTCGAGGCCGGGGCGCCATTCGGCCCCCCGATCGATTCCTGATAGAACGACCTGTCGTGAAGGGCCTCATTCTCTCCGGCGGCGCCGGGACACGGCTCCGGCCGATCACACACACGAGTGCCAAGCAGCTGGTCCCGGTCGCCAACAAACCGATCCTGTTCTTCGGGATCGAGGACATGGTCGACGCCGGCATCACCGAGATCGGCATCGTCACCGGTGAGACCGGCGACGAGATCCGCGCGGCGGTCGGCGACGGCTCGAAGTGGGGTGTCCGGGTCACCTACCTGCCCCAGGACGAACCCCGCGGCCTCGCCCACTGCGTGCTGATCGCCGAGGACTTCCTCGACGGCGACGACTTCGTGATGTACCTGGGCGACAACCTGCTGCGTCAGGGCATCACCGAGTTCGTCGAGGCGTTCGAGGCGGACCGTGCCGCGGCCGCCGAGCTCACCCTCGAGGATGCGCCGCAGGCGGCATCCGCGCAGATCCTGCTCACACGGGTCAAGGACCCCGAGCGCTTCGGTGTCGCCGAGCTCGGTGAGGGCGGCAACGTCGTGGCCCTCGTCGAGAAGCCCGAGGTGCCGCCGTCGGACCTGGCGCTCGTGGGCGTCTACCTCTTCGACGCGTCGATCCTCGACGCCGTCAAGGCGATCGAGCCCTCGCCACGCGGCGAGCTCGAGATCACCGACGCGATCCAGTGGCTGATCGACAACGGCCACAAGGTCCGACACGAGGTGCTCGACGGCTGGTGGAAGGACACCGGCAAGCTCGAGCCGCTGCTCGAGGGCAACCGCCTGGTGCTCGAGACGATCGAGCCCCGCATCGACGGCACCGTCGACGCGGCCTCACGCATCGACGGACGTGTCGTGATCCAGGCCGGTGCCGTCGTGGTCAACTCGCACATCCGGGGACCGGCCATCATCGGTGAGAACACCACGATCACCGACAGCTACATCGGGCCGTACACCTCGGTGTACTACGGCTGCGAGATCCGCGGGACCGAGCTCGAGCACTCGATCATCCTCGAGGAGTCCAAGATCCTCGACGTGCCGCGGGTGATCGACTCGCTCGTCGGCAAGCAGGTCGTGGTGCAGCGCAGCGACGCCCGTCCGACGGCCATCCGGCTCATGCTGGGTGACCACTCCCGAATCGAGGTCGTGTAGTGGCGCAGATCGAACCCTCCGACGTGATCGACGGGGTGTACGTCGTCACCCCGACCGTGCACGGCGACGAGCGCGGCTACTTCGTCGAGACCTACCGCCGGCAGTGGTTCCCGGGCGGGCGCGAGATGGTGCAGGGCAACCGTGGCGACCGGGTGGCCGGCTGCCTCGTCGGCCTGCACTACCACCTGCACCAGGCCGACTACTGGTACGTGCCGAACGGCCACGCACGGGTCGTGCTGCACGACCTGCGCGTCGGCGGACCGACCGACGGCGCGACGCTCAGCCTGGATCTGGGCGAGGTCGACGGCGGGCCGAACAACCACCTCGGCGTCTACATCCCCCCGGGTGTCGCCCACGGGTTCGCGTCGCTCAGCGACATGACGATCACGTACCTGGTCGACGGCTACTACAACCCCGCCGACGAGCTCGGCGTGGCGTGGAACGACCCGGCGATCGACGCCGACTGGGGGCTGACCGACCCGATCCTGTCGGCCCGCGACCAGGCGAACCCGACCATCGACGCCATCGAGGCGCAGTGGCGACCCCACCCCGCCCTGCGCACCTGACCCCAGGACGAGCATGCGACTCTTCGTGACCGGCGGCGCCGGCTTCATCGGATCCAACTACGTGCACCACGTGCTCGAGACCACCGACGACTCCGTCACGGTGTTCGACGCGCTGACCTACGCGGGCAACCTCGAGAACCTCGCGGACGTGATCGACGATCCCCGCGTGCAGTTCGTGCACGGCGACATCTGCGACCGTGCAGCGGTCGGTGCAGCGCTGCCCGGCCACGACGCCGTGGTGCACTTCGCCGCCGAGAGCCACGTCGACCGTTCGCTGCTCGACCCCGACGTGTTCGTGCGCACCAACTGCAACGGCACCAACGTGCTGTGCGACCTGGCCACGCAGGCCGGTGTCGAGCGGTTCCTGCACATCTCGACCGACGAGGTGTACGGGTCGATCGAGCAGGGCTCGTTCTCCGAGACCGATCCGCTCGCACCCCGTTCGCCCTACTCGGCGGCCAAGGCCGGCTCCGACCTGATCGCCCTGGCGTACCACGAGACCCACGGGCTGCCCGTGCTCGTCACCCGGTCCTCGAACCAGTTCGGGCCGTACCAGTTCCCCGAGAAGCTCATCCCGTTCTTCATCACCAACCTGGTCGACGGCCGCCACGTCCCGCTCTACGGCGACGGACTGAACGTCCGCGACTGGCTCTACGTGCGCGACAACTGCGTCGGTGTCGACCTGGTGCTCCGCTCGGGTGAGGTCGGCGAGATCTACAACATCGGCGGCGGCAACGAGCTGACGAACCGGACGATCACCGACCGCCTGCTCGCCATGCTCGGTCGCGACGAGTCCTTCGTCGACCACGTCGAGGACCGGCTCGGCCACGACCGCCGCTACTCGATCACGACCGACAAGGTGACCGCCCTCGGCTGGGCCCCGGAGTGCTCCTTCGACGACGCCCTCGAGCGAACGCTCGCGTTCTACCTGGAGCGTCGCGACTGGTGGGAGCCACTGCTGGAGCGGGTCAAGAACCGATGAGGATCGTCGTCACGGGCTCCGGCGGACAGCTCGGCACCGAGCTGGTCGCGCTGCTCGAGGCCGCCGGCCACCACGAGGTGCTCGGTCTCGGCCGGCCCGAGCACGACCTGACCGATCGGGACCACGTCCTCGGGGTCCTCACGACGTGGCAGCCGGACCTGGTGCTGCACGGCGCCGCGTTCACCGCGGTCGACCTGTGCGAGAGCGAACCCGAGACGGCCTACCGCGTGAACTGCGCAGCCACCCGCTTCATCGCGGACGGTGCCCGCCGGGTGGGCGCGCACGTCGTCTACGTCTCGACCGACTACGTCTTCGACGGCACCAAGGTCGGCGCCTACACCGAGTGGGACACCCCGGCACCGGCGTCGGTCTACGGCCGGACCAAGTACGGCGGCGAGCTCGAGATCGACCACGGCTGGACGATCGCCCGGACCTCGTGGGTGTGCGGGCAGCACGGCCAGAACATGGTCAAGACCCTGCTGCGCCTCGCGGACGGCGGGGGAGAGGTCAGCTTCGTCGACGACCAGATCGGCCACCCGACGTTCATCTCGGACCTGGCGCCGATGGTCGCGAAGCTCGGCATCGAGCGGGTGCCCGGCACCTTCCACACCACGAACCAGGGTGTGGTGAGCTGGTACGAGTTCGCCCGTGAGGTCTTCGCCGTCGCAGGACACGACCCCGAGCGGGTCCGTCCCATCAGCACCGCCGAGCTGCAGCCGCCCCGACCGGCGCCCCGGCCGGCGAACTCGGTGCTCGACTCGCTCGCGTGGAGGGCCCACGGCTTCGAGGAGTCCCGCGACTTCCGCGAGCCCCTCGCAGAGCTCGTCGCGGTGCTCAGGGCTTGAGCACGCGCTTCGCTCTGGCGATGCCGGCGCTCGCATAGCGGTTGCCGGTCAGGCGTCCGACGACACGGGCCCAGCGGGTCTGCGCGGCGAGGGCGTCGCGGAGCTGACCGATCAGCACCTCGAGCTCGCGGTTGAGGATCTTGAGCGACGCGGCCTCGGCCTGGGCGCCGATCAAGGCGTCCTTCGCGACCCAGAGCTCCTTGCGGAGGCGTTCCACGGTCAGCTGCAGCGCCTCGTCGTCGGGATCCTGGTCGACGTCGACGTGCTCGGCGGGCTGGCTCATGACGCCAGACGCTACCGGAGGAGCGGGTATCGTCCACGCCGTGGCCTTGCGATTCGTGATCATCGGTGGCGGCCCTGCGGGAACCCAGGCAGCGACCTACGCGGCGCGCCTCGGTGCCGAGGTCACGCTCATCGAACGTGACGTCGTCGGCGGCGCGGCCAACCTGTGGGACTGCGTGCCGTCGAAGGCGATGATCGCCACGGGCGGTGCTCTCGACCAGATCCGCGACGCCGGTGGCATGGGCCTCAGCGGTGCCACCGCGGCGGTCGACCTCGACGCGCTGCGGAGCCGCATCGGCGAGATCACCACCCGGCTCGCCACCAACGGACGGCGCCTGCTCGAGAGCCAGGGCGTCCGGCTGGTCGAGGGGACGGGCCGTCTGATCGACGCGCACACCGTCGCCGCCGACACCGCCGAGGGTGAGCTCGTCGTCGAGGCCGACGCCATCCTCGTGTCGACCGGCAGCCGCCCGCGCATCCCCGAGTGGGCGCAGCCCGACGGCGACCGGGTCCTGACCACTCGCGACGCCTACCCGCCACGCTCCATGCCGGAGCACCTGGTCGTCATCGGTTCCGGTGTGACCGGCGTCGAGTTCGTGCACATGTTCGCCAGCTTCGGCGCCCATGTCACCCTGATCGTGTCGCGCCAGCAGGTGCTGCCCGCCAAGGACCCCGAGGTCGCGGCGGTGCTCGAGGACGACTTCCTGCGCCGCGGTGTGCGCCTGCTCAAGGGGGCTCGCGCGGTCGGACTCGAGCGCAGCGACTCCGGCGACCTGATCATCCGCTGCGACGACGGCCGATCCGCCGAGGGCAGCCACGCCCTGCTCGCCATCGGCGCCCTGCCCAACAGCGAGGGTCTCGGGCTCGCCGAGGCCGGCGTCGAGATGGACGGGCCGTGGGTCAAGTCGCTCGATCACCACCTCCGCACCAACGTGGCGCACATCTACGTCGCCGGCGACCTGTCGGGGAAGCTGCCGCTCGCGTCGGTCGCGTCGATGCAGGGCCGCAAGATCGCCGAGCACGTCATGGGCCTGCACAAGGTCGACCACCGCCACCTCGACTACGAGAAGGCGGCCTCGGCGATCTTCACCGAACCCGAGATCGCCGACGTCGGTCTCGCCGAAGCCGATGCGTTCGCCGAGGGTCGCAAGATCCGGGTGACCAAGGTGCCGTTCCAGTCGCTCGCCAAGGCGTTGATCAACAACGACCACCGCGGCTTCGTGAAGATCATCTCGGACCCCGCGACCGGGGTCGTGCTCGGGGGCTCGATCGTCGGGCGGCATGCGGCCGAGCTCATCTCGGTCATCGCGGTGGCGGTCACGAACCGCCTCCGGGTCAGCGACATCGCCGAGAGCCTGTTCGTGCACCCGGCGCTCGCCGAGGCCCTCGCCGAGGCTGCCGAATAGGTGGATGCCGCCGCCCCCGACCCCGTGGTCGGGCGGCCGTGGTGGCTTCCATGGATCGGTGTGGCGCTGCTCATCGCCGGCTCCTTCGCGTCGGTCTGGTGGGCCACGTCGACGGGAGCGACCGACGGCGTCCTGCTCAACGGCGACGAGGCCGTCGCCGCGCTGCTGCCGACGACCTTCGCCCGCAGCGGCGTCACGGTGATCTTCCCGGGCAACGCCTACCAGGGCGTGCTCGAGGTGCCCGTCTACGCCGTCGTGCAGGCGCTGGGCGGCGGCGTGCTCGCCATGCGACTGCTGCACCAGGGCATCTGGCTCGGTGCCCTCGTCACCTGGACCGCCGCGGTCTGGACGTTGCTCGACGACCCGGACCGGCCCCTCGGTCGTGCAGCCCGCGGCTGGGTGCTGCTCACCGTGCTCGGGCTCGCGGGTGTGACGTCGCTCGTCGGCTGGCAGGTCTGGTTCCACCTCTACCCCGGCTACCAGAGCGGCGCGCTGCTGGCCGGTCTGGCGGTATTCGTCGCCGCCCGGATGCAGCGCAGCGGGCGATCCCGGCCGATCCTCTGGGTGGTTGCGGGGGCGCTGGCCGGACTGGCGATCTACGCGCAGCCGATGCACGTGGTCGGCGCCGTGTGCCTGGGCGTGCTCGCGCTCAGCTCGGCCGACCGGATCCGAGCCGTCGCCTGCTCGGCACTCGGCACGGCGGTCGGTGTCGCTCCGTGGATCTGGTGGAACGTCGTCCACGACATGGCCGTGCTCGACGCCCGTGCCCGACCCGCGCAGCACCCCGACTGGGGCTACCCGGACCGCCTCGCCAACACCGCCCGGATCACCATGGACGTGCTCTGGGGAGACGGCCGGATCCGGTCCGACGTGCCGACCTGGGTCGTGGTCTGCCAGGTCGTCGCCGCGACGGCCATGATCGCTGCGGTCGCGGTCGGCGTCGTGGCGCTGGTGCGGTCCTGGCGACGGAGCGCGGCGCTGATCGTCGGTGTGGTGGTGATGCTCCTGGCGCTGCCGGCGATGCCGACGTTCTCCCTCGACATCGACCAGCGGTACGCGGTCGGGTGGTGGCCGGCGCTGGCCGTGCTCGTCGCCGCGGGGTCGGTCCGGCTGGCGGCGCTGCGGAACCCGTGGCGATCGCTGGCCCGTGGAGCGGTCATCGCCGCGGTCGTCTGTCACGTCGCCGCGGCGGTCGGACTCGCCGCTCCCGCGATCTCGACGCGCCGCGACACCCCTGCTGCGGTGGTGACGACCTCGGACCTCGGCGGTGACCTGCGCCGCTGCGGCGTCGACATCGTTGCGGGTGGTTACTGGGCGATCTATCCGGCGTCGTGGGGATCGGACGGTGACCTCGACGCGGCCGTGATCGGCGACACCCAGCGGCTTCCCCGGCCCTCGCCCCGCAGTTGGCGGGTCGATGCGGTCGCGGTGCTCGCCACGCCCAACGGGCCGCCCGCCGAGACCTACGCCGCCGAGGTCAGCGATCGCCACGGCCGAGGGACCTCCGGATGGACGCGCTACGTGCACCGCCCGACCGGTGTCACCGTGCTGCTCGAAGAGGACGTGACACCGCCCGACGGCTGCATCTCGAGGTCCGGGCTGACGCCCTCGTCGTGATGCCTGCGAGC
>JALYWI010000040.1 GCA_030852785.1 Actinomycetota bacterium
CCCGAGTGGACGCTGCTCCCCTACGAGCAGCGCACCGAGGAGGGCCGGCGACATCGCCGCGCCGTGCCGCGGTCGGCGCATGCGCAGTGGGCACCGTGGCACGGTCGTCGCGATCCGATCGACGTGCTCGACGCGCAGGCCGACACACGGGCCGCCGAGCTGACGCCGATCCGGTACGGCCGCATGGCCGAGTCGCCGTTCGCCTTCTACCGGGGTGGCGCGGCGATCATGTCGATGGACCTGGCGACCACACCCACGACGGGTCTGCAGGTGCAGGCCTGCGGCGACGCCCATGTGAACAACTTCGGCAAGTTCGCGACGCCCGAGCGCAACGTGAGCTTCGACATCAACGACTTCGACGAGACGCTGCCGGGGCCGTGGGAGTGGGACCTGAAGCGCCTGGCGACGTCGATGTTCATCGTCGCTCGTCAGAACGGGCTGTCGCGATCACGGTCCCTTCGTGTGACCCGCTCCGCGGTGCGCACCTATCGCGAACGCATCGCGGCCAAGGCCCCGCTCGGCACCCTCGAGCGCTGGTACCACCACATCCAGGTCGACGACGTGATCGCCCACTTCCCCGATCGCTACCGGTCCGGTATCGAACGCGACGTGCGCAAGGCGATGCGAAAGGGACACGACCGAGCGGTGGCCCGCCTCACCGTCGACACGCCGGTGGGGCGGCGGTTCCGCGAGGATCCCCCGCTGCAGGTCCACCTGGACCGCACCGACTCGACGATGGACGACGTCATCCCGATGGTCGCCGAGTACCGCTCCACGCTGCCCGAGGAACGCCGACTGCTCTTCGACCGCTTCCGCCTGGTCGACGTCGCCCGTCGGGTGGTCGGCGTCGGCAGCGTCGGGACCCGCTGCTGGGTCGCGCTCTTCGAGGGACCGGACCGGCCCGACGGCGACTTCATCGTGCTGCAGATCAAGCAGGCGCAGGCCTCGGTGCTCGAGCCGTACGCCGGCGCGTCCGTGTACGCCCACGCCGGCGAGCGGGTCGTGGTCGGCCAACGGTTGACCCAGGCCGCGAGTGACCTGTTCCTCGGCTGGTGCACGGGGCCACGCACCGGGCACCACTACTACGTGCGCCAGCTCTGGGACGTGAAGGGCCAGAGCGACGTCATGGCGATGGACGCCGCGAACCTCGAGTACTACGGCGCGTTGTGCGGTTGGGCGCTGGCGAGAGCGCATGCCCGGACCGGTGACCCGGTGCAGCTCGCCGGCTACCTCGGCCGGTCCGATCGACTCGACGACGCCATCGCCGACTTCGCCGAGGCGTACGCGGCGACCAACGCCGAGGACCATCAGCGCCTGCTCGACGCGATCGCCTCCGGGCGCGTCGAGTCGCTCCTCCCCCAGCGCTGAGCGATCACCGGCGAGTCCCCCGTGACGCCGGTCGACTTCGGGGTGCCGCCGCTCATCTGACAACCTGTCAGATGTGAAGCTCGGAGACATCGCCAACCCAGACGCGCTGCTGAACGGCAAGCCGCTCGACGGCGTCCGCATCCTGGCCGCGGAGCAGATGCAGGCACTGCCCTTCGCCACCCAGCTGCTCGCCCGTCTGGGCGCCGAGGTGGTCAAGGTCGAACATCCGGTCACCGGCGAGTCCGGTCGCGGTGCGTTGCCCGCCATGGAGGATCCCGAGGGCCGCAAGGTGGGCGCGACGTTCTTGCGCAACAACCTCAACAAGCGGTCGGTCGGGCTCGACCTCAAGTCACCGAAGGGACGCGAGCTGTTCATCGAGCTCGCCGGCAGCTTCGACGTCGTCGCCGAGAACTTCAAGGCCGGCACGATGGACCGACTCGGGCTCGGCTACGAGGCACTCGCCGCACGCCATCCGTCGTTGATCTACGTGTCGGTCTCGGGCTTCGGCAACCTGGGTGACTCGCCGTACCGGGCGTGGCCGGCGTACGCGATGGTGCCCGAGGCGATGTCGGGTCTGTACGAGTACGCCCGTCGCGGCGACGAGCCACCGCGTGTCATCCCCGCCGGCGCGCTCGGCGACATCAGCTCTGCGCTGTTCACCGTGATCGGCATCCAGGCGGCGCTGCGCCATCGCGAGCGCACCGGCAAGGGCCAGCAGGTCGACGTCGCGATGCTCGACTCGATGATCGCGATGACCGACGTGATCACGAACTTCTATTCGCTCGGAGTGCGCGAGAACACCCTCGAGGGGATCATGACGGGCTTCATGGCGAAGGACGGATGGTTCGCCGTGCAGGTCGTGCGCGAGCACCAGTTCGAGAAGCTCGCCGAGCTCGTCGACCGCCCGGACTGGCTCACCGACCCTCGGCTCGCCAGCCGACGCGGATGGGCCGACGAGCTCGAGACGATCATCCGACCCGCGGTCGAGTCGTGGGCGGGCACGATGACCCGACTCGAGGTCTGCGACGCACTCGGTACCGCCGGGATCCCCGCAGGCCCCTGCTACACACCGGGCGAGGTCATCGCGGACGACCACGTCGAGCGGCGCAACATGCTCGTCGAGATGGACCGCGTCGACGGCGTCGACGAACCGGTGCTGATCCCGGGCAACCCGGTCAAGCTCTCCGGCATGGCCGAGGGACCCGAGACCCGGGTCCCGTGGGTCGGCGAGCACACCGAGGACGTGCTGCGCGCCGAGCTGTCGCTCTCGGAGTCGGAGCTCACCGCGCTCCGCGACGCCGGCGTCATCAACTGAGCCACCGTCAACTGGGCCGTCGCCGGCGGGACCATCACCGACCGGGGCACCGACACCGTTCGAGAAAGAACGGTGCCGTGTGCACGCTGCAGGCGCAACGGGCACACGGCACCGTCCGGTTCCCAGCCACAGGGTGGCCTCCGACCGAAGGATCGGTCAGGCGGCGTCCAGGATCGCTGCCGCGATGAGCTCCTCGCAGCGACGGGTGTCGTTCCACGTGATCTGCAGCTGCTTCGCCCGCCGGAAGTACAGCTGGATCTCGTACTCGAGGGTGAAGCCCACGCCGCCGAAGATCTGCTGCGCGACGGCGGTGGTGTCGCGGTAGGCCTTGGTCGTGAAGGACTTGGCCATCGGAGCGAGGCTCGTCAGCGGACGGCCCTTCGAGTGGGCCCATGCCGCTTCGTAGACGAGCACCTTGCCGCCGTCGAGCTCGGTCTTGGCATCCGCGAGGTAGTGCGAGATGGCCTGGAACGCGCCGAGGGGCTTGTCGAACTGCTCGCGGTCCTTCGCGTACTGCACGGTGATGTCGAGCGAGTGCTCGGTGCCGCCGGTCGCGAGCGCCGCGGTGAGGATCATGGCGTCCTCCATGACCGACTCCCACGTCGCCCAGCCGCTGCCGGCCTCGCCGATGCGGTCCGCCGCGGTGACGGCGACCCCGTCGAGCACCACGTCGTACTGGGTGTCGGAGCTGATCGACATCTGCTGGGTGAGGGTGACCCCCGCCGCGTTCGGATCGACCAGGAAGAGGTCGATGTCACCGGGCGCGTCGCCGGTGCGGGCGAGCACGACCAGCCGGTCGGCCGACGAGGCGAAGAGCACGTGGCGCTTCTTGCCCGAGATCGTGAACCCGTCACCCGATGCCTCGGCGCGGACCTGCACGCCGGCGGGACCGAAGCCGTTCTCGGGCTCGAGCCAGGCCGGGGTCAGGATGACCTCACCCTTGGCGATGCGGGGGAGCCACTCGTCCTTCTGCGCCTCGGTGCCGGCACGCACGATGGCACCGGCGGAGACGACGCAGCTGACCAGGTGCGGGGTGGGTGCCAGCGAACGGCCGAGCTCCTCGTAGACGATGACGCCCTCGAGCATCGACATCTCGGAGCCGCCGTACTGCGCGGGCAGCAGCAGTCCGAGCAGGTCGAGCTCGGCGAGCTGGGTCCACAGGTCGCGCGAGTAGCCGACGGGGTCGTCCTCGAGCGCCCGGATCGACTCGTTGTCGGCGTACTGGGCGAGCAGTCCGCGCACCATGCCGCGCAGCATGTCCTGTTCTTCGGTGAAATCCAGGTTCAGGGTCATCGGTGTTCTCCTCGGAATCGATCAGATCGGGTCAGGGCACCCAGCGGTCGCCACGGCGGGACCACGGGTTGTCGTCAGCGGTGTTCGGTACGGCCACGCGGACCTCGCAGGTCGAGGCGATCCGGTCCGGTGTGGTGCCGCCGTCGGCTGAGGTGGTGTCGGGTGATGTGACGGTGAGCGCGACGTCGAGCGAGACCCAGGCACAGCCCGTGTCGTCGGACGAGACGTCGGTGACCGAGGCGGTGAACACCATGCGGTCGCCCGGGAAGACCGAGGTCTTCATGCGGAACTTCATGCGGCCGAGCCGGGAGCGCGGGCCTGCCCAGTCGGTCACGTAGCGCTCGAACCACGCCGCCTGGTTCGGCGTGTTGAGGAAGATGTCCTGCACGCCGTTGCGCTCGGTGGCGAACTTGAAGTCGTGGTGCATCGGGCGCCAGTCGCGGCTGGCCAACGCGCCCAGGACCACCGTGGTCGGGGTCACATCGACGGCGAGCTCCGGCAGGGTGTCGCCCACGCGGACGCCGTCGGCGAGGATCGGTGCCGGTGCGCTCATGATGCTGCTCCGCTCTCGGCGCGGCGGTAGCCGAAGCCGGTGTACGACTCGACGCCGACGACCTCGTCACGCTGGTTGCGGAACTCGACGTCGATCACCCAGAAGCGACCCGAGCCCAGCTTCGTGGTC
The DNA here is from genome assembly GCA_030852785.1 of Actinomycetota bacterium. Taxonomy (GTDB): domain Bacteria; phylum Actinomycetota; class Acidimicrobiia; order Acidimicrobiales; family Microtrichaceae; genus JAFAFN01. Next base: position 4,659 of record JALYWI010000040.1, read on the forward strand.
TTGGGCCCCGAGACCGAGCGGAGGATCTGGCTGTTCGAGATGCGGTCACCGGCTCGCACCGGCTCGTGGAAGATGATCGTGTTGTCGGTCATCACGGCCTCGGGCAGGTCGAAGAGCGCCTTGAGGTCGAAGTGCACCTTCAGCGCGACCTGCTCGCCCTCGGCACCCGGCTCCCAGTAGTGGGGGCGCATCCACAGCGACAGCGTCGTCGGCGGCAGGATCCGCCCGTCGGTCAGCTCCGCGGCGACGTCGTCGTCCCAGTAGAGGGGGTTGCCGTTCTGCGTCGCGGCGAGCGTGTTGTACGCGTAGCTGTCCTCGGCGTCGAAGGTGGCGGTCTCGGGATACTGCGAGATCCCGATCTTCGAGGTGACCTCGTCGGGGAGGTCGACGACCTCGTTCGGAACGGCACTCACGAGATGACTCCTGACTCGAGCAGCTGCTCGATCTCTGCCGCGTCGAGGCCGACCTGCGCGAGCAGCTCGGCGGTGTCGGTGACGGTGCCCTCGCGGATCTCGTACGGACCGTCGGGGTCGACGGTCCCGGCGAGGATCGGGGCGGACTGGCGGAACGGACCCTCGGTGACGTGCACCGCGTCGGTGACCACCCCACGGGCCACGTACTGCTCGTCGACGACGGCCTCGGCGACGGTGTTCACCTCGGTCACGCAGGTGTTGGCCGGTCCGAGCTCGGCGACCCACTCGTCGCGCGTCCGGGTCGCGAACACGGCGGCCATCGCGGCGCGGATCTCGTCCTGCGCGTCGTCGTCCATCTGCGCATCCGCGTACTGCTCGAGGCCGAGCAGCCCGACGAGGTTGCGCCAGAACTGCGGCTCGATCGCACCGACGGCGACGAACTTCTCATCCGCGCAGGTGTAGACGTCGTAGCAGGCGTAGCGCCCGGTGAGGATGTAGTGACCAGGTCCGGGTTCGACGCCGGTGGCGAGGTACTCGTCGACGTAGAGCGACATGAGGGCGAACGAACCGTCCGCGATCGACACGTCGAGCAGCTCGCCCTCGCCGGTGTTCGCTCGGCGCAGCAGTGCGGCCATGATCGACATCGCCGCCTGCATGCCGCCCGCCGCGATGTCGGCGACCGTGGCGCCCGGCAGCGCAGGGCGGCCGTCGCCCTGACGGCCGGTGCAGTCGAGGAAGCCCGCCACACCCAGGTAGTTGATGTCGTGGCCGGCCCAGGTGCTGCGCGGACCGCTCTGTCCGAAGCCGGAGGTCGAGCAGTAGACGATGCCGGGGTTCAGTGCCCGCACGGCGTCGAAGCCGATGCCGAGGCGGTCGACGACGCCGGGTCGGAACGACTCGATGATCACGTCGGCCGTCGCGGCGAGTCGCAGGAACGCCTCACGGCCGGCGTCGGCCTTGAGGTCGAACAGCGCCCGGCCCACACCCCGGTTGCCCGAGTAGGCGTAGTAGGGCGGCACGATCTGCACGCCACCCGCCCGGGGCACTGCGCCGACCTTGATGACCTCGGCGCCGTAGTCCGCGAGCGTGCGCGACGCGCGTGCACCCGGCCCGACCGAGGCCAGGTCGAGCACACGGATGCCCTGGAGCGCCGGAGTGCTGCCCACGTCAGAAGTTCTTGGGAAGACCGAGACCGCGACGGGCGATGATGTTCTTCTGGATCTCCGAGGCACCGCCGCCGATGGTGTCGATCACGGTGTAGCGGTACGTCGACTCGGACCGGCCGGCCATCGGTGCGTCCTCGGTGCGGACCCGCAGCTGCGTGCCGGGCCCGCCGATGTCCATCGAGGCGTCCGCGAGACGCTTGGACAGCTCCGTCGCGAACAGCTTGTAGGCGGACGCCTGCAGCGTCGGCGGCTGGTACGGCTTGCCCTCTCGCACGAGCTCCTCGACCTTGACGGCCTCGGCGACGAACTTGAGTCCCATGACGCGGGCGACCTCGGCGTCGGTGTGCAGCTTCGCCATGCGGGCCCGCACGATCGGATCGTCCTTGAGCGGCACGCCGTCGCGCACGGTCTCCTTCACGTACTCGGTCAGCAGGTCGAGGCGCTGCTTGATCGGGGCGTACGTGAACATGGTGAAGCGCTCCAGGTCGAGCGCCTGGGAGATGTAGCGGAAGCCGTGGTTGACCTCGCCGACGACGTACTCGTCGGGCACGAACACGTTGTCGAGCCACACCTCGTTGGTGCGCTCGTCGCCCATGGTCCAGATCCCGTTGATCGTGATGCCGGGGTGGTCCATCGGGATGAGCATGAGCGTGATGCCCATGTGCTTGTTGTCGGGATCGGTGCGGACGCCGCACCAGTACCACTCGGCGAAGTGGGCCGAGGTCGTCCAGGTCTTCTGGCCGTTGAGCAACCAGCCCTCGACGCCGTCCTCATTGGTGTGCTTGACGCCCTTGAGGCGCATCGACGCCGCGTCGGATCCGGCGTTGGGCTCGGAGTAACCCACGGCGAACTCGACGTCGTTCTCGAGGATCATCGGCAGGAACTTCTCCTTGAGGAAGTCCGAGCCGTGGGCGATGACGGTCTTGCCGATGATGCCGACGCCCTTGCCGATCTGCGGGCCACCGCGGCCGGCGAGCTCCTCGTTGAGGATGTACTCGTAGACACCCTCACCCTCGGAACCGCCGTACTCCTTCGGCCACGTCATGCCGAGCCAGCCCTTGTGGCCGATCTCCTTCATGAAGGCACGGCGCTTCGGCGTGTCGACGATCTGGGCCATGTTCTCGCGGGTGACGTCGAAGATGTCGATGTCGTCGTGCTCGTCGCAGAACGCGATGACTTCCTTCGCGAACGCCTGCTGCTCTTCTGAGAACTCGAAATCCATCGTTGCTCCGACCTCGTTATCTGACGACCCGTCAGATTCTAGAGGTGAACGGGCGCGGCGGGCCACCGTGAGCGACCATGGCGCCGTGCGATCCGACCCTCCTCCCGCCGCTGCACGGCGCCGCCCGCTCGGACGGACCGCCCGCACGCTGCTCGGCGCGACCGCGATCGCGCTGCTCTGCACGGCGGCCGGCTGCAGCTCGGAGCAGGCCGGCGACGGCGGCGCCGAAGGTGCAGGTGACCCCGCGGCCGAGCCGACGACCGACCGGACAGCTGACCTTCCCCCGCCCGAGCTCATCGACGCGGACTGCCCCGATCCGAGCACTCCCGCGGGACCCGGGGACCTGATCACCTGCCAGGTGCTCGTGCTGCCCGAGGACCGCTCCCGACCCGACGACCGTCAGGTGGAGCTGCCCGTGCTGACGTTCCGCCCGACCACCCCCGCCCCGACCACCACGGCCCCGACCACCACAGCCCCGACCACCGCAGAGGTGGCGTCGTCGCCCGTGGTGTACCTGCACGGCGGACCCGGCGGCGGCGCGGTCAAGCGGTGGGCGACCTGGTCGACCGACGCCGACGCGCTCGGCACCGACGTGGTCGTGTACGACCAGCGCGGCGGAGGCGCTGCGGTGCCGCGACTGGAATGCCCCGAGCACGACCGCGCCGTGTTCGACGCGCTCGCCGACGACGGCGATCCGGCGGACGAACGGGCGTCGGTCGCGCACGCGCTCGAGC
>JALYWI010000046.1 GCA_030852785.1 Actinomycetota bacterium
CTCCTGGGGCATGTAGCCCCAGGAGCGGCGGTCGGCGTCCGAGGGCGCGTGGCCGCGCCACTCGATCGTGCCGCCGTCGGGTTCGATGACGCCGAAGAGGATCCGCATGAGGGTCGTCTTGCCGGCCCCGTTCGGACCCACCAGACCGGTGACCCGACCGGCGGTCACCGACAGGTCGACGCCGTCGAGCACGTCGCGCTCACCGAACCGTTGGCTGATCCCGCGTGCGAGGAGTGTGTCGGACATGTGGCATGCCACCGTAGGCGCGGCCCGTGGGGCCTTGTTCGCGCCTGATCGGCGTAAGCGTCAGCTCGTGGGGCGGACGTCGCCGTGCAGGCGCAGCACGTGCGCGGCCGACACCGGTAGGCGCTCGGGCAGGGTCACCGTCAGCACGCCGTCGTCGACGGAGTGCGAGATCGCGCCCTTCACGCCGAGCATGTCGACGGTCCCGACCTTCGAGGCGTCGACGCCCCGCAATGTGAAGCTGCGACGCCCGGGCGTGTCGATGAGGAACGCGTTGACGACGCCCTCACCCTGCCTGCCCTGGGTGAAGCGCACATCGGTGCCCTCGGAGGTGGTGGTCTGGGCGATCGTCCAGGGGCGGGTGCCGTAGACGGCGGACCCGTTGACCTTCATCCACTCGCCGAGCCCGCGCACCGGTGCCTGCTGCTCCTCGGGGATCACGCCGTCGGGGCCGGGGCCGATGCCGATGAGCAGGTTGCCGTTCTTCGAGATGATGTCGCAGAAGCTGCGGACCAGCTCGGTGGTGGTGACGATGTCCTGGGGCCGCTCGTTGCGGTTCGCTCCGAAGGAGTGGCCGACACCTCGTGTCGACTCCCACTTCTTCTCGAGGATGGTGTCGGACTTCGCGTACTCGGGGGTCGTGAAGTCGTAGTGCTTGGCGCCGGGGAAGGTCAGCGTCTTCTTGTCGGCCGGGATGAACTTCCACACCGCCTGCATGACGTCACCGACCGCGCCGGTGACGGTGTCGGCGACGGTGTTGCGCAGCGTCGAGGACTCGATCCACCGGTCGTTGATGACGCCGTCGTCGACGGTGTTGTAGTAGTGCGCGAACAGCTCGGCCAGGTTGCCGCCACCCGGCCAGCAGATGTCGTTCCAGAGCACCGACGGTGCGTAGCGGTCGATCAGTTCACGGACGTGCGCGGTGGCGTACTCGCGGTACTCGGCGCTCGGGGGTGTCGCGAGGACCGCGTCGGCCGGGCGGTGCATGACGTAGCCGTTGTAGGTCCAGTCGTATCCGCCGGAGTAGTAGAGCCCCATTCGCATGCCCTTGGCGCGCACCGACTCGGTCAGGTCGCCGACCAGGTCGCGCTGGGCGACGAAGCCGGGCCGCGACGGGTTCTCGTGCTCGGTCGGCCACAGGGTGAAGCCCTCGTGGTGCTTCGTGGTGAGCACGACGTAGCGGGCACCCGCGTCGGCGCAGAGCTCGGCGAGCGCGTCCAGATCGGCGTCCGCGGACTGCTCGTCGAAACTCTCGGCGAAGCGGTGGTACGGGTAGTCGGCGCCGTAGGTCTCGCGGTGGTGCTGCTGGGTCGGGCTGCCCTCGACCTGCATCGTGTTCATGTACCACTCGGCGTAGGGGTTGTCGCGCAGCATCGCCTTCGGGCCGTGGTGCTGCAGCAGGTCCTGGATGTTCGACACCTGCGGCGCCCAGCCCGGCACCGAGTACAGACCCCAGTGCAGGAAGATGCCGAGCTTGGCGTCGTCGTACCACTCGGGCACCTGATGGGTGCGGACGGATTCCCAGGTCGGTTCGAACATTCGGTCGCTCCTCGAGCGGTGTGTCGTCGGCGACCCGCCCTGTGCGGTCGCCCACATCAGTGTCGGCCCGGGGCGGCTCCAGGTGAGGCATACCCCGACCTGTGCCCGCACTCGCGTCGTCGACCCTGCGACGGCCCTGCGCTGGCCTGTCCCACTGACGATGTGACAGTCGTCATGGCGGGTTAGCCTGGCGCCCGTCGTCGGCGATCGGGGGATGCGGCCGGCGACACGAGCTGCCCTGAGCGCACCTCCAGTGATGTGAGGAGAGTCGGATGCACGACCTCGTGATTCGCAACGGCACGGTCTACGACGGTTCCGGCAGGCCGGGCCGACGTGCCGACGTCGCGATCGACGGTGACCGGATCGTGGCGGTCGGGACCGTCGACGAGCCCGGCCGGCGGGAGATCGACGCCGAGGGTGCGGTGGTCACCCCCGGCTGGGTCGACGTGCACACGCACTACGACGGCCAGGCCACCTGGGACCCGGAGGTCTCACCGTCGGGTTGGCACGGTGTCACCACCGTGGTGATGGGCAACTGCGGTGTGGGCTTCGCTCCCGCCCGCCCCGACGAGCACGACTTCCTCATCCAGTTGATGGAGGGTGTCGAGGACATCCCCGGTGCGGCGCTCGACGAGGGCATGTCGTGGAACTGGGAGAGCTTCCCCGAGTACCTCGACGAGCTCGAGACGCTGCCGCGGGTGCTCGACGTCGCGGCGTTGCTGCCGCACGGCTCGTTGCGCGCCTACGTGCTGGGATCGGGTCGACCCAACGACGAGGCGACACCCGGTGAGATCGCGGAGATGGCCCGCCTGGCCAAGGAGGCGGCCATCGCCGGCGCCATGGGCGTCTCGACGACCCGGACGATCCTGCACCGCGCCAAGGACGGCGAGCTGGCCGCGGGGACGACCGCGGCGTCCGACGAGCTCATCGCCATCGGCTCCGCGCTCGGCGGCACCGGCCACCGTGTGTTCTCGGTCGCGAGCGACATGGCCGACCCCGGCGCCGAGATCGACTGGATGCGGCAGATCTCGCTCAACGCCGACATCCCCGTCACGTTCCAGGTGCTCGCGGTCGACTTCGCGCCCCACTGGTGGCGGGACTGGATCGACCGCGCGATGACCGCCAACCGCGAAGAGGGCGCGTGGCTCGTGCCGCAGGTCGCGGGCAAGCCGGCCTCGGTGCTCGTCGGTTTCCAGTCGTCGTTCCATCCGTTCGTGCGCAACCCCGAGTACCGCAAGATCGCCGGGCTGCCCCTCGACGAGCGCGTCGTGCAGCTGCGCGATCCGCAGGTCAAGGCGGCGATGCTCGCCGCGCAGCCGACCGAGGGAGCCACCGGGCTCGACGCCCTCATGGCGGCGAGCCTGCCGAAGCTGTTCCCCCTGAACGACCCGCCGAACTACGAGCCCGACCCGTCGACCAGCGTCGCCGCGGTCGCCGAGCGCGAAGGACGCGACCCGATGGAGGTCGCCTACGAGCTCATGTTGCAGCGCGACGGCAAGGAGCTGCTCTACCTGCCGATGCTCGGCTACACGAACGGCGGACTCGACGACATCGGCGAGATGCTGCGCCACCCGGGCACCGTGCTCGGCCTGGGTGATGGTGGCGCCCACTGCGGCGTGCTGTGCGACGCGAGCCTGCCCACCTTCATGCTCACCCACTGGGCACGGGACCGTGACCGTGGCGAGACGCTGTCGGTCGAAGCGGTCGTGCACCACCAGACCCGACGCACCGCGATGCTCTACGGCTTCGCGGACCGTGGCCTGCTCGAACCCGGCTACCTGGCGGACGTGAACGTGATCGACCTCGAGTCCCTGCGACTCGAGGCCCCGGAGATGGCCTACGACCTGCCCGCCGGCGGCAAGCGCCTCATCCAACGGGCGCAGGGCTACCTGGCCACGGTGAAGTCGGGCGTCGTCGTGCGCGAGAAGGACGTCGCGACCGGCGAGCGCCCCGGCAAGCTCCTGCGAGGCGCCCAACCCGCACCGGCCTGACGCCGGCCGACACTCCGTCTGCCCCGAGCCCCCGTCACCGCCTTCGAGCGGTGGGGTGCATCGGCGTGTTGTGGGCTCGGCGTTGCAACCCAGTCCCCGGGGTGGGTTGCATCGGCGTGTTGTGGGCTCGGCGTTGCAACCCAGTCTCCGGGCTGGGTTGCATCGGCGTGTTGTGGGCTCGGCGTTGCAACCCAGCGCCGGGGTGGGGTGCAACAGCGTGCTCTCAGCCCGACGTTGCAACCCAGTCTCCGGGGTGGGGTGCAACAGCGTGTTGTGGGCTCGGCGTTGCAACCCGCCGCCGGGCTGACGACGTCGGAGTCGGAGCGGTGGGCGGCCACCTAGCCTGGGGCGCCGATCCCGCGTCCCGCTCCGGAGGCCCCGTGCACGCCGTCACCATCGTCGACAAGCAGCTCGAGTGGCGGGAGCACGACGACCCGCGACCGGGCACGGGTGAACTGCTCGTCGAGGTGCGCGCCGCGGGCATCAACTCCGGTGACCTGCTGCAGCTCGCGGGCTACTACCCGGCACCGCCGGGCTCGCCGGCGGACATCCCCGGTCTCGAAGCGGCCGGCGAGGTCGTCGCGCTGGGCGACGGCGTCACGGGGTTCGCCGTGGGCGACCGGGTGATGGCGGTCATCGGCGGTGGCGGTCAGGCCGAACGCGTCGTGGTGCACGAACGGTGCGCGCTGCGCGTGCCGGACACCATGGACTGGGCAGCCGCCGGCGGGTTCGCCGAGGCGTTCACCACCGCCCACGACGCGCTCTTCTCGCAGGCCGGACTCGGCATGGGCGAGCACCTCTGCGTGCACGGTGCCGCGGGCGGTGTCGGCGTGGCCGCCGTGCAGCTCGGCGTCGCCACGGGCGCCCGGGTGACCGCGACGGTGCGCAACGAGGCGCTGCGCCCGCAGGTCGAGGCACTGGGCGCGCACGTCGTCGAACCCGACGGCTTCGACGAGCACGGCCCCTTCGACGTCGTGCTCGAGCTCATCGGCGCCTCGAACCTGCCGGCCGACGTCTCGTCGCTCGCGACCGGTGGGCGGATCTGTGTGATCGGCGTCGGTGGTGGCGGGTTCCGCGCCGAGCTCGACCTGCTCGCGCTCATGGGCCGCCGCGGTCGCATCCACGCATCCACGCTGCGTGCCCGACCCCTCGAGGACAAGGCAGCGGCAGCCGCCGCGGTCGCGCGCCACGTGCTGCCGCTCGTCGCGGACGGACGGCTGCGCGTCCCGGTCGCGGCGACCCATCCGCTGTCGGACGCGGCGGCGGCCTACGAGCGCTTCCGAGAGGGCGGCAAGTTCGGCAAGATCGTGCTCGTCGCCGACTGACCCCGCTCCGTCCGGCGTCGCGACGCAGATCGCCGGGCAGGGTCGACATCGGTACGGTGAGCGGATGCAGCCCACCGACGCCAGCACGACCTCGACGCGACCCGAGGCCGAGTCACTGATCCGGGTCGACGCCGGAGGGTGGGGGCTGACCTGGGTGGTCGACGAGCTCGGGCGACTGCGCCAGGTCGGCGTCGGCCCCACCGGTCACGACGCGGTCTGCGACGTGCCGGGCAAGTGGTACCCGGACGCCTTCCCGACCTGGGGTGGCGGCGACCCGTTCCGTGCCGCGGCGTTGCGGGCGACCCACGCGGACGGCACCACGAGCACGCGCCTGGTCGTGCACGACGTGGCGCGCACCCCGCTCGAGGACGGCGAGCACGTGGTGGTCACATGCCGCGACGAGGAGCTCGACTTCACCGTCGAGCACCACCTGCGCACACATCCGGCGTCGGCGGTGCTCGAGCAGTGGGTCGAGATCGAACACGCCGAGTCCGCCCCGGTGCGCCTCTACGACTACGACTCCGTCGCGCCGCTCGTCCTCATCACCCCGGACGCGGAGCTCTGCCAGTTCAGCGGCGGGGGATGGGCCGACGAGTGGCGCTGGTCGACCGACGCGGTGCAGCACGGCCTGACGTCGTTGGCGAGCCTGGGCGGCCTGCAGCCGCACCTGCAGCGGAGCCCCTGCCTGCTGGTGTCGCCGTTCGGTCCGTCGACCGAGCACACCGGCGACGTGCTCGGTCTGTCGATCGAGTGGGGCGGCAACATCCGCTTCGACGTCGACGTGCGACCGAACGCAGGGCTCGACGGTTCGCGGGAGCTGCGCCTGCGCGCCGGCGCGAACCCGCTGGGGGCCGACTACCTGCTCGACCCCGGCACCCGGTTCGTCACGCCGACGGTCGCCTGGCGCTGGTCCTCGACGGGTCGGGCCGAGGTGACCCGTGGTTTCCACCGCTGGAGCCGTGACCGTGTGCTGCGCGACCCGGAACGTCGCCGACCGATCGTGGCGAACAACTGGGAGGCGACCTTCTTCGACTTCGACGAGGCACGCATCGTCGAGCTGATCGGACGTTCCGCCGACGTCGGCGCCGAGCTGTTCCTGCTCGACGACGGCTGGTTCGGCACGACCCATCCCCGCGACGACGACACCACGAGCCTCGGCGACTGGGACCACGATCCCGCGAAGCTGCCCTCCGGGTTGGCGCCCCTGGCCGAGGCGGCGGCCGACCACGGCATCCGCTTCGGCATCTGGTTGGAACCGGAGATGGTGAACCCCGTCTCGGAGCTGCACGACGCGCACCCCGAGTGGGTGCTGCGCGACCGCCGCCAGCCGCTCGAGCACCGCCACCAGCTCGCCCTCGACCCGCTGCAGCCCGAGGTCCGTGCCTTCGAGGCCGAGGTCGTGGACCGCACCCTCGCCCAGCACCCGGGCATCAGCTACGTGAAGTGGGACGCCAACCGGCCGATCACCGACCCCGGCTCGCGTGCGCTGCCGTCGGACCGGCAGTCGAACCTGTGGGTCGACCACGTCCGCGCCACGTGGGCGGTGATGGACGAGGTCGTCGCCCGGCACCCCGACACCGAGCTCATGTTGTGCGCCTCGGGCGGCGGACGCACCGACCACGGCACCCTGCGCCGGTTCCACGAGTTCTGGACCTCGGACAACACCGACCCCGTCACCCGCGTCCGCATGCAGTGGGCGTGCTCGCACTTCTTCCCCGCCGCGGTCATGGCCGCGCACGTCACCCGATGGGGCGAGCGGCCGATGGACTTCGCGTGCGCCGTCGCGCTGTCGGGCCGCTTCGGGCTCGACCTCGACCTGGCCGCGCTCAGCGAGGACGACCTGGCGATCTGCCGACGTGCGGTCGAGGTCGCGAAGCGCACCCAGGACGTGGTGCAGCGCGGGGATCTGACCCGCCTGGTGTCACCCGTCGAGGGACCCGACACCAGCCGTGCGGCGTTGTCGTACACGACACCGGACCGGCGCCGCTCGGTCGTCTTCGCCTACCAGCTGGAGCACCCGTCGAGCGACGCGCCCGAGCTGCGCCTCGTCGACCTGGACCCGGCGCAGGACTACCGGGTGACCGAGGTGTCGTTGCACGAGGACCGCACGGCTGCGAGCGCGACGGACCTGGGCGCGGCTGCCGCGAGCGCGACGGTGTCGAGCGGCGAGCAGCTGCGACGCGGCCTTCCCTGGCGTCTCGACGAGCCGTGCACGGCGCAGATCCTCGAGATCGTCGCGGTCGACTGATCCACTGATCGACTGATCCACCTGCCGCCCGGTCGGCCTCAGCGCGGGAAGTCGGCGCCCGGGGTCTCCCAGAACTTCCGGCTGGTGGCCCCCGGATCGAGCGCGACCGACGGCTCGACGTCGAGCACCATGGTGGCGCGCTCGCCGGTGTCGTACGCCGGCCAGGTGGGCAGCGACGGTGCGGCGGGCACGCCGCTGCGGGCGAACTCGACCCAGGCGTGGTGCGTCGCACGCGACAGCTCGGTCGGCGCCTCGGCCCCCACGAAGACGTGCAGTCGCTGGTCCTCGACCAGGTCGAACACGAAGGGGATCTCGATCGCGTGCGACGCGCCGATCATGCCGCCGAGCGCCGGGCTGGCCCACGTCCACAGGTACCCGAACACCGTGCCGTGGGGCGCCTGCGCCTCGGCCAGGCGGATCGCCGGGATGCGGAACACGGCGTCGGTCAGGATGGCGCACTCGAGGGACTGGATCGTCGGCTCGTCGGCCTCGTGGCGGTACGCCTCGAGCGCGCCGTCGGCGTCGGCCACGAGCAGGGCGGTGCGTCGGCGCAGGGCCTCGTCGTCGGGCAGCGCCGGCGCAGCGAGGGCGAAGAGCTTCCACTCCTCGCTGTTGGTCCCGATCAGCAGGTCGACGCCTGCGGCCGAGCCCTCGGCGACCCGGCCGAGGGGGTCGGTGGGCACGGCGCGTCCGTCGGCGACGGGTCGGAACGCGAGGAACGACAGCGGGCTCCCGGTGCGGGCGATGACGCCCTCCGGGTCGCCGACGCGTTCGGCGGCCATGGCGCCGTGGGCGGCGAGCAGCGCGGCGGGCTCGGCGTCGCGCAGCGCGGCGACGGCGTTCGCGCCGTCCAGGCCCATCTTGTCCAGGAACTCCCGAGTGTCGGCGTCGGCCTGGGCCGGGGTGCGGCACGCCTGCGCGGCGCCGGACTGGGCGATCGATCGGTGGAACAACCCCGAGGCGCTCGGCATGGCCAGCAGCGACGAGACGCTCATGGCGCCGGCGGACTCGCCGAAGATCGTGACCTGGTCGGGGTCGCCGCCGAACGAGGCGATGTTGTCACGCACCCACTCGAGCGCGGCGACCTGGTCGAGCAGGCCGCAGTTGCCGGAGCCGGCCAGCTCCGGGTCGAGGTCGCCGAGTTCGAGGAACCCGAACGCGCCGAGGCGGTAGTTCAGGGTGACGAGCACGACGCCGTCGCGGGCGAACGAGGTGCCGTCGTAGAGCGGCGAGGAGCCCGAACCCATCTCGAAGCCGCCGCCGTGGATCCAGACCATGACCGGCAGCGATCCCTCGAGCGACGGGGTCCACACGTTCAGGTAGAGGCAGTCCTCGTCCCACTGCTCGGAGTCACCACCGAAGAGCGCGTCCATGATCGACGGGTTCTGCGGGGCGATCGGACCGAAGGTGTCCGCGGCGCGGACGTCGTCCCACGGCTCGACGGGCTGGGGTGGACGGAACCGGAGCGGCCCCACCGGTGGAGCGGCGAACGGGATGCCGGCGAACCGGGCGATCTCTCCGTGCCACGCGCCGCGCAGCGCACCGTGGGTGGTCGACGCGTCGACCAGTTCTCCGTCCGTCCGGGATGTCATGGGACGTGGTGTAGCACCGGTCGCGGCACCCGCGCCCGCAGGCCGTAGGTCGCGGCGCCCAGTGCGAGCGCGATCGCGACACCGGCGATCGGCGAGACCGCGGCGGCGGCGACGACCGCGACGACCGACTGCAGGCCGATGACGACCCACTTGACCGTGGGCCCGGCCGCTTCGAAGCGACGGTGGAAGACCCGCAGGCGCTCGGGATCGGTGAGCCGTGCACCCAGGAAGATGGCCATGCCGCGGGTGAGACCGAACAGCATGCACAGACCGAACGCCACGACGGGACGACCGGTGAGCGCCGCCAGCCCGACGGTCAGGTAGACCGCCGCGGTCATGATGTAGGTGGCGAGCCCGGTGCCGATCTGCCACCCGAAGCCGGCGCCGTAGACCCAGGACCGGTACTGGTCGAGCCAGACCTCGTCGACCTGGCGGCGGTGGTGCGGCATCTCGGTGCCGAGCAGACCCATGTCGAGCCCGACGGCGACCACTGCGAGCAGTGCGGCCAGGACGAGCGCGGCGGTGGTGGTCAGTGACAGCAGGCCGACCAGCGCAGCGAGTGCGGCAGCGGCCAGTCCGAGCGTGGCGCCGCCGAGCACGGCACCGCCCAGGAACCACGCCGAGGTGGCGGCCCAGTTGCGGCCGCGGCTGCGTTCGGCCATCGGCGTGATGGTCGACAACATGGACAGCCCACAGGGCGACCAGGTGGAGCGGACGGCGGCGCCGACGGCGACGACCGCGGCGAGTGCGATGAGCAGGTTCACTGGGATGCCTCCGTGGCGGGGGAGAGGGGGCGGGGGAACAGCGGGCGGGGGGACAGCGGGTTCATCGGGGATCGACCTGGACGGTCGCGAGCAGGGAGTTGGCGACGGGCACGAGCGTCTGGCGCTGCAGCCACGAGCCGAGCACCACGTACAGGCAGAACGCCCGACCGTTCTCGACGAAGAAGCGCTGCGTGCCGCACATCCCGGCGATCACACGCTGCTGGGCCTCGGGGTGGAAGTCCGCGGAGCGCAGCGAACGGGGCAGGCCGTCGTCGAACATGGCCGTCTCGCCGGCCTCGTGGTCGAACTCGCCGAGGCACACGAAGACGTCGGTCCCGCGCATCGTCTCGACGTACCCGCTGCCGTAGTCGCCGCGGATGGCGGGCAGCGGCGACGTCGCCGCCTGCAGGATCGGGTGCACGTAGCCGCCGACCGGCAGGTCCGAGGCTGGGACGTGCAGATCGGACTGCTGGCGTTGCTCGATGCGGACGTGCCACCCGGTGGGCACCTCGCAGGACAGTCCGTGTGCCGCCAGGCGGCGCGGCTGGGTGATCACGTCGGGAGCTCCCTGTGGTCATCGGTCGGGTTGGGGTCGCTGTGCAGGCTCGGGTGGCCCGGACCGATCCCGGCCGACGAGAGCGCCTCGTCAGCGGTGACGTTCTGGCGCAGACCGCGGAGCATCTCGCGACGCGAGCGGGACCGCTCGGATCCGATGCCGCTGTCGGCCATCGCCTTCTTGATCAGCGAGCCGAGCTGGTCGAACGACGACGCAGCGCCCTCGCCCACGACGCGACCCTGTGCACCGTCGATCAGCACGAAGTACGGGGCCAACGGCACGGAGTAGTCGTCGAAGGCCTCCGACGACATCAGCGTCGTCAGGGCGGGATCGGCGAGCTCGCGCACTGCCGCCGGGCTCTCGGCGTCCTGGCCCTTGGTCAGCACGACGAGCTGCGAGCCCTTGCCGGCGACCTGTCGGTTCGCCGGCTCGCGGAACGCCTCCCAGAAGTCCATGCACGAGGCGCAGCCGGTCGTGAGGAACGACAGCAGCGTCAGTCCGGGTGTGCCGACGACACCGATGGCCGAGGCGTCGCCGGCCGGCGTGACGCCCATCAGGTCGTGGGCGTCGACCAGCGGGCCGTCCTCGGGAAGGGCCAGGCCGTTGGCGCCGATCCGGTCCTCCGGGGCGCTGCCCTGCGGGGCCACACCGGTGCCCGCGGCGCGTGCGCGTCCGGCGCGGGTGTCCGCGCTGAAGGTGCGTGCGCCGCCGGTCGGCGCGCCGTCCTCGAGGTTGACGCCGAGGTCGTGCAGGGCACGGAGGATCTCGGCGTGGGACCGGAGCAGGCCCACGACCAGGACGCTCAGCAGCGCCACGACCACGGCGAGGATGGCGACGAGCGCGGTCATCTCGGCGTCCTCATTCGGTCACCGTCACGGACCGGCACCCGAGCTCGGTCGAGCCGCCGTACTTGTCGATCACGTCGACGCAGATGGTGTGCGGGCCCGGGCTGACGGGGAACGCCACCGAGTAGCCGCATCGCAGCGGGGCGCCCGGGAACGCGTTGACGACGTCGGGCCGGTCGACGGCCCCTCTGCCCCGCCAGACCTCGGTGCCGTCGACGCGGTAGCGCATCATCGGCGATGCCCCGGGTGTGGTCGGATCGAGTGCCCAACCCTGCGACCGGATGTGGGACCCGGTGCCGCTGGCGTTGTTGATCTGGCCGTGGGGCCCGCCGACCACGACGTCGCGGAAGCCGAGCAGCGCCTCTCGGCGGTTGCGCCGGTCGATGCCGTAGACGCAGACGGTGTGCTTGCCGGGCGGCACGTCGAGGGTCACGTCGTAGCCGGTGTTGGGTCCGAACGCGGGGTAGATGCGCTGCACGTCGGTGCGCTCCTGGTCGGCGGTGCCGTGGTGCACGAAGCAGTCGTTGACGAACACCCGGACACCCGCGCGGGCGTAGTCGGAGTTGGCGACGGTCCAGCCCGAGACGCGGATCTTGCCGCCGCTGGGCGAGATCACACGTTCCAGCGTGCCGAACGGTTCGTTCAGGCAGGGGCGGTCGTGGTTCCGGGTGGCGTTGTCGGTGCGGGAGCTGGTGCCGCAGGCCGGGTCGAACTGCCACGGCGGCGCACACGTGACGACGCGGCAGACGATGGGGCCGACGCAGCGCACACCCTGGTTGCACTGGCCGTAGCGGAAGCGGGTGCAGCCGGCCTTGCGGTTGCCGCAGCTGCCGTTGGCGCAGCCGCAGCCGGTGCCGGAGCACGACCCGGCGCAGACGCCGTTCGACCCGCAGCTGCACGAACCGCACTGGGCGTTGCAGTCGAGGTAGTACCTGGCCGCGCCACCGCAGAACTGCGATCCGTCGACCTTCCACCAGCCGGCGGTGATGGTGCCGGGCGGGCAGGCGTTGGCGCCGTTCAGCGTGCAGCAGAACTCGGTGTAGCCGTCGCAGCACAGCGACCCGCACTGGCAGGAGCTGCCGTTGCAGTTGCACACCGCGGCGTAGGCGGTGCCCGGGCGGAGTGCGAAGTCGAGCGGCGCTGCCACCACCGCCGAGCCGATCACGGCGCTCTTGCCGAGGAAGCCGCGACGGTCCAGGCGGTTGGCGAGGAAGTCGACCGTCCGGTCGAGGACGCTCGTCATCGGGCGAACCGTGCTCTCGGCTCCGTGGGCGGGTGGTGCGGGAGTCGCATGCGGTCGGTCCGGTCCTTCATCGGTGGGAGTGCCCGTCGTGGTCGTGAACAGGGTGGGTGTGCGTGCCCGCCGCCGTCGTCGTGCGTGACGGCGAGGGAGCTGCAGCGTTCTCGCGGAACACCGGTCCCATCGTCCTCAACTCCCGTGTGGAGTCCAGGACGGCGGCACCGACGGTGTCCAGCGAGACGAGGAGCCAGGCGCCCGTACCCAGAAGGAGCACGAACAGAACCCCGGCGAGCGGCTGGTCCGAGATGGTCGACGCGATCCCGTCGATGTCGCCGGTGACGGCGGCGACCGCGGCCACCGCGGCCGAGGCCAGGTTGACCCCCACGTGCACGGCGCTCGGCGGTGCCGCCGAGGCCCCGAAGCAGCCGCACGACGGCGCCCCGGCCCTGCGAGCCGCGACGACGACGAGGGCGAACACCACGTAGGCCAGGGCGAGCACCGCGCAGGCGATCCGTGATCCGGTCGCGAGGACCCACACGCCGAGGGCGATCTCGATCAGCCCTGCGATCCGTGCCCCGATGGTGCCGACGGGCATTCGCACGGTGTCGGCGAGCTCCGCGAACGGTCGGGGGGAGAGCAGCTTCGTGACACCGCTGACCGCCACGACGACGGCGATCAGTTGCACGAGGACGGTGAGGCCGGTCACCCGCTCAGGGTAACCACACGCCGACGGACAGTGTCGACGGCCACCCCGGGTCGACGTGTGCGCCCACCACGATCGGCCGGCGACGGCGGAGTAGGGTCGTGGGATGACCACGACGCAGCGCCCGCGCCAGCAGCGCCCGAGTGCCCCGGCGCCGAACCCTGCGACCCGAGGCCTCATCCTCGTCGCCGTCGCAGTGGTGCTGGGCGCGATCCTGCTCATCAAGGGGGGCGGCGTCGGCTTCGACGAGCCGTCCAACGACCTCGAGATCGACGCCTCCGGCGACGAGGCCGCAGCCACGACCACCACCACGACCGAGCCGGCCGCACCGTCGACCAGCGTCGCGCCCACCGCCCTCAAGGTCGTCGCGCTCAACGGTGCCGGCATCAACGGCTACGCCGGCAAGGCGCAGCAGTTCCTGAGCGTCGCCGGGTACACGAGCACCACCGCGATCACCGCCGCCGCGCAGGCACCGACGACGACCGTGTACTTCGCTCCCGGCTTCGAGGCCGACGCCGCCGCGATCGCCGGGCTCTTCGGACTGCCGCCGACCTCGGTCCAGCCGATGCCCACCCCCGGCACCACCCTGGCGAAGGACCCTGCGGAGTTCCCCGCCGACACCAACGTGGCCGTCGTGCTGGGTCCTGACGTGCAGGGAACCGTCGACAAGGGTGCGGGCGGTGCCACGACGACCACGGCCGCGGGTGGCGACACGACCACCACGGTCGCGGGTGGCGGCACCACGACCACGGTCGCCGGCACCAGCAACTCCGACTGAGCGCCGGTCGCCGACCGATGCCCGCCGATCGCGACGCCGGCCCGCGCCTGGCGCCCGGTTCGCTGGTCGCGACGGACTTCGACGGCACCCTCGCACCGATCGTCGCGGAGCCCTCGGCCGCCCGACCGATCGACGGCGCGGTGCAGACGTTGACGGAGCTGTCCGCCCGCGGTCACGAGGTCGCGGTCGTCTCGGGTCGACCGCTGTCGTTCCTGGTCGGGCACCTGCCCGAGCAGTTGACGCTCGTCGGGCTCTACGGCCTCGAGATGCGGCGTCACGGGGAGCTGGTCGAGCACCCGCTCGCGCCGGTGTGGCGGCCCGTCATGGCCGAGGCCGCGGCCGCAGCGTCGGCCGAGGGTCCCGACGGGATGGTCGTCGAGTTCAAGGGGCTGTCGATCACGCTGCACTACCGGACCCGTCCGGAGCTCGCCGAGCAGGTCGACGCCTGCGCGGCGCGGGTCGCCGAACGGGCCGGGCTGCTGGTTCGCCCCGCTCGCCGCAGCGTCGAGCTGCACCCACCGATCGACGAGGACAAGGGCAGCGCCCTGCGCCGTCTGGCCGAGGGGTCCGACGGCACGGTGATCTACCTGGGCGACGACGTCGGCGACCTGCCGGCCTTCGATGCACTCGACGACCTGGCAGTCACCGGTCGCTCGGTGTGGAAGATCGGTGTCCACAGCGACGAGCTCTCCCCGCGGCTGCGGGACCGGGCGGACGTCATGGTTCCGGGGCCCGCGGGTTCGCTGGCCCTGCTGCGGTCACTCCTGGGCTGAGCCCCGCTGGGGGAGTCCCCGCAGGCTGCCGATCGACAGGCTGCCGTCGGCGGGGCCGTCCATCGGGTCGTCCACGGCGTCACGCGCCTGCTGGCCGGCCGGTCCACCCGCGGCCGCGGCGAGGGCCAACGGGTTCGGGGTCGGCGCGGCGATGCGGCGCAGCGTGTTGCCGTCGATGTGGCGGAACGGCTCGTCGCGACCGGGGATCTCCATGATCCCTTCCTCCTCGTAGGACCAGGTGCCGTCCGCGTGCGCCTTCACGTGGATGCGGTAGCTGGTGGTGCGGAAGGCCCGGTCGAGGAACGGGTTCGAGACGATGCCGTAGATCTCCGAGCCGAGCGTGGCGTGCAGCTCGAACTCGGTGGCGTCCGCGGCGACGGAACCGCCGGCGAGCAGCGCCTGCCCACGGGGGATGCTCAGTGCCATCACGACGGTCTCGGTCGCCGGTTCCCACAGCCAGTAGCCGACCTGGTCGTGGAAGGTCTCGACCTCGCCGGGCTTCACGATGTGGGTGTGGTAGCGCAGCCCGTAGTACAGCTGTGGCCCGTTGGTCTGTCCGTCGATGGGCTGCGCCTCGTAGCGCTCGACGAAGACGTCGCGACCGGTGCCGTAGGACTCCGGGTGGGCGTCGCTGCCCGAGGTGCCCTCCCAGATGCCGGCCAGCGGTGCGAGCGGACCGAGGTTCGCCAGCGTGTCCGGATCGACGTCGGGTTCGGTGTAGATGTCCGCGCCGTCGTCGGGGCCGGCCGTGCTCACCGCGTCGTCGTCCACCCGTGCTCCTCTCCGGCGGTCATTCTGCCGCAGCGAGCTGGTCCGCGAGCCAGTCCGCCGGGGTGCGCCGCTCGACCAGGC
>JALYWI010000056.1 GCA_030852785.1 Actinomycetota bacterium
AACCCCGGGGGGTGGATCACCACCACCGCCCGCAACCGGGCGATCGACCGCCTCCGCAGAGAAGCCCACCGCGACGACAAGCACCGGGCGGCCCACCGGCTGCACGGCGACGGTGACGAGATGGACGACGAGCTCCCCCTGCCCGACCTCGACGACCTCGTCGACGTGGTCGCGGACGACCAGCTGCGCCTGATGTTCCTGTGCTGCCACCCGGCACTGCACGCCGATGCACGGGTGGCGCTCACCCTGCGCCTGCTCGGGGGGCTCGAGACGCCCGAGATCGCGCGGGCGTTCCTGGTGCCCGAGGCGACGATGGCCCAGCGGATCGTCCGGGCGAAGCGGAAGCTGCGTGACAACCACGCCGGCTACCGCATCCCCCGGGCCGCCGAGCTGCCCGACCGGCTCCCGGCGGTGCTCGCCGCGATCTCGCTGATCTACACCGAGGGGCACACCGCGACCTCGGGCGACGAGCTGTCGCGCGCGGATCTGTGCCTCGAGGCGCTCCGCCTGGCGCAGGTGCTCGTCGAGCTCATGCCCGACGAACCCGAGGCGATCGGTCTGCTCGCGCTGCTGGTGCTGACGGAGTCACGCCGCCCCGCGCGGCTCGATGCGAACGGCTCCATGGTGCCGCTGGGCGAACAGGACCGCTCGCTGTGGGACCGGCGTCTCGTGGCGCAGGGTCACGAGCTCGTGCGCGCCTGCCTGCGACGGAACCGACCCGGTCCGTTCCAGATCCAGGCGGCGATCGCCGCGGTGCATGCGGACTCCCCCACCGCGTCCGACACCGACTGGTCGCAGATCGTCGCCCTCTACGACCAGCTCCACGCGCTGCGGCCGAACGCCGTGGTGGCCATCAACCGCGCCGTCGCACTCGGCGAGTGGCAGGGCGCGGCCACCGGGCTCGCCGCGCTGGACGACCTGGTCGACCCTCCCGTCGACTACCAGCCCTACCTGGCGGCACGCGCCGACCTGCTCCGCCGGGTCGGACGCGACGACGAGGCACGAGCCGCCTACGACCTTGCGATCACGGCGACGGAC
The DNA here is from genome assembly GCA_030852785.1 of Actinomycetota bacterium. Lineage (GTDB taxonomy): Bacteria > Actinomycetota > Acidimicrobiia > Acidimicrobiales > Microtrichaceae > JAFAFN01. Next base: position 1,039 of record JALYWI010000056.1, read on the forward strand.
AACCCCGCCGAACGCGCCTTCCTGGAACGCCGCCGCGAGCTGACCGTCCAGCGCTGACAGGAGGTCACCTCTGAGCGGTCGGTAGGCTCGCCTCCTCCCATGGGCCGACCTGACCACACCGGAACCATCCGCCGATCCGGGGCGGTCCCACCGCAGCTGATGGTGGTCGGCGCGATCCTCTCGGTGCAGATCGGCGCCGCGATCGGCCGATCGCTCTTCGACCAGATCGGCGCGTCCGGCGTCACGTTCCTCCGCGTCGCGATCGCCGCGGTCGTCCTGGCAGCGGTCGTGCGCCCGGACGTGCGCTCGTGGGACCGGCGGGCCTGGACGGCCGCCGCGGTCCTCGGCGCCACGATGGCCGGCATGAACCTGGTGTTCTACCTCTCGCTGCGCACCGTGCCCCTCGGCGTCGCGGTCACCGTCGAGTTCCTGGGACCGCTGCTGCTCTCGCTGGTGCAGACACGACGCGTCGTCGACCTGGTCTGGGCGCTGCTCGCCGCCGGGGGCGTCGCGCTGCTGGGGCTCAGCACCACCAGCGGCATCCCGTTGTCGGGCCTCGCGCTCGCCGGCCTCGCCGGCCTGTTCTGGGCGGGCTACATCCTCGGGAGCGCCCGCCTCGGTCAGGTGCTGCCCGGCGCCGGCGGGTTGGCGGTGTCGTTGTCGGTCGCCGCCGTGCTCGTCGCGCCGTTCGGCCTGGCCGAGGCGACCACGGTGCTGGACGACCCGCTGCTGCTGCTGCCCGCCGCTGCGGTCGCGCTGCTGTCGAGCGTGATCCCCTACGGGCTCGAGCTCGAGGCGCTGCGGACCATCCCGACGCGGGTCTTCGGCATCCTGATGAGCCTGGAGCCCGCCGCTGCCGCTGCGAGCGGCTGGATCCTGCTCGGCCAGGACCTCGGTGCACGTGAGTTGACCGCACTCGCGCTGGTCAGCGCGGCGAGCCTCGGGGTCACCCTCGGCCGACGCGACGACGCCATGCCGCTGCAGCCTTTGGAGTGACCTCGTGGCACCGACGGGGACTCAGCCGTTGAGCTTCACGTACGCCACGATCGCGTTGGCGTGTCCGTGGCCGAGTCCGTGCTCGGACTTCAGCCAGTCGACCTTCTCCTTGTGCCCTTCGAGCGGGCTCGCCCGCACCAGGTCCAGCCACTCGTCGATCGGTCGACCGTAGGTGCGTTCGATCGACGGGAAGTAGGACGCGGGTCCCTGCACCTTGGTCGCCTGCACCTTGGTCGCCTTCGCCGGTGTGCCATCGGCCGCATCGTCATCTCGAGGCATGGGTCGCTCCCGTCGTCGCTCGCCGCATGCCCGTCAGCGCGGGCAGAGGGTCCAGATGTCGAGGTCGAGCAGCACGCCCGGGGCGTACTTACCGTCGTCGCCGCGCAGCGTCATCGACTCGTCGCGACCCTTCGTCGCCACGAGGCGCAGGCGGAGCGCCCCGACACCGGGGGCGATGGTCTCGGCCGTGTCGAGCACCTCGGACCACGCGTACACCGTGTCGCCGGCGAAGGCGGGGCTGGTGTGCGCGCCGGAGTTGATCGCGGCGATCAGCTGGGCGTTCGCCAGTCCGTTGAACGACAGCGCTCGTGCCATCGAGATGATGTGACCGCCGTAGATCAGACGGCGACCGTCGTCGCGGGCCTCGACGTTGAAGTGCACCTTGGCGGTGTTCTGCCACAGGCGGGTGGCCATCATGTGCTCGGCCTCGTCGAGGGTCACGCCGTCGACGTGGTCGATCTTCTCGCCCACCGCGTAGTCGCCCCACCGGAACGGCGAACCGGCGAGCCCGTCGTCGTAGTTCGAGAAGTCGAGGCCCTCGGGCACGATCAGCTGGTTCGCGTCGACGTGGTCGGCGAGGTCCGGCACGACGGTCTCCGGCGCCGGGGCGTCGACGTCGCGTTTGCGGACCATCACCCAACGGGCCCAGTCGATGGCGACCTCGTCGTGCTGGTTCCTCGCGGTCGAGCGCACGTAGACCACGCCGGTCTTCCCGTTGGAGTTCTCCTTCAGGCCGATGACCTCGGAGGTCGACCGCAGCGTGTCACCCGGGTGCACCGGCCGGTGGAAGCGGCACTCGGCGTAACCCAGGTTGGCGACCGCGTTGAGCGAGATGTCGGGCACGGTCTTGCCGAAGGCGATGTGGAAGCCGATCAGCTCCTCGACCGGAGCGGGCGAGAGGCCCGAGGCCGCGGCGAACTCGTCGGAGGACGGCAGCGCGAACCGGGTCGGGTACAACGCGCCGTAGAGCGCCCGATCACCCTGTGTCACCGTCCTCGGTGTCGCGTGCTCGATGATCTGTCCGAGTCGGAAGTCCTCGAAGAAGTTGCCGGGGTTGGTCTTGGTCACGGGATCCACGGGCGTCCACGGTACTGCGGGCTCCACCGGCGTCACGAGCCGAGCCGGACCTCGTCACGAGCCGAGCCGGTCCGCGCCACGAGCCGAGCCGGTTGCCGTCGGTGGCCGGAGGTCTGGCACCATCTGGACCATGGCCCTGCAGCACAACACCTACTTCGACGGCGACGTCCAGAGCATCGGCTTCGAGCGCGACGGCGCGACCGCCAGCGTCGGGGTCATGGATGTCGGCGAGTACCACTTCGGCACCCAGGCGCCGGAGCGGATGACCGTCGTGCACGGCGAGCTCGTCGTGCAGCTCCCCGGGTCGGACTGGCAGACCTTCGTCGCGGGCACCGTGTTCGAGGTGCCCGGCGACAGCGGCTTCGGCCTCAGGGTCGAGACCCCGACCGCCTACCTGTGCGAATACCTCTGAGCGTTGCCGAGCCCGACATGAGCGACGCCTCGACACCACCGCCGCGCGAGCCGGCACCCGATGCCCTGGTCATCGACGGCGCCTACGCGTTCGGCACCTACGACGGGCCGATCGAGTGCATCAACCCGCTCGACCTCGTGGACGGGCGCGGCGTCGGCGGCCGACTCCGGCGCGCGGCCCGCAACCTGCGGCTCAAGGAGTGGCAGGCGTTCCAGCTCGGCGACGACGAGTGGTTCGTGCTCGGCGCGGTCTACGACACGAAGTCGATCGCGCTGCTGCAGGTGCTCGGCGTGCACAAGGCGTCGGGTCGCATCCACCGCTGGGAGACCAAGGTGCCGTCGACGTCGTTGTCGGTCGCACGCGGCCTGGACGGCACCCGCTCACACGGTCGACGCGGGGACTTCTCGATCTCGATCGGCAACGAGATGGCGTGGGGGCGCCTGACCGTCGACGCCAGCCACCCGGGTGACCCCGCTCGAGCGTCGGGACCGCTGCCCGCGCTGGAGCTGCACGGCGTCGGCGACTGCTCGCCCGGCAGGGCCGGACACCTGGTGATCTGCCATCCCTTCTCGGATCGACGTGCCCTGTACTCCCACAAGGCGATGATGCCCTTCGAGGGCACCATGCGGATCGGTCTCGACGTCGTCGAGCTCTCGGCGCAGCGATCCTTCATGATCCTCGACGACCACCACGGCGACTACCCCTCGCCCATGCAGTACGACTGGGTGACGGGCGTGCGCCGCGACGACCAGGGGCTCGTCGAGGGGTTCAACCTGACCGACAACCAGATCCGCGACCCGCACGTCTACAACGAGAACGCCGTGTGGCGCGGCGACGAGGTGTTCCGCCTTCCGGCGGTGCACGTCGAGCGACCGACGGGGCCGATGGGCACGTGGCTCGTGCGCGACGGGTCCGGCGCGGTCGACGTGCGCTTCACCCCGACGGTGCGCAGCGAGATGCACGTCGGACCGAAGCGGTCACTCGCCGAGTACCACGCCCCGTACGGCTGGTTCGAGGGCCGCATCCAGACCGACCAGGTCGACCTGAGCGTCGACGGCATCTTCGGGGTCGGCGAGCAGAAGTTCATCCGCGTCTGACCCGAGCGCCAGGCACCGCGGCCTCAGCGCTGCGCCAGGAACAACCAGCGGGCGACCACTGCCGGGCCGTCGACCGCGTCGCTCACGAGCTCGATGTCGACCGACAGGATCGCCCGGTCCGGGGGACGTCGTTCGACGCCGACCAGCGTGCCGCGGAGCCGCACTGCGGCACCGACCGGGACGGTGCGCACGAACCGGACCCGGTCGAAGCCGTAGTTGACCATCATCGTCACCGGGCCCACGTCGGGGAACGTGAGCCCCGAGGACAGCTCGGTCAGCAGCGCGAGCAGGAAGAAGCCCTGCACCACGGGCCCACCGAAGGGCGACTCCCGTGCCGCTCGTTCGGGATCGTTGTGGATCCACTGCGCGTCGCCGGTGGTCCGGGCGTGCACATCGACCTCGTCCTGGGTGACGGTGCGGGGATCGCTCTCGCCCAGGTCCATCGGACAGGAGGCCGCGAGCCGCTCGAGGAGGTCCTCTGGCATGCGGGCAGTCTCGCGTGTGCACCGACGTGCACCCGGGTTCCGGCGTCGACGGACCGTTGGCTGACAGACTCACCCGATGTCGTCCCGCAGGCTCGCTCCGTTCGTCGCCGTGATGCTCGCCGGCGTGCTCCTCGTGTCCTGCACCGGCGGCTCCGAGACCGGCACCGCCGAGACCGGCACCGACGACATCGACGGCACGACGACGTCGACGGCACCGGCCGTCGAGCCGATCGAGTTGCGGCCGTTGCACGTCGAGGAGCAACGGATCGTCGACGACGAGGGCCGAGAGGTGTTGCTCCGCGGCGCCAACGTCAACGCACTCGGCGAGTACGCCCGGGCCGATCCACAGGTGGCGCCGACCGCTCCGGTGACCGACGACGACTGGGAGGCGATGGCGGCCAACGGCTTCTCGGTCGTGCGGCTCCTCATGTCGTGGTCACGGCTCGAACCCGTTCCCGACCGGATCGACCAGGGCTACCTCGACGAGATCGAGGCGGCGGTCACCGCGGCGAACGAGCACGGCATCTACGTGGTGCTCGACATGCACCAGGACGCCTGGGGCATGTCGTCGGCCACCCTGGAGGGAACCACCTGCCCGCCCGGGACCGAACCCGCCATCGGCTGGGACGGCGCCCCGGCGTGGGCGACGATCACCGACGGCGCGACGACGTGTCGGGCGCCCGGGTCGGGGCGTGAATCGGCACCGGCGGTCCAGCGGGCGTTCGCGAACTTCTACGCCGACACCGACGGCATCTCGGGCCACCTGACCGCGGTCTGGGCAGCCGTCGCCGAGCGGTTCACCGGCGACGCCGGTGTCGCCGGCTACGACCTGCTGAACGAGCCCAACGGCGTCGAGCCCGGCGCAGCCAACCAGGTCGCGTACAGCCGGTGGCTGCAGTCGACGATCCGGGCGATCCGCGACGTCGAGTCGGCGGCGGGCGCGCCGCCGGTGCCGATGTTCGTCGAGCCGCTCCAGCTGTACCCGTTGCCGTTCAACGCGCTGCTCCCCGAACACCTCGACGACGACCAGCTGGTCTTCGCCGCGCACAACTACGCGGAGTCGATCCAGTCGATCCTGACCCTGGAGCAGACCTTCGACATCTACGAGGCCGGCGCCGACGAGCTCGACGCCGCGCTGTGGATCGGCGAGTACGGGTTCTGGGACCTCGATCCCGACACCTTGGAGGTCGCGGCCCGCTACGCGGCCGAGGAGGACCGCCGCCTGCTCGGCGGAGCGTGGTGGCAGTGGCGCCAGACCTGCGGCGACCCGCACTCGGTCGCCGGTCCGGGTGCGCCGGCGACGGAGGACCAGATCCACCTGATCACCCGCGCCTGCCCCGGTCACGACGACGAGGCGAACGACCGCGACGCGCATGTCACCGGGGAGTTCCTGTCGATCCTGGGACGTGCCTACCCGAGGGCGGCGCCCGGTCACCTCACCGAGCTCGAGAGCGACCCGGCGTCCGGGCACCTGCGTGTGCGCGGCACCGACGCAGCGGTGGGCCCTGAGCTGGTGGTGTGGCTGCCCGACCGCGGCGATGCGACACCGCTTGCGCCCACGACGACCGAGGGGCTCGACGAGGTCGAGCTGCTCGACGTCCCCGGTGGACGACGGCTCACAGCCACCGCCACGCAGTCCGACTGGCACCTGGTCGTCGACGGCTGACGCGCAGCGCTACGAACCGGCGCGGTCGATCGCTGCGCGCAACTCCTCGGCCAGCACCGCGACGTGTGGTTCCTCGAGCATCGACATGTGCCGACCGGGCACCTCGACCATCTCGATCGGTCCGTCGGCGACACACGACCACCCCAGCGCGGTCCGGAGCGCCTCCGGGGTGTCGAAGACCTCGTCGGCGGCGTGGAAGACCGTCATCGGCCCCGGGTACGGACGAGCCACGTACCGATCGGCCGCGGCGGCGTTGGCGAGCACGAAGCGGTGCATCCACAGGTCGTCGGGGGTGTCGCTGCCCGCCCTGCGGTGCAGCCGCACCCTGACGGTGTCGGCCCGCTCGCGCAGCGTCGCGAGCAGGCGGCGCGCGGCAGCGGCGACGTACTTCCTGCCCCCGCGACGCACGAGCCCGGCGTGGATCGCGATGCGGCGGCTCGTCGACACCGTCGCTCGACCACCCGGACCGGCGGAGTCGAAGAGCGCGAGCATCTGCACCTCACGACCCCGCGCCATGAGCTGCTGCGCGACCTCGAAGGCGACGAACCCGCCGAGTGAGACGGCCGCCAGGGCCACCGGGCCGTCGTGCTGACGCTCGATCTCCTCGACGTAGAGCGACGCGATCTCCTCGACGGCGGTGGGCGTCTGCTCGTCCGGGTGGGTCGCGGAGAGTCCGAAGACGGGCTGGTCGACGCCGAGACGCTCCGCGAGCGGACGGAAGAAGGCGCCGTTCGTGCCGAGCACGTGGATCCCGTAGAGCGGAGGCCGGTCACCGAGCGGCTGGATCGTCGAGAGGTACACCCGCTCCGCCGCGCCGGGAGGCTCGTTCGAGGACGCAGCAGCGGTGCCGGACTCGGCTCGGAGCTCGCCTGCGAGTGCTCGGGGAGAGGGCGCGCGGTGCAGGGTCGACAACGAGACCCTCGTGTCCAGCTCGGCGTCGAGGCGACCGATCAGTCGGACCGCCAGGAGCGAGTGACCGCCCAGATCGAAGAACGAGGCGTCCGCGGCGACGGGTCCCGACCGGCCCAGGACCTGACCGAAGACTCGGCACAGGTCGGCCTCACGTTCGTCGGTCGGCGCGGCGCCCGTCGAGTGCGTGCCATGCAGCGATCCCCCGTGCTCGGGCGGCTCCGGCAGCGCGTCGACGTCGACCTTGCCGGCCGGTGTCCTCACGAGCCCGTCGGTGACCACCAGTGCGCTGGGCACCGCGTGGCCGGGCAGTCGATCCCGCGCCGCGGCGAGCACCCGGACAGGATCCGGCGCGTCGCCGTCCGCGACGATCCAACCGACGAGTCGCTCCCCGCCGAGCGGGTCGGGCCGGAGCGACACGAACGCCTGTCGGACCCCCGGGTGCGCTTCGAGCGCCCGTTCGACCTCACCGGGCTCGATGCGGAAGCCGCGCAGCTTCATCTGTCGATCCGACCGCCCGAGGTACTCGAGGTCGCCGTCGCCCGACCATCGGCCCCGGTCACCGGTCCGGTACATGCGAGCTGCGGGGTCGGCGACGAACGGATCCGGCCGGAACCGCTCCGCGGTGAGCTCGGGGCGGCCGAGGTAGCCCAGCGCCACACCGCTGCCGCCGATCCACAGCTCACCCACCTGACCGTCGGGCACGAGGAACGAGCCCGTCTCGTCGAGCACGTACGCCCGGGCGTTGGCCAGCGGGCGACCGATGGGCAGCTCGCGACCGGACTCGGGCCGATAGCGCCCGGCCGGGTCGAAGCTCGTGCAGGTCACCGTCGTCTCGGTCGGCCCGTAGCCGTTCAACCAGCGCACCTCGGGGTGGAGCCGCGCCCACACCTGGTACGCGGCGCGGTTGACCTTCTCGCCGCCGACCACGACCAGCCGCACCGACGGCGCCAGACGGTCGCCGGTGGCGTCCAGGTGCTCGACGAGCGCGTGCCAGATCGCCGAGGGGAGGTTCAGCACGCTCAGACCGGCCTGCGTGGACGCTTCGACGAGGGCCCGCATCGACGACGACATGTCCTCGGAGCGCAGCATCACCGCAGCGCCGACCGACAGCGTCGGCAGCATCTCCTCGACCGACACGTCGAAGCTGAGACTGGAGAACTGGAGGATCCGGTCCGACGACGTGAGCTCGTAGCGTTCGGCGACCGCCGAGCAGAAGGCACTCAGCGAGCGGTCCGTGATCATCACGCCCTTGGGCGTCCCGGTGGTCCCCGAGGTGTAGATCACGTACGCCAGGTCGTCCGCGCCCGCCGGGGGCCGTTCGGGCGGGGTCGTCGGCGCCGCGTCGAGGGCCGGGAGGCGGTCGATCACGAGCACCTCGCGGGTGTCCGCGGACGGGACGTGCGCGACCGACCCGGAGTCCGCGACCACCAGCCGGGCGCCGGAGTCGTCGAGCATGTGCGACAACGAGGCGGTCGGATACGCGGGATCCAGCGGCAGGTACGCGGCGCCGGCCTTGAGCACGGCGAGCACGGACACCACGAAGTCGGTCGACCGGGCCAGGCACAGCGCGACCGGCTGCTCCTGCGACGCACCGGCGTCCACCAGGACGTGCGCGAGTCGGTTCGCCCGCTCGTCGAGCTCCCTGTAGCTGAGCATCCCGCCTCGGCCCAACGCTTCGACGGCGACGGCATCGGGGTGTCGCTCGACCTGTGCCTCGAAGCGGTCGACGTACCGGCCGGTCGACACGGCGACGGGCTGCGACGGGTTGCGGTCCTCGAGGAGCCGGCGCCGCTCGTCGTCGCCGAGCATCTCGAGGTCGCCGATCCGGGTGTCGGGTCCGGACTCGGCGAACGACTCGAGCAGCCGGGCCAGGTGGTCGCCCATCACTCGAACGGTCTCGGCGCGGTAGCTCGCGGTGTCGTACTCGAGTCGCAGCACCAGCTCGTCGTCCAGGTACGCCGCGAGCATGAGCGGCGAGGACGCCTGCTCGTGGACCGTCACGTGGCGGCTCGGGCGGCCGCCACCCGCACGCAGGCGCGTGTCGAGCAGCCCGCGCTCGAACACCACGGTCGTCGACATCAGCGGTCGATCGCCGGTGACGTCGCTCCACGAGCGGATGTCGACGAGCGCCGCGTGTTCGTGGGGACGCACGTCGATCTGGAAGGCGCGCGCCGCGCGCAGCAGCTCGTCGACGCTGGAGTCCGCCGCGGGTCGGAGCCGGATCGGCACGGTGTTGATGAGGCACCCGACCATGTCCTCGGCATCCGCGACCTGGTGACGTCCCGCCCGGGTGGTGCCGAACACCACGTCGGTCGACGAGCAGTACCGCGACTGCAGCACCGACCACGCGGCGAGCAGCGCCGAGCCGACC
>JALYWI010000061.1 GCA_030852785.1 Actinomycetota bacterium
ATCTCCTCCTCCTCAGCGAGCAGGCGCTCGAACTCCGGGTCCGCCTCGCCGATGAGGGGCTTGATCTCCTCCTCGGCCTCCCTCTCGGGAGCAGGGGCGGCAGCGGGGGCCGCCGCCTCGGGCGCCGGTGCGGCGGGCGCGGGCGGCGCCTCGGCGACGGCGGGACGGGTCGAGACGACGCGGGGGCGCTCCTGGCCGGCGGTGTCGCCGACGGCCATGGCCGCTTCCTTCGCGATCTTCTGCTCGTCGGTGTTCTTGTACGGCAGGATGTCGCCCTTGTAGATCCACACCTTCACGCCGATGCGGCCGTAGGTGGTGCGGGCCTCGCGGAAGCCGTAGTCAATGTCGGCGCGGAGCGTGTGCAGCGGCACACGACCCTCGCGGTACCACTCGGTGCGGGCCATCTCGGAGCCGCCGAGGCGACCGGAGCACTGGACCCGGATGCCGAGGGCGCCGGCCTTCTGGGCGTTCTGGACCGCACGCTTCATCGCACGGCGGAAGGCCACGCGGTTGGCGAGCTGGTCGGCGACGCCCTGGGCGATCAGCGCAGCGTCGAGCTCGGGCTGCTTGATCTCCTGGATGTTCAGCTGCACCTTGGCGTTGCCGGTGAGCTTGGTGAGGTCCGCGCGCAGCTCGTCGGCCTGGGCGCCACGACGACCGATCACGATGCCGGGACGTGCGGTGTGCACGTCGATGCGGAGACGGTCGCGGGTGCGCTCGATCTCGACACGGCTGATCGCTGCGTTCGGCAGCTTGTTCATGAGGTAGTCGCGGATCTTCCAGTCCTCGATGAGGTAGTCGACGTACTCCTCACGGGTGGCGAACCAGCGGGACTTCCAGTCGGTCGTGACACCGAGACGGAAGCCGTAGGGATTGACCTTCTGACCCATCAGTCGTCCTTCTTCTCGGTCTCGTCGGCAGCGTCGTCCTCGACGGCCGCTGCGTCGTCGGCCGATTCGGCCTCGGCTGCAGGCTCGGCGACGGTGTCGTCGGCTGCATCGTCGGTCGTGGTCTCGGGGGCGTCATCGGCGATGACGGCAGCGGTGGCTGCTTCGTCGGTCTCGGCCTCTGCGGCTTCGGCCTCGGTCGCCTCGGTGTCGACCGACCCGGCGCCGGAGCGGCTGCGCTGCACGCGGCGGGCACGGTCGGCGCTGGGGCTGGAGGCGGTCCGGCCCTTGCTGGCCAGACGGGCACGCTGGGTGTCGAGCTCGGTCTGCGTGTAGCGACCGACGATCACGGTGATGTGGCAGGTGCGCTTGCGGATGCGGGTCGCACGACCACGGGCACGGGGACGCCAACGCTTCATCGTCGGACCCTCGTCTGCGAAGCACGAGGCGACGAACAGCTCTTCGGGCGGGATGTCGTTGTTGTTGGCCGCGTTGGCGACCGCGGAGTCCAGGACCTTGGCCACCGTCTCTGCAGCGCTGCGGTCGCAGAACTGCAGGATCGTGCGGGCCTCGGCGACGGACTTGCCGCGGATGAGGTCGAGGACCTCACGAGCCTTGTAGGCCGAGAACCGAGCGTGACGGTGGACCGCACGGACGCCGGGGCGTTCGTTGGTCTTGCGCTCGTCGAACGTGATGGCAGCCATCAGCGGCGTCCCTTCGCGTTCTTCTCCTGGCCGGCGTGGAACCGGAAGGTGCGCGTCGGCGCGAACTCCCCGAGCTTGTGGCCCACCATCGACTCGGTGACGTAGACGGGCACATGCTTGCGCCCGTCGTGCACCGCGATGGTGTGACCGATCATGTCGGGGATGATCGTCGACCGGCGTGACCAGGTCTTGATGACGGTCTTCTGGCCCTGCTCGTTGAGGACGTCCACCTTCTTGAGGAGGTGGTCGTCGACGAACGGACCCTTCTTGAGGCTGCGTGGCATCGGGATCCTCGCTCAGATCACCGGCGCGAGCCGCGGGTGCGGCGACGGCGGACGATCAACTTCTGGGACGGCTTGTTCTTGTCTCGGGTACGGCCCTCGGGCTTGCCCCACGGGGACACCGGATGGCGACCACCGGAGGTCTTGCCCTCGCCACCACCGTGTGGGTGGTCGACGGGGTTCATGGCCACACCGCGTGTCTGGGGGCGAACGCCCTTCCAGCGGTTGCGGCCGGCCTTGCCGACCTTGATCAGGTCGTGCTCGGAGTTGCCGACCTCACCGACGGTCGCGCGGCAGTCGATCGGCACGCGGCGCATCTCGGTGGAGGGCAGACGCAGCGTGGCGTAGTCACCCTCACGGGCGACGAGCTGCACGCTCGAGCCGGCGGAGCGGGCCATCTTGCCACCGCCACCCGGCTTGAGCTCGACGTTGTGGACGACCGTACCGACGGGGATGTAGCGCAACGCCAGGGCGTTGCCGGTACGGATCTCTGCGCCCTGACCGGACTGCACGGTGTCGCCGACCACGAGGCCCTTCGGGGCGAGGATGTAGCGCTTCTCGCCGTCGAGGTAGTGGAGCAGCGCGATGCGGCAGGTGCGGTTGGGGTCGTACTCGATCGAGGCGACCTTGGCGGGCACCCCGTCCTTGCGACGCTTGAAGTCGATGATGCGGTACTGCTGCTTGTGGCCGCCACCGCGGTGGCGAGAGGTCTTGCGACCGTGGTTGTTGCGACCACCGGTGCGGGACTTCTTGGCGAGCAGCGACTTCTCGGGCGACGACGTCGTGATCTCGGCGAAGTCGGAGACCGTCTGGAACCGACGGCCGGGGCTGGTGGGCTTGCGCTTGCGGACAGCCATGGTCACTTCACCTCGAACAGGTCGATCTGGTCGCCGCCCCCGGAGAGGGTGACGATGGCACGCTTCACGTCGGCGCGGGTGCCGAAGGTGGGTGCACGACGGTTGCGCTTGCGCTTGCCCTTGCGGTTCAGCGTGTTGACGCTCGTGACCTTGACGCCGGGCCAGATGGCCTGGACGGCGTCGCGGATCTCGGGCTTCGACGCCGACGGGGCGACCTCGAAGGTGTAGACGCCCTGGTCGAGCAGCGCGTACGACTTCTCGCTCACGACCGGGCGGAGGATGACGTCGCGGGGGTCCTTCATGATGCGACCTCCGCCGCGCTGTTGTCGGCCACGGGCAGCGTCTGCTCGCTGAACACCACGTAGTCGCTGACGAGCACGTCGTAGGTGTTGAGCTCGCCGGGCGAGATCACGTGCACGTCGGTGAGGTTGCGGAAGCTCTTGCGGGCAGCGGTGTCGGCCGGGTCGATGACCACGAGCGCACGGCCGGTGACACCCAGGGCCGACAGGGCCGCCGAGGCAGCCTTGGTGCTCGGGGCGTCGAAGTCCCAGCCCTGCACCACGACGACCTTGTCGTCGGCGGCGCGGTCGGAGAGGGCGGAGCGCAGTGCGAGCCGCTTCATCTTCTTCGGGGTCTTCTGGTCGTACTTGCGGGGCTTCGGGCCGAGGGCCACGCCGCCACCACGCCACTGCGGTGCACGGATGGTGCCCGCACGGGCACGACCGGTGCCCTTCTGCTTGAAGGGCTTGGCGCCACCGCCGGAGACCTCGGAGCGGGTCTTCGTCGACTGGGTGCCCGCACGCTTGGCGGCGAGCTGGGCCACGACGACCTGGTGCATGACCGGGACGTTGGGCTCGATGCCGAAGATCTCGTCGGCGAGCGACAGCTTGCCCTTGTCGGAGCCGGTGCTGGTACGCAGGGTCACGTCAGGCATCAGGCTGCACCTCCCTCGGCGACGCGGGCCTTGACCCCGTCGCGGATGACGACCACGCCACCCCGGGGCCCGGGCACGGAGCCACGGACCAGGATGATCTGCTGTTCCGGGTCGGCCTTGACGACCTCGAGGTTCAGGGTGGTCACCTGGTCGGCGCCCATGCGACCGGCCATGCGCATCCCCTTGAACACCCGTGAGGGCGTGGCGCACTGACCGACGGCACCGGGCTTGCGGTGCACGCGATGGGCACCGTGCGATGCGGGTGCACCGGCGAAGCCGTGACGCTTCATGACGCCGGCGAAGCCCTTGCCCTTGCTGACCGCGGTCACGTCGACCTTCTCACCTGCGGAGAAGATGTCGGCGGCGATCTCCTGGCCGACCGAGTACTCCGAGGTGTCGTCGAGCCGGAGCTCGACCAGTCGGACGCCCGGGTCGACGCCGGCGGCGGCGAACTGCCCGGCCAGCGGCTTGTTGAGCTTGCGTGCGTCGCGGTGGCCGTAGGTCACCTGCAGCGCGCTGTACCCGTCCCGTTCCTGGGTGCGGAGCTGGACGACCCTGGCCGGCGCGACGCGCAGCACGGTGACGGGCACGACGTTGTTGGCGTCGTCCCACACCTGGGTCATGCCCAGCTTCTCTCCTACGATTGCCTTCTTCGCCATGGTGGCTGTGTCCTTTGGCGTGGTCCGTCGGCCTGCCTGTCGATCGGGGATCCGATCCACAGAGCTGCCGCTCACGCGAGCGCTCCGCACAGGGAACCTGGCGGAGCGACGTCTCGGTTGTGCCGAGCGGTTCCGGTCCGAGGAAATCGGACCGGCCTACACGGACGTCGATTGATGCAGACTCCGCTGCTGTCGCCAGCTGTTCGCTGGGCGCCGGAGCGGAGGGGAATCACATGGGCGACAGTTCGCTCATGACGACCGGGAGAGACTAACAGCGCTCCCCCGGCTGACCAAATCCTCCGACGCGTCGAGCGTGCCGGAGGACGTCGTCGTCGGACTCAGGCGTCCTGGATCTTGATCTCGATGTCGACGCCGGCCGGCAGGTCGAGGCGCTGCAGGGAGTCGACGGTCTTGGGCGACGGCTCGATGATGTCGATGAGGCGCTTGTGGATGCGCATCTCGAAGTGCTCGCGGGAGTCCTTGTCCTTGTGCGGGGACCGGATCACGGTGAAGCGGTGCTTCTCGGTCGGCAGGGGCACCGGGCCGCGGACCTGGGCCTGCGTGCGGGTGACCGTCTCGACGATCTTCTTGGTGGACTGGTCGATGACCTCGTGGTCGTAGGCCTTGAGCCGGATCCGGATCTTCTGTTCTGCTGCCATGGCGGTGTGCTCCTCGCTGGCGCTGCCCGGACCGGGCGGCGGGGTCATCGACTGTCAAGATGCTCGCCGCGGTCGTCCGCGGCACGGGTGACGACGATAGCCCGCCGCGCGCCGGGCTTCCAATCCCCGGCTCGAGCCGATTCCCTGCTCGAGGGACCGCCTCAGCCGCCGCGCACCGGCTCGTCGGCCACCTGGATGTCGAAGTGGGCGCGGTCGCCGTCCATCTCGGTGACCTCGATGTCGACCTCGTACACGGCGTCGTCGCCCTCGACGGACAGCTCGCACACGAACGCCGCGCCGACCTCGGCCTCGAGGTCACCCGGGCAGGAGATGTCGGGCACGACGTCCGACTCGACGGTGGCAGCGAGCTGTTCGGCGGCGGTCGATTCGACCTCGGCGCGGCCCAGCGTCCCGGGCCCGGAGGAGCAGCCGGCCAGCACGATCACGAGCGTGGCGATCGACAGGGCGAACAGGCGGGGCGTTGCAGGTCGGTTCGTGCGCATCGGCGGACCGTAGCGCGCGAGGAGGTCGGACGGGGAACGACGAAGGGCGCCCCGAGGGGCGCCCTTCGCACGATGTTCCCGCTCGACGAGCGGGTCAGATCACTTCAGGATCTTGGTGACGCGACCGGCGCCGACGGTGCGGCCACCCTCGCGGATGGCGAACTTCAGGCCCTCGTCCATGGCGATGGGGGCGATCAGCTCGACCGTGACGGCGGTGTTGTCGCCGGGCATGCAGATCTGCGTGTCCTCGGGGAGGGTGATCGTGCCGGTGACGTCGGTGGTCCGGAAGTAGAACTGCGGGCGGTAGTTGGTCTGGAACGGCTTGTGACGGCCGCCCTCCTCCTTGGTGAGGACGTAGACCTGCGCCTCGAAGTCCGTGTGCGGCGTGATGGAACCGGGCGCTGCGAGCACCTGGCCACGCTGGACCTCTTCCTTGTCGATACCGCGGAGCAGGGCGCCGATGTTGTCGCCGGCCTGGCCCTTGTCGAGGAGCTTGCGGAACATCTCGACGCCGGTGCAGGTGGTCTTCTGCGTCGCCTTGAGACCCACGATCTCGAGCTCGTCGCCGGTGTGGACGACACCCTGCTCGATCTTGCCGGTCACGACGGTGCCACGACCGGTGATCGAGAACACGTCCTCGATCGGCATGAGGAAGGGCTTGTCGAGATCACGCTGGGGCTCGGGGACGTAGGAGTCCACGGCGTCCATGAGCTCCATGATCTGGTCCTGGGCGGCGGTGTCGCCCTCGAGTGCCTTGATGGCGGACACCTTGATGACGGGGGTGTCGTCGCCGGGGAACTCGTACTGGTCGAGGAGCTCGCGCACCTCCATCTCGACGAGCTCGAGGAGCTCCTCGTCGTCGACGGTGTCGACCTTGTTCAGGGCGACCACGATCGCCGGCACGCCGACCTGACGGGCGAGCACGACGTGCTCACGGGTCTGGGGGGCTGCGCCCTGGGCGGCGTCGACCACGAGGATCGCACCGTCGACCTGGGCCGCACCGGTGATCATGTTCTTGATGTAGTCGGCGTGGCCGGGCATGTCGACGTGGGCGTAGTGACGGCCGTCGGTCTCGTACTCGACGTGGGCGACGTTGATGGTGATGCCGCGCTCACGCTCCTCGGGGGCCTTGTCGATGTTCTCGAAGGCGGTCGCGGAGTTGCCGGGAACGCGATCAGCGAGCGTCTTGGTGATCGCAGCGGTCAACGTCGTCTTGCCGTGGTCGACGTGACCCATCGTGCCCACGTTGACGTGGGGCTTATTCCGCTCGAACTTCTCCTTGGCCATTGTGGCTTGCCTTTCGTGAACTGCTACTTCGTGATGGTGTGGTGGAAGTTGGATGCCTGATCGATGACCGGGGGTCAGGAGCAGACGTCCGAGATTAGTGCCGCTGGGGCACGAGGGCGATCACTGCCCGTTGACGCGGGCGACGATCTCCTCCTGCACGTTGCGGGGGGTCTGCTGGTAGCTGTGGAACTGCATGGTGTACGTCGCACGGCCCTGGGTCTTCGACCGCAGGTCGGTGGAGTAACCGAACATCTCGGCCAGCGGCACCTCGGCGGACACGACCTGCATGTTGCCGCGCTGCTCCATCTGTCCGACCTTGCCACGGCGTGAGTTGAGGTCGCCGATGACGTCGCCCATGTAGTCCTCGGGCGTCACGACCTCGACGGCCATGATCGGCTCGAGCAGGACCGGCGAGGCCTTGCGCACCGCTTCCTTGAAGCCCATGGTGCCGGCGATCTTGAACGCCATCTCGGAGGAGTCGACGTCGTGGTAGTCACCGTCGAGCAGACGCACGCGGACGTCGACCATCGGGTAGCCGGCGAGCGTGCCGTTGGTCATGGCGTCGACGACGCCGTGACCGACCGAGGGGATGTACTCCTTCGGGATGCGGCCGCCGGAGATCTCGTCGGAGAACTCGTAGCCGCCACCGGGGCCCGAGGGCTCGAGGGCGATGATGATCTTCGCGTACTGGCCGGTACCACCCGTCTGCTTCTTGTGCAGGTAGGTGTGGCTCGGGATCGTCGAGGTGATGGTCTCGCGGTAGGCGACCTGCGGCTTGCCGACGGTGGCCTCGACCTTGAACTCGCGCATCATGCGGTCGACGAGCACCTCGAGGTGCAGCTCGCCCATGCCCGAGATGAGGGTCTGGCCGGTCTCCTCGTCGGTCTGGACCCGGAACGTGGGGTCCTCTTCCGACAGCGAGTAGAGCGCCTTGGACATCTTGTCCTGGTCGGCCTTGGTCTTCGGCTCGACGGCGACCTGGATCACGGGCTCGGGGAACTCGAGGCTCTCGAGGGTGATCTGGTTGGCCGGGTCGGAGAGCGTGTCACCCGTGCGGGTGTCCTTGAGGCCGATGCCGGCGACGATGTCGCCCGCGTAGACGGCTTCCTGCTCGATCTGCTCGTTCGCGTGCATCTCGAGCACGCGGCCGATGCGCTCCTTGTTGCCGGAGCGGCTGTTGACGACCGTGCCGCCCTTCTCGAGCTTGCCGGAGTAGACACGGAAGTAGGTGAGCTTGCCGACGTGCGGCGCGGTCATGATCTTGAACGCCAGGGCCGAGAAGGGCTCGTTCGAGTTCGGCTTGCGCTCGACCTCTTCGCCCTTCTTGTCGGTGCCCACGACGGGAGGCAGCTCGGCCGGCGACGGCATGTACCAGCAGATCGCGTTGAGCAGCGGCTGCACGCCCTTGTTCTTGAACGATGTGCCCTGCAGGACCGGGACGACGCCGTGGTTCAGCGTGGCATCGCGGATCGCGTCACGGATCTCGGCGGGCGAGATGTCCTCGCCCTCGAGGTACTTCTCCATGATGACGTCGTTGTGGGTACCCAGGACGTCCATGAGCCCTTCGCGGTACTCCTCCGCGAGCTCCTGGAGATCATCGGGGATGGCGACCTCGTCCCAGCTCGCGCCGAGCTCCTCGCCGCTCCAGATCCAGGCGGTCATCGTCACCAGGTCGACGACGCCCTGGTAGTCGGACTCGGCACCGATCGGGAGCTGCAGCACGGCGACGTTCGTCGTCAGGCGCTCCTTGATGGACGCGAGCGCCCGGAAGAAGTCGGCCCCGGTGCGGTCCATCTTGTTGACGAAGCACATGCGCGGCACGTCGTAGCTGTCGGCCTGGCGCCAGACCGTCTCGGTCTGGGGCTCGACGCCGGCGACGCCGTCGAACACCGCGACCGCGCCGTCGAGCACGCGCAGGGAGCGCTCGACCTCGACGGTGAAGTCGACGTGGCCGGGGGTGTCGATGATCTGGATGCGGTGCTCGACCTTGTTGACCGTGTCGGTCCAGAACGCGGTGGTCGCAGCAGAGGTGATCGTGATGCCACGCTCCTGCTCCTGCTCCATCCAGTCCATGGTCGCGGCGCCGTCGTGGACCTCACCGATCTTGTAGCTCTTGCCGGTGTAGTAGAGGATCCGCTCCGTGGTGGTGGTCTTCCCGGCATCGATGTGGGCCATGATGCCGATGTTGCGGGTGCGGTCGAGCGGGAACTGAGCCATCGTCTTCTCGTCGTCTTGTGGGGGTGGTGGGCTGTGGACTACCAGCGGTAGTGCGCGAAGGCCTTGTTGGATTCGGCCATCTTGTGCAGATCTTCCTTGCGCTTCATCGACGCGCCGACGCCGTTGCTGGCGTCGAGGATCTCGTTCGCGAGGCGCTCGGCCATGGTGCGCTCACGGCGCTGGCGGGAGTAGCCGATCACCCAGCGGATCGCGAGGGTGTTCGCACGGCGGGGGCGGACCTCGACGGGCACCTGGTAGGTGGCGCCACCGACACGACGGCTGCGCACCTCGAGCTGCGGCTTGATGTTGTCGACGGCACGCTTGAGGGTCGAGATCGGCTCGGTGCCGGTCTTCTCCTCGATCGTGGCGAGTGCGTCGTACACGATCTTCTCGGCGGTGGAGCGCTTGCCACGCTGCATCACCTTGTTCACGATCTGGGTGACGAGCACCGAGCGGTAGATCGGATCGGGCAGCAGCTCGCGCCGGGGGGCGGGACCCTTGCGTGGCATGTCAGGACTCCTTCTTGGCGCCGTAACGGGAGCGGGCCTGCTTGCGGCCGCGCACGCCGGAGGTGTCGAGCGTGCCGCGGATGATCTTGTAACGGACACCCGGGAGGTCCTTCACACGACCGCCGCGGACCAGCACGATGCTGTGCTCCTGGAGGTTGTGGTCCTCGCCGGGGATGTAGGCGGTGACCTCGATGCCGCTCGAGAGGCGCACACGAGCGACCTTGCGGAGCGCCGAGTTCGGCTTCTTGGGGGTGGTGGTGAAGACGCGAGTGCACGTGCCACGCCGCTGGGGCGCGCCCTTGAGCGCCGGAGTGGACTCCTTGCGACGCTTGCTCTGGCGGCCCTTGCGGACCAGCTGCTCGATCGTGGGCACAGTGAAACCTCTTTGTACTTCCGTCCGTGGTGGAAACTGGTGGTCGACGTCCTGACGTCCCCGGCGTAGCTGGGGGCTCGTCCGGACCGCAGCGCGCGTGAAGCGGCCGGCGACCGAAGCGACATCCTACGGGTGGCGCCGCCTGAGTGGCAAACGGGCTCCCGTCACGACCCGGTGGGTCACGACCACGGGGCGGGCCCGAGGCCCGCCCCGTCGATCAGGATGTCGTGAATGGGGTCAGGAACTCAGCCCTGGCCCTCGGCAGGTGTCGGGAACCCGATCACCTCGGCCTCGGCGACGCCACCCGCGGGCAGCGACGCCAGGAACTCTGCACCGTCGGCTCCACCCTCGGAGGAGTAGAAGTCGAGCGGCTGGTAGTCCGGAGCGAACGGCTCGATGTCCTGGTACTGCGACATGCCGGTGCCGGCCGGGATGAGCTTGCCGATGATGATGTTCTCCTTGAGGCCGATGAGGCCGTCGGAACGGCTCTCGATGGCGGCCTCGGTGAGGACACGGGTCGTCTCCTGGAAGGAGGCGGCCGACAGCCACGAGTCGGTCGCGAGCGACGCCTTCGTGATGCCCATCAGCTCGGGGCGACCCTCGGCAGGCTTCTTGCCCTCCTGCACCAGTCGCTTGTTCGCGTCGGTGAAGACACGCTGGTCGACCCGCTCCCCCGGCAGGAAGTCGGACTCGCCCGGCTCCTGGATGGCGACCCTGCGGGTCATCTGCCGGACGATGAGCTCGATGTGCTTGTCGTGGATCGACACGCCCTGGTCGCGGTACACCCGCTGGACCTCGTCCACGAGGTACTGCTGCACCGCGCGGACGCCCTTGATCTCGAGCAGCTCCTTCGGGTCACGTGCGCCCTCGACGAGCGGGTCACCTGCGATGACCTCGTCGCCGTCCTTGACCTCGAGGCGACGCTCACGCTCGATGGAGTACGTGTCCTCGTCACCGTCGTCGCCGACGATGGTGAGGGTCCAGACCTTGCCGTCCTCCTCATCGAGGCGGACGACGCCGGACGTACGTGCCAGCACCGCCTTGTTCTTCGGGCTACGTGCCTCGAAGAGCTCGACGACTCGGGGCAGACCACCGGTGATGTCACCGCTGGCACCGGCGACACCGCCGGTGTGGAAGGTCCGCATGGTGAGCTGCGTGCCGGGCTCGCCGATCGACTGAGCCGCGATGACGCCGACGGCCTCGCCGGGCTCGATCGTGCGACCGGTCGCCAGCGACGTGCCGTAGCTGGCGGCCGAGATGCCGCGCTCGCTCTCGTCGGTGAGCGGCGAGAGCACGCGGACCTCGCTGATCGACGGGTCGTCGCGCATGACCGACATGGCGTGCTCGCCGATCTCGGTGCCGCGCGGGATGACCGTGCCGTACTCGGGATCCTCGGTCGAGAGCGTGACGTCCTCGGCGAGGGTCCGGCTGTAGAGCCGGGTCTCGAGGTAGAAGCGCTTGCCGGGCTCGTCGGGACGGACGTCCTCGATGATCGTCGAACGGACGGGACCCGACTCCTGGAGCGGGTTCCGGTCGTTGATGATCAGCTCCTGCGACACGTCGACGAGGCGACGGGTCAGGTAGCCCGAGTCAGCGGTACGCAGCGCCGTGTCGACGAGGCCCTTCCTCGCACCAGGGGTGGCGATGAAGTACTCGAGGACCGAGAGGCCCTCACGGAAGTTCGACTTGATCGGTCGAGGGATCATGTCGCCACGTGGGTTCGCCACGAGGCCTCGCATGCCCGCGATCTGGCGGACCTGCATCATGTTTCCTCGAGCGCCCGAGCCGACCATCATGTCGATCGGGTTGAACTTCTTGGCCTCGAGCTCGAGCTGCATGGCCTTGGTGACCTCGTCGGTCGCCGTGGTCCAGATCTCGATCTCCTGCTGCTTGCGCTCGCCGTCGGTGATGATGCCCTGACGGAACCACTTCTCGACCTTGTCGGCCTTCTTCTCGTGGCTGTCGAGGATCTCGTACTTGTTCACCGGCGTGGACACGTCGTTGATCGAGATGGTCAGACCGGACCGCATGCCGTAGTTGAAGCAGAGCGCCTTGATGTCGTCGAGCGCCTTGGCGGCGACGGCCTTGGGGAACTCGATGGCGAGACGATCGACGATCGCTCCCATCTCCTGCTTGCGCACGGGTGCGTCGAAGTACTCGAAACCGTCGGGAAGGGCACGGTTGAAGAGCAGGCGACCGGCGGTGGTCTTCTTGTAGACGGCCGCCGAGCCGTTGGCGGGGGTCTCGATGAGCTCGGTGTACTGCTCGCCGTCGCGCTTGCCGCCGCGGTACTCGATGAGTGCGTGCAGCCCGATCTCGCCGGCCTCGAGGGCCCGCTCGATCTGGTCCATGCGGCGGAACACACGGCCCTCGCCCTGCTCACCGGGAGCGTTCTCGGTCAGGTAGAAGGCACCGATGATCATGTCCTGGGTGGGCGTGACCAGCGGACGACCGCTCGCCGGGCTGAGCATGTTGTTCGCGCTCAGCATCAGCACGCGCGCCTCGGCCTGGGCCTCGGCGGACAGCGGCAGGTGGACCGCCATCTGGTCGCCGTCGAAGTCGGCGTTGAAGGCGGTGCACACCAGCGGGTGGATCTGGATGGCCTTGCCTTCGACCAGGATCGGCTCGAAGGCCTGGATGCCCAGACGGTGCAGCGTGGGCGCACGGTTGAGGAGCACCGGGTGCTCGGTGATGACCTCTTCCAGCACGTCCCAGACGACCGGGCGGGCCCGCTCGACCATGCGCTTGGCGCTCTTGATGTTCTGGGCCAGCTCGGCGTCGACCAGCTTCTTCATGACGAAGGGCTTGAAGAGCTCGAGGGCCATGAGCTTGGGCAGACCGCACTGGTGCAGCTGCAGCTGCGGGCCGACCACGATGACCGAACGGCCCGAGTAGTCGACGCGCTTGCCGAGCAGGTTCTGGCGGAAGCGGCCCTGCTTGCCCTTGAGCATGTCGGAGAGCGACTTCAGCGGACGGTTGCCCGGCCCGGTGACCGGGCGACCGCGACGGCCGTTGTCGAACAGTGCGTCGACGGCCTCCTGGAGCATGCGCTTCTCGTTGTTCACGATGATCTCGGGCGCACCGAGATCGAGCAGGCGCTTCAGGCGGTTGTTGCGGTTGATCACGCGGCGGTACAGGTCGTTCAGGTCGGAGGTCGCGAAGCGGCCACCGTCGAGCTGCACCATCGGACGGAGGTCCGGGGGGATCACCGGCACGGAGTCGAGGATCATCGCCCGGGGGTCGTTGACCTTGTTGCCGTGCTCGTCCTCGCGGCAGAACGCCGCGACGATCTTGAGGCGCTTGATGGCCTTCTGCTTGCGCTGGGCCGACAGCGGCTTCTTGCCCTCTTCGGGGTCGATGGCCGCCTTGAGCTTCTCGAGCTCCTCGTTGAGGTCGATGCGGTCGAGCAGCTGCTTGATCGCATCGGCGCCCATGCCGCCCTCGAAGTAGTCGCCGTAGCGGTCCTCGAGCTCACGCCAGAGCAGCTCGTCCTCGAGGATCTGGCGCGGGAACAGGTCCTTGAACTCGTCCCAGACCCGGTTGAGCAGGTCGAGCTCGGCCTCGTAGGTCTCGCGGATGGCCGCGAGGTCCTTGTCGGCCGCCTTGCGACGGTTGGTGAGGTCGGACTCCTTGGCACCCTCGGCCTCGAGGGCCTCGAGCTCTGCCTCGAGCTCCTCCATGCGGGCGGCGAGCGCGAGCTCGCGGTCCTTCTCGATGGCTTCGCGCTCACCGAGCAGGTCGGCCTCGAGCGACGGCATGTCCTCGTGGCGCTTGTCGACGTCGACCCAGGTGACCAGGTTGGCGGCGAAGTAGATGACCTTCTCGAGCTGCTTGGCCTTCAGCTCCTCGCGGGCCTCGGTGCCCGAGAGCAGGTAGGCCAGCCACGAGCGGGTGCCACGCAGGTACCAGATGTGCACCGCCGGCGCGGCGAGCTCGATGTGGCCCATGCGCTCGCGACGGACCTTCGAGCGGGTGACCTCGACGCCACAACGCTCGCAGATGATGCCGCGGAAGCGGACACGCTTGTACTTGCCGCAGTAGCACTCCCAGTCCTTCTGCGGACCGAAGATCTTCTCGCAGAAGAGGCCGTCCTTCTCCGGCTTGAGCGTGCGGTAGTTGATGGTCTCCGGCTTCTTGACCTCACCGTTGGACCATGTGCGGATCGCGTCGGCCGTGGCCAGACCGATCCGGAGCTGATCGAAGAGATTGACGTCGAGCATCTGTTGCCTCTCAGCGCCCGGCCTGGCGGCGGGCGTCGTCCTCGTCGGTTCCACGTTCTGGGCGGGACAGATCGATCCCGAGCTCCTCAGCAGCTCGGAAGAAGTCCTCGTCGAGCTCTCGCATCTTGATCTCCTCACCCGTGCGGGAGAGGACCTCGACGTTCAAGCAGAGCGCCTGCATCTCCTTGATGAGCACCTTGAAGGACTCGGGGATGCCGGGCTCGGGAATGTTCTCGCCCTTGACGATCGCCTCGTAGACCTT
>JALYWI010000062.1 GCA_030852785.1 Actinomycetota bacterium
GGTGGGGACAACCCCACCCCGCGGACGCCGGGGCGCATCATGGGCCGGGCTCACACGGCTGTTTACCCTGACGGGGTGACCTCTGCACTCCTGCGACCGTGGACCCGGGCGACCACCTGGTGGAGCCTGGTCCACGTCCTCACCGGCCTGGCCGTCGGCTACGTGACGACGGTCTTCGTCGCCGTCGCCGTCATCGTCTCGGTGTCGACCATCGTCGTCGTGCCGGTCGCGATGATCGGCATCTACCTCACCTTCGTCGTCGCGCACTGGCTCGCGCAGATCGAACGATCGCGGTTCGCGGCGTTCGAGGACGTCGACCTGACCGACACCACCGAACTGCTGCCGGGACGCTCCTGGTGGACGCGCTACTCCAAGCGCATGCGTTCGGCCGCCCGTTGGCGCGAGCTGCTCTACCTGCTGCTGCGGCTGCCGGTGTCGGTGGTGCAGGTCTTCGTGCTCACCGTCGTCTGGTCGGGCTCGGTGGCGCTCGCGTTCCTGCCGCTCTACGTCGGCCGCCTGCCCGACGGTCGGGCGGAGCTGGCGGGGTTCACCATCGGTTCAGGTGCGCCCGCACTGCTCGCCAGCGTGGTGGGCATCGCCGCGTTCGTGCAGCTCGCCCCGTGGGCCACCGTCGGCCTCGGTCAGGTGGACGTCGCGTTCGGTCGGTCGCTGCTCGCGCACGGCTCGAAGACCGAGATCGAGCAACAGGTCACCCGGCTCGAGTCCAGCCGCGTCGCCGCGGTCGACAGCGCCGAGGCCGAGCGTCGACGGATCGAACGCGACCTGCACGACGGGGCGCAGCAGCGTCTGATCGCCGCGGCGATGGACCTGGGCGTGGCGCGCGAGCGGCTGCTGACCGACCCTCCCGCCGGCCAGGCGCTCGTCGCGAACGCCCACGACGAGGTGAAGGCGGCGTTGCGTGAGCTGCGCGACCTGGTGCGGGGCATCCACCCGGTCATCCTCGAGGACCGAGGGCTCGACGCCGCACTGTCCGCGGTCGTCGCCCGGTCCACCGTGCCCGTGAGCCTCCGGGTCGACGTCGAACCGCGTCCGTCGGCGACCGTCGAGAGCGCCGCGTACTTCATCGTGTGCGAAGCGCTCGCCAACGTCGCCCGGCACTCCGGCGCGAGTGCTGCCGCGGTCACCATCGTCAGGACCGGCGACCAGCTGCACCTCGAGGTGCGCGACGACGGCAGGGGCGGCGCGGATCCCGCGGGCGGCACCGGCCTGCGAGGTCTCGCAGATCGTGTCGCGGCCCTCGGCGGCACCGTGTCGCTGGCCAGCCCGGTCGGAGGTCCGACCCGACTCATCGTGGAGGTCCCGTGCGGATCGTGATCGCAGAAGACAGCGTGCTGCTGCAGGCAGGGCTCGTCCGGCTGATGTCCGACAGCGGACACGAGGTGGTGGCAGCCGTCGGCGACGCGGTGGCGCTCGTCGACGCCGTGGAGTTGCACCAGCCGGACCTGGCGGTGGTCGACGTGCGCATGCCGCCGACCCACACCGACGACGGTCTACGGGCCGCGCTCCGCATCAGGGAGCAGTGGCCCGACGTCGCCATCCTGGTGCTGTCGCAGTACGTCGAGGAGCAGTACGCGACCGAGTTGATCGCCGGAGACTCCGGCAGCATCGGCTACCTGCTGAAGGACCGGATCGCGGACGTCACCGAGTTCCTCGACGCGGTGAGTCGGGTCGGCGGCGGCGGCACCGTGCTCGACCCCGAGGTCGTGGCGCAGATCCTCGCCCGGTCCCGCCGACAGGACCCGATCGCCCGGCTCTCACCGAGGGAACGAGAGGTGCTCGCCCTGATGGGGGAGGGACGGAGCAACTCCGCCATCGCCGCGGCGCTCGTCGTCAGCGACGGGGCGGTGGAGAAGCACGTGAGCAACATCTTCGCCAAGCTCGACCTCCCGCCGGCCGGGAACGACCACCGTCGGGTGCTCGCCGTGCTCAGGTGGTTGGAGTCGTGAGGGCGGACCCGGGTCCCCGGCCGTCGGCAGATGCGGGTCTCGTCGGCGGCGCGCCGAGGGATCCGTGGCGTCGCTCACGGGTGTGGTGGCGCAGCATCGGTTCGATCGTGGCCGTGGTCATGCTGCTCGGCGGTGTCGCCCGGGTGGTCGGCGCGCTCGCCGAGCGGCGGGAACCCGTCGACGAGGTCGTCGACGCAGCGGGAATCGACTCGCTCCGCATCGAGCTCAGCAACAGCGACGTCGTGGTCGTCGGCGCGGACGTCGAGAACATCTCGATCACCGGCACCGTGACCAGCGGCCTGCGCCGCAGCGACTTCCGTGCGGGAGCCGAGGGTGGGCGGGTCCTCGTCACCCTGGGCTGCGGGCCCATGCAGGCGTTCCACGACTGCTCGGCGGACCTGCACATCGAGGTGCCCCGAGACCTGGCCGTGTCGGTCGACGCGCCCAACACCGCCCTCGCGGTGCGCGACCTGACCGGTCCGGTGGACGCCAGCACGTCGAACTCGTCGCTGTCGGTCGCCGCGCTCGACGGGCCGGTCCGGCTGCGGGCCACGAACGGCTCGGTCGAGGCCACCGGGCTGCGCTCGGACGAGGTCGACGTGGCGACGAGCAACGACGACGTCGAGCTCGAGTTCCTCGAGTCGCCCCGTTCGGTCGTGGTCCGCTCGACGAACGCCGCGGCGACCGTGGTCGTGCCCGACGACGACGCCTTCTACGACCTCCAGCTGTCGACCTCGAACGGCGACACGCGTGCCGAGGTGCGCGCGGACCCGGACAGCGAGCGCCTCATGCGGGTCACGACCTCGAACGACGACATCGTCGTGCGCTACCCGGGCTGACCCTGACCGACCGACCGACCGATCGGGCGAGCGTACGCCCGCCGACCGACCCCACCCCCAGAGGTGGGGTTGTCCCCACCCCAGTGACGCCGGTCGCCTCCATGGGCACCGTCGGGCGTCGACCGTAGCGTCCACGTGGAGCATCCAGAGGAGAGAGCACATGACCATCACCGAGAGCACCCCCGGCGGCACTCCTGAGGGAGCACTGGACCGCCACGGCGACATCGCCGCCCGGGCGATCGACGCCGTCAAGGTCTACGGACAGGGCGGCACCGAGGTACGGGCACTCGACGGCGTCACCGTCGAGTTCCCCGCCCGCCGCTTCACTGCGATCATGGGCCCGTCGGGTTCGGGCAAGTCGACGCTGATGCACTGCGTCGCGGGTCTCGACTCGTTGACCTCCGGGCGCATCGTCGTCGGCGACGTCGACCTCGGCGACCTGAGCGACCGGCAGCTCACCCTGCTGCGCCGCCAGCGCATCGGCTTCGTCTTCCAGGCGTTCAACCTGATCCCGACCCTCACGGCCAAGGAGAACATCGTGCTGCCGCTGACACTCGGCGGACAGACACCCGACGAGGCGTGGCTCGACACCGTGATCTCGACGGTGGGGCTGGGTGACCGGCTCTCGCACCGGCCCTCGGAGCTCTCCGGCGGGCAGCAGCAACGTGTCGCCGTCGCCCGCGCGCTGGCCAGCCGCCCCGAGGTGATCTTCGCCGACGAGCCGACCGGCAACCTGGACTCGCGCTCCGGCGCCGAGGTGCTGTCGTTCCTGCGGTCCGCGGTGCGCGACCAGGGCCAGAGCATCGTCATGGTGACCCACGATCCCGTCGCAGCGGCGCACGCGGACTCGGTGCTGTTCCTCGCGGACGGCCGCATCGTCGACCGCATCGACGCACCCACCGCCCAGCTCGTCCTCGACCGCATGAAGTCCTTCGGCTCCTGAGCCGGGACCCGACACCGTTTCCAGGAGGGACCCACCATGTGGAAGATCAGCCTCAAGAGCCTGCGGGCCCACAAGCGGCGCCTGCTGCGCACCTGCTCCGCGGTGCTGCTGGGCGTCGCGTTCCTCGCCGGCACGCTCGTGCTCGGCGACACCATGCGAGCGGGCTTCGCCAACGTGTTCAGCGAGGCGTACGCCGGCACCGACGTGGTCGTGCAGGGAGCGCAGACGATCGGCAGCGAGAGCGGTGAACAGCGCCGCATCGTGCCCGACGAGGTCCTGACCACCATCGAGGGAGCCGAGGGCGTCGACGTCGTCGTGCCCGCCATCGACGGTCTGGCCCAGGTGCTCGACAGCGACGGCGATGCGATCGGCGGCAACGGTCCGCCGACGCTCGGCGGCGCCTGGGACGCGACCGACATGAACCCCTACGACCTGGTCGACGGCCGGGCGCCCGAGACCTCCGGCGAGGTCGTCATCGACCGGGGCACCGCCCGCAAGGGCGAGCTCGGCGTCGGCGACACGACCAGGGTCCGGACCCCGACCCCGGTCGACGTCACCATCGTGGGCATCGCCGCGTTCGGCAGCCAGGACTCGATCGGCGGTTCGGGGTTCACGGGCTTCACCCCCGAGGACGCCCGCCAGCACCTGCTCTTCGGTGCGCCCGGTTCCACGAGCGTCTCGATCAGCGCCGAGCAGGGCGTCACGCCCGACGAGCTGGCCGAACGCATCGGCGCCACCTTGCCCGAGGGCTTCGAGGCGAAGACCGGCGAGCAGATGAGCGCGGCCGCCACCGAGAGCATCGGCGAGGACTTCCTCGACATGATGCAGACGTTCCTGCTGGCGTTCACGGTGATCGCCCTGCTGGTCTCCACCTTCAGCATCTACAACACCTTCTCGGTCATCCTCGCCCAGCGGACCCGGGAGTCGGCGCTCTTCCGAGCGATCGGAGCGACCCGCTCACAGGTGCTCAACTCGATCGCGATCGAGGCGCTGCTGATCGGACTGATCGCCTCGATCGGAGGAGTGCTCGTCGGCCTCGCCCTGGCCCTCGGCCTCACCTCTGGCATGCGCAGCATCGGCATCGACCTGCCGGGTGGGCTCGACGTCAGCCCGACCAGCCTCGTGATCTCGGTCGTGGTCGGGCTGGTCGTGACCCTGCTGGCCAGCCTGGCGCCGGCGGTGCGGGCGTCGCGGGTCGCCCCGATGGCTGCGCTGCGCGACGCCGCGATCGATCGCAGCGACACCTCGAGGGTCCGGGCCGTGCTCGGTGCCGTCGTGGCCGTCGCCGGGATCGGACTCGTGCTCTACGGCGCGCTCGGGTCGGTCGCCTCGCCGATCAGCATCGTCGGTCCCGGCGCGCTCCTGTCGCTGGTCGGGCTGGTCGTCCTCGGTCCCGTGGTCGCACGCCCGGCGAGCAGCCTCCTGGGTGCACCGATCGCCGCGACCCGCGGCGCCTCGGGCTCGCTCGCACGCGGCAACGCGATGCGCAATCCGCAGCGGACCGCCGGCACGGCCAGCGCCCTGATGATCGGCGTGTCGGTCGTCGCCCTCTTCACCGTGGTGGCGGCCTCGTTGACGGTCAGCTTCCGCGAGACGATCACGGGCTCGCTCACCTCGGACCTCATCGTGGTCGACGAGAGCTTCAGCGGCAGCGGGATGAGCCCGGAGATGTCGACGCGGCTCACGGCGCTGCCCGAGGTCGACGACGCGGTGGGACTGGGGTTCGGTTCCGTGCTGGACGAGGGCGAGGAGCTCGAGTTCGCCGTCGTGGACCTGGGGCGCCTGGACCGGGTGGCCGACCTCGAGGTCACCTCGGGTGGGCTCGCGGAGCTCGGCCGCAACGGGATCGCGGTGGCGAGCGACGCCGCCGAGGAACACGGGTGGAAGCTCGGTTCCGAGGTGCCGGTGACGTTCATCGACGGCGCCGAGGAGCCGCTCCGCGTGGGTGCGCTCTTCGACAAGGCCGAGATCACCGGATCGCTGTTGATGTCCCAGGAGCTCTGGACGGCGCACAACAGCGTCGCCCTCGACTTCATGAACCTGATCGCCCTGGCACCCGGCGTCGACGTCGAGGAGGGCCGTGCGGCGGTCGACGCCGTCGGCGAGGAGTTCGGGGCCCCCGGTGCGGTGACCAGCGACGAGTACGCCGATGACGTGGCGGGGCAGATCACCCAGATGCTCAGCATCGTCTACGTGCTGCTCGCCCTGTCGATCATCATCGCCCTGATGGGCATCTCGAACACCTTGGCGCTGTCGATCCACGAACGCACCCGGGAGCTCGGACTGCTCCGTGCGATCGGTCAGACCCGGGGTCAGCTGCGGTCGATGGTGCGCTGGGAGTCGGTGATCATCGCCGTGTTCGGCACCGTCGGTGGCATCGGCCTGGGGCTGTTCCTGGCCTGGGGCCTGGTGCGAGGGCTCTCGACGGACTTCGAAGGGGCCTCGTTCAGCGCTCCGGTGACCCAGCTCGTGGTGATCACCGCGGTCGGCGGGCTCGCCGGTGTGCTGGCGGGCATCCTCCCGGCGCGGCGTGCCGCCCGGCTCGACGTGCTGGGCGCGATCTCCGAGGAGTGACGCACCGGCCCGGCCCACCGGACCACTGATCGCGACATATGGGTCGTCATCGACACAC
>JALYWI010000073.1 GCA_030852785.1 Actinomycetota bacterium
CTGCTGGTCGATGAGCGACCAGCACCGCGACAGTGGATCGCCGGCAGCTCGACGGCCGCCCGCTTCGCCGCCGAACCGCCAGCAGCTCGCTTCGCCGCCGAACCGCCCGACCTTGCCTGCCCGTGCCTCTCGCCCCATCAGTCGAACGAATTGGCGCAGATCTGGTCGATCCCCGACCAGATCCGCTCCACTTCGTCCGCCGCCGCCTCACCGCCAAACCGCCCCAGCACCTCGCCCCGCCGAGTTGAACGAATTGGCACGGATCTGGTCGATGGACGACCAGATGCGCTCCACTTCGTCCGCCGCGGGGCGCGGACGTGGCGCGGTCCAACCGTCGATCGGCGCCGCGGTGAGCGGTCCCCGCTGACAGCGCTGCAGCGTTCGGCGACCATCTCGGCGATGTCGACACCGCGAGAATCCATGCCGAGCCCGGAGCACCCGTCGGGGCACGCCGAGCTGGCACGGCTCGCCGCTCGTCGTTCGGGCGTGGTCACCGTCGCAGAGGCACACAACGCCGGGCTGACCAGGGCACAGCTGCGCACGTTGCAGCGACGCGGTGACTGGTCCAGTCCCGTGCACGGCGTGTTGGTCGCTGCAGCCGCCACGCCCTCGTGGGTGCAGCGCTGTGCGATCGCGGCAATGGCGTCCAATGGCGTGCTGTCCCACCGCGCTGCGGCGCAGCTGCACCGTCTGGACGGCGTCGACGACGCGCCCGTGGAGCTCAGCGTGTCGCGACGCAGCGCTCGCCTCTCCCTTGACGCGGTCGTGCATCGAGCCACGTTCCTCGAGCCCGTCGACATCACCGAGGTGTCCGGAATGCCGGTCACCTCGATCGCTCGGACGATCGTGGACCTCGGGGAGGTGGTCATCGATGACGTGGTCGAGCAGGTGCTGGATGACGCCCTCCGACGCGGGGTCAGTTCGCGATGGATCGCCCAGACACTCGAGCGCCTGGCCCGCCCTGGTGTGGGCGGCCCTGGCTCGCTCCGCCGGGTGCTCTCACGGCCCGACCGTCGTGGACCGCTGCCGGACTCAATGTTCGAGCGACTCGTCGAGCGCGCATGCGCCGAGATCGGACTGCCGCCGCCTGTTCGCCAGCACGTTGTGCACGACCGCCACGGGCAACTCGTCGGTCGCATCGACGTCGCCTGGCCGTCGCTCGGCATCGGGGTCGAGGCGCATTCCCGCCGGTGGCACTTCGGCGACGCGAACGCCGGTGCCGATCAGCACCGGGCCAACCGGCTCGCCGCCCTGGGGTGGCTGATGGTGTACGTGGGATGGGCCGATGTGGATCACCCGTCTCGGTTCGTCGACGTGCTGCGTGACGCACATGCCACGAGGGCGACGGAACGGTCTTGCTGATCCAACG
The DNA here is from genome assembly GCA_030852785.1 of Actinomycetota bacterium. Classification (GTDB taxonomy): domain Bacteria; phylum Actinomycetota; class Acidimicrobiia; order Acidimicrobiales; family Microtrichaceae; genus JAFAFN01. Next base: position 1,370 of record JALYWI010000073.1, read on the forward strand.
AAGTGGCGCAGATCTGGTCGATCCGCGACCAGAAGCGCGCCAATTCGTCCGAATCGGGTCGGTCGGACGGGGCGGGGGCCTCGGCCTCGAGCGACCGGGCAGCGAGCGACCGGGCATCGAGCGACTGGGCAGCGATCGAGCGGGGCCGGAGGCTTAGCGGGCAGCGACCGAGCGGTCGGGCGGGGCCGGAGGCTCAGCGGGCGGGGCGCCACATGGGCCAGATCGGCGGACCGCCGGGGACCAGCACGACTTCGTCCATGACCTCGAACCCGAAGCGCGCGTAGAGCGGGATGTTCTCCTTCTTGGAGCTCTCCAGGTAGGCCGGAAGGCCGTCGCGGTCGCAGCGGTCGATCCCCGGCTGGAGCAGTGACGAGCCGATGCCCTGGCCGCGGCGAGTCGGATCGGCGCCGACGATCTCGAGGTACCAGTGCGGCTCGGTCGGGTGCATCTGCTCCATGCGTTCGATCGCGGCCAGGCTGGCCCGCAGCTGCCGCAGACCGGCCGCGCGCATGAACGGCACGGCCAGCGGGATCGCCTCCCGGTTCGAGGTCTTCCAACCGTTCGGCGGCGCCCACACCGCGGCGCCGGAGCGGTCCTCGTTGGTGTGCGCGTGCCCGTCGCCGACCAGGGGCTTCACCACCTGGGCGAACAGCGATCCCAGGTGCCGCTGGCGGCGGCGCTCGTCCGGCGCCATCCACGCCCACAGCGGATCATCCTGGAAGGCGTCGCCGAGCAGCTCGCCGATCACCAACCACTCTGCGGCGCGTGCCACACGGACCTCGGGCGGCCCGGGGCGGTCACCCAGCCTCATGACGCCAGCCTCATGACGCCGGCCTCACGACGCGGGACGGCACAGGCCGGCCTTGGCGCCGAGCGACGCGATGCGGCGCCCCTCTCGCAGGTAGTGCGGGTCGATGCCCGAGGTCGTCAACGCGAACGACACGCCGGTGTCCGGGTCGGCCCACACGATCTGTCCTGCGGCGCCGTTGTGCCCGAACGTCCGCGGCGAGACCGTCGGGCCCATGCCGCGCATCGCGCCCATGCCGTCGTCACCCGCGATGATCAGACCCAGGCTGCGGTTCGACGCGACGCCCTTCATCAGGTCGGGCAGCGTGCAGCGGATCCGACCGGTGCCGTCGGCCAGGACCTCCGGGTCCCACATGTCGTCGGAGTTGTGGAGCAGCGCCTGGTAGTAGAGGGCCAGGTCCGCAGCGGTGCCGATGCCCCCGCCGCCCGGCACGCCGACGGCCCGCACGTCGGGCCGGTTGAACTCCAGCAGCGCGGCGGGGCTGACCGCGTCGAGCAGCGAGGTGTCGAAGTCGCCGAAGACGGCAGCGAGCTCCTCGTAGGTCGGCGCCTCGCCGACGAGGGTGAGCTCGGCGATGTCGTCCTGTTCGTCCTCGGGCACGCCGAGTGAGAAGCCGCGTAGCCCGAGTGGCTCGATGATCCGCTCGGTCACGACCCGTCGGTAGTCGCGCCCCTCGATCGTCTCGATCATCTCCGCGGCGATCCAGTGCGCCGAGAGCGGGTGGTAGGCGAACACGGTGCCGGGCTCGGTCGTGGCGAACCAGCGTCGGAACGCGGCGCGGCGCTCGTCGCGTGACGCCCAGCGGTCGGGGCCGAGCGGCGCGAACGGGAAACCGCCGGTGTGCGTCAGCAGCTGCTCGAGGGTGATCGACGCCATCCACTCGGGTGTGCGGCCGTCGACGCCGATGTCCTCGATGACCTCGCCGAGCTTCGTCGAGGCGTCGAGGCGGCCCTCGCCGATGAGCTGCCACACCACGCCCGCGATCAGGCCCTTGGTCGCCGAGAAGACGTTGAAGCGCGTCGAGGTCGTCGCGTCGCCGTAGGCCTCGAACACCGCCAGCTCGCCGTCGATCGCGAAGGCGTACTGGCCCGACGGCATGCGGCCCTCGTCGACCTGTTGAGCCACCTTCGCCCGGAACGTGTCGAGTGCGGTCGGGTCGAATCCGGCGGTGGCGGGATCGACGGTCACGGCATGTGGTTCGAACACGGGCGACACGCTATCCCGCGTGCCGGGCCGTGCTCCGTGCACACGCTCCGTCGGCCCGGGCAGAGGCGCTAGATTGCCCGCAGTTGTGCCGAAAGGGGTCCAGATGAAGGTTGTCGTGAACTACGACCTGTGTGAGAGCAACGCCGTGTGCATGGCGGTCGCTCCAGAGGTGTTCGAGGTGCGCGACGACGACTTCCTCTACGTCCTCGACGAGGAGCCCGCCGAGAGCCTCCGCGACAAGGTCGAGGAAGCCGCTCGCCGCTGCCCCAAGCAGGCCATCACCATCGAGGGCTGACGGCCCACCGGCCATCGCGTCCATCGTCGCCGACCGCCGATCGACCCGCGGCCAGAACAACAGCGGAGACCACATGAGCACCGTGTGCATCGTCGGCGCGTCGCTCGCCGGACTCACCGCGGCCGAGACGCTGCGCGGCGCCGGCTACGACGGCGAGCTGATCGTCGTCGACCCCAGCAGCGACCTGCCACCCGACCGTCCGCCGCTGTCGAAGCAGGTGCTCGCCGGTGACTGGGAACCCGACAAGGCGGTGCACCGCTCCGCGACGCGCCTGCCGGATCTCGATGTCGAGCTGCGCCTGGGTGTCGCCGCCATCTCGCTCGACGCGGCGACCCGCACGCTGGGGTTGAGCGACGGCTCGTCGATCTCGGCCGACGGGATCGTGCTGGCCATGGGGGCGGCGCCGCGGATGCTCTTCGAGGGCATCACCGGGGTGCACGTGCTGCGCACCATGTCCGACTGCCTGGCGATCCGCGCCGAGCTCGACGCCGGCACGCCGCGTGTCGCGGTCGTCGGCGCGGGGTTCATCGGCGCAGAGGTCGCGGCGACCTGTCGCGTGCGCGGCCTCGAGGTGACGATGATCGAGGCGGCCGAGGTGCCCCTCGGGCGAGTGCTGCCCGGTCGCATCGGTGACTTCGTCACCCAGCTGCACCGCGACCAGGGCGTCGACGTGCGCCTCGGTGTCGGCGTGGGCGGCGTGACCGTCGAGGGAGCGACGAAGGTCCTGGCGCTCGACGACGGCAGCGAGGTCCGTGCCGAGGTGGTCGTGGTCGGCGTCGGCGTGGTGCCCAACACCGGCTGGCTCGAGGGATCCGGTCTCGTGCTCGACGACGGTGTGCGCTGCGACGAGACCTGCCTGGCGGCGCCGGGCATCGTCGCCGCGGGTGACGTGGCCAGCTGGCCGAACCCTCGCTTCGGCGAGGTGATGCGCGTCGAGCAGTGGGAGAACGCGATCGAGATGGGCGAGCACGCCGCCCGCCGCCTGCTCGCCGAGCTGCCCGCGGCCACAGCCGACGCCACAGCCGATGTCGCAGCGGCCAACGCCGCAGCACGCACCGCGGCGTTCGCCCCCATCCCGTGGTTCTGGTCCGACCAGTACGACCGAAAGCTCCAGCTGGCCGGTCGCCCCTCGGGCTCCGACGACATCGAGATCGTCGAGGGCACCGTCGAGGAACGCCGCTTCGTGGCGCTGTTCCGGCGTGGCGACCGCTGCACCGGGGTGCTCGGCGTCAACCGTCCGCGCCACGTCATGCAGGCCCGGATGAAGATGGCCGAGTCGCTCGACTGGCAAGCTGTCCGGGACCTGTTCGCCTGATCGCCGCCCCCCAGGGGCGACGACCCCCCCCGCCGAGACCGGACAGGCTCGAGGAGACCGCACCGATGGGCACCTTCTACGCACTGATCGCCGCGACCCTGGTCGTGGCGGCAGCCGACTGGTGGGCGGTGTCGACCGACCGCCGCTCGCTGGAGTACGTGCTCAAGCCGTTGACGATGGTGGTGCTCATCGGCGCAGTGCTCGCGCTGCCCGAGGCGGACCTCGGCAACGACACCGCGCGGTGGATGTTCGTCGCGGCGCTGGTCTGCTCGCTCGCCGGCGACGTGTTCCTCATGCTCAGCGAGAAGCTCTTCCTGGGCGGGCTGATCGCGTTCCTGCTCGCACACGTCATGTACATCCTCGGGCTGCTGCAGTTCGACATCACCCCGCCGCTGCTCATGGTCGGCACCGTGGTCGTCCTGATCGCCGCGGCGGTCGTCGGATCCCGCGTGGTCCGCGGCAGCCAGGCGATGGACTCCCGTCTCGGCGTGCCCGTCGCGATCTACATGGCGGTGATCTCGTTCATGGTGGTCAGCGCGTTCGGCACCGCGGTGCCACTGGCGATCATCGGCGCCGTGCTCTTCTACATCTCGGACGGGGTGCTCGGCTGGAACCGTTTCGTCGACGAGCTGCCCCACGGACGGCTGATCGTGATGACGACCTACCATCTGGGGCAGGTCGGACTGGTGCTGGCGCTCGTCAGCTGAGATCGGGGGATCGATGTCGCTGATCGACGAGGATCTGCTGGACACGGCGCGGGCGTTGCTGCCCGGTGTGGTCGACCTGCGGCGTGCGCTGCACCGACATCCCGAACTCGGGCTCGAGCTGCCGCGCACGCAGGCAGCGGTGCTCGACGCGCTCGACGGGCTCGGCCTGGAGATCTCGGTCGGCGAACGGCTCAGCTCCGTCGTCGCCGACCTCCGCGGCGCACGCCCCGGCCCGACCGTGCTGCTGCGCGGCGACATGGACGCGCTGCCCATGCCCGAGGACAGCGGCGTCGAGTTCGCGAGCACCGTGGAGAACACGATGCACGCCTGTGGTCACGACGCCCACACCGCGATGCTCGTCGGTGCCGCCCGCCTGCTGGCCGACCGTCGCGACGACCTGGCCGGCAACGTGCGCTTCATGTTCCAGCCGGGTGAGGAGGGCAGCGGTGGCGCCGCCCTGATGATCGACGAGGGGGTGCTCGACGGCGTCGACGCCGCGTTCGCGATCCACATCGCGCCGAATGTCCCGAGCGGCATCGTCGCCTGGCGCCCCGGAGCGGCGATGGCCTCGGCCGACGAGCTCACGATCACCGTCACCGGACGTGGCGGGCATGCGTCCAGTCCGCACTGGGCGCTCGACCCGGTGCCGGTCGCGTGCGAGCTGGTGCTCGCGCTGCAGTCCATGATCACCCGCACCGTCGACGTGTTCGACCCCGCAGTGCTGACGATCGCGCAGATCGCGGCGGGCACCGTGAACAACGTGATCCCCGAGTCGGTCACCATGCACGGCACGTTGCGTGCGGTGTCGGAACGCACTCGCCACGCCGTGTGGGAACGGATCCGCACCGTCGCCGACGGCGTCGCCGCAGCCCACGGCGCTGCGGTCGAGGTCGTGATCCAGCAGGGCTACCCCGTGACGGTGAACGACGCCCGGTTCGCCGCGTTCGCTGCTTCGGTGGTCGACGACCGGATCGGTCCGGGGCGGTCGTTCCAGCTGCCGAACCCGGTGATGGGCGCCGAGGACTTCTCATACGTGCTCGACCGCGTGCAGGGCGCGATGGTGTTCCTCGGGGTGTGCCCGCCGGACCACCCGAACCCGTTCGACGCACCCTCGTGCCACTCCAACCGGATGGTCCTGCACGAGGACAACATGGCCGACGGCGTCGCGCTGCATGCAGCGATCGCGACGACCTACCTGGAACGAGCCGGGGAGATCGGATGAGTGGAGACATCGGATGAGTCAGAAGAAGAAGTGGTCGGAGCTGAGCCCCTCGGCGAAGGCGGGGCTGATCGCCGCGGCGCTCGTCGAGCTGGTGATCACGACGACGGCGATGCGCGACCTGTCGCGCCGATCACGCGACCAGGTGCGTGGCCCCAAGTGGTTGTGGCGGCTGGTGTCGATCATCCAGCCCGTCGGGCCGATCGCCTACCAGGCGTTGGGCCGCCGCAAGAAGTGACCCGCAAGAAGTGACCCGCAAGAAGTGAGCCGAAGTGAGCCGCCGGCGGTGAGCGGCGAGCTCACCAGGTGACGGCGCAGCAGCGGTCGTCGAGCGTGCCGGTCGACCACAGCGCCCACACCCCGCCCAGCACGTGGCGCGTGCCCTCGATCCACGCCATGGGCTCCGGCTCCAGGATGCGCCGAACCGCCTGGGTGATGCCGCCGTCGTAGACGGTGTACCCGGCCCACACCCCCGGGAAGTGGTTCGTCGCGGCGACCTCGGTCCAGGTCACGCCTTCGACGACGCGCCGGCGGCAGCGGTGCGTGTGACCCGACGACGCCATCACCGCGGGGTTCGCCGCGGCGAGGGTGCGGGCGAAGGTGTCCGCGTCGGGCCCGGGGATGCCGTGGGGCCAGAACAACGGCGGCCGGAACCGCTGAGGGTGGTGATGCGTCGCGACGAACACCCCTCGGTCCGCCTCGGCGGCGAGTGTCGCGACCTCGTCCGCGTGGCGGGCCACCGACCCCCACCCGTTGCCGGGATTGGTCGAGTCGACGCTCACGATCCGCAACCCCGGGACGTCCAGGTGGCCGACACCCCGGACCACGTCGAGCCCTCGAGCCGCGGCAGCGACCTCTGGTTCGACGGCGCGCAGCGATCCGGTGTCGTGGTTGCCCGGCAGGATCACGACCGGCACCGGGACCGGCGCGAGCAGCTCGGCGGCCTGGTCCCAGATCCACTCGACGCTCTCGTCGCACAGGTCGCCCTTGACCACCAGCAGCTGTGCGCCCCATGCCAGCGCTTCGTCGATCGCGGCGCGGGCGGCACGGAACTGCCGGTCGCTCTCGAGGTCGAGGGTGCTCGCCGCACCGGGCGCTTCGGGCACCTCCTTGCGCATCTTCGGCGCGCGGTAGGCGCGGTTGCCTCGCCCGAGGTGCAGGTCGCTGATCGTCGCGAAGCGGAACAGCTCGTCGCCGCGGGGCGGGCGTGTCGTGCGAAAGCGTCGCGTCGCGACGACCTCGCCGTCGCGGCGCAGGCGCAGCTCGTGGGGCGCGTCGGGCCGCAGCCCGGCCAACTCG
>JALYWI010000080.1 GCA_030852785.1 Actinomycetota bacterium
AACGGAGACCGATTTCGTCAGTAGCGAACCAAATCTGTGCTCGTTTCGGTGCGCCAGCACCGACACGGAGACGGATTTCGTCAGTGCGAACGATGTCGATCAGGCCGGCAGGGAGCGCACGACCTCATCGGCGATCTCGAGCGTCACGCGCACGTCGTCCTCGCTGTGCGACAGCGACGGGAACCAGACCTCCCACGGCCCCGGCGCCAGGGCGACGCCCCGGTCGAGCATGCCGTGGAAGAACGCCGGGTAGCGCCCGAGGGCCACCGAGGCGCCCGCTGTCGTGAAGTCGACGGGCTGATCGCCGCCGACCACCTCGGCGTCGCCGAAGAACACGCCGAGCAGCGGGCCGACCTGCGGCACGATCGCCGCGACGCCGGCATCCGCGAAGATCGAGCGCAGACCGTCGGTCAGCGTCGTGGCGGTCGACCGCAGTCGCTCGTAGGCACCGGCGTCGAGCTGGTCGAGCACGGCGCGCCCCGCGGCGGTCGCGAGCGGGTTCCCCGACAGCGTGCCCGCCTGGTAGACGGAGCCGAGCGGGGCGATGTGCGACATGATCTCGACCGACGCACCGAACGCGCCGACGGGCAGTCCCCCGCCGATCACCTTGCCGAAGCACCAGATGTCGGGGGTGATGCCGGACCACTCGGTGGCCCCGCCGACGGCCAGGCGGAACCCGGTGATCACCTCGTCGAAGAGCAGCAACGCGCCGACCCGATCGCACTCGTCGCGCAGGCCTGCGAGGAAGCCCGGCAGTGGCGGCACGAGCCCCATGTTCGCCGCGACGGGTTCGACGATGACCACCGCGACCGTCTCGTCCAGGGTCGGCACCACGTTGTACGGCTCGATGCGGGTGTCGGCGACGGCGCCCTCGGTCACGCCCGCGGAGTCCGGCGTCGTGTCGGTCTCCATCGCACCTTCGGCGACCCCGGAGCCGGATGACGCGAGCAGCGCGTCGGAGTGGCCGTGGTAGTTGCCCTCGAACTTCACGATCGTGGAGCGGCCGGTGGCGCCGCGCGCCAGGCGGATCGCGGACATGGTCGCCTCGGTGCCCGAGCTGACCAGGCGGACCTGCTCCATGCCCGGGATGCGCTCGCACAGCTCCTCGGCCAGCTCGACCTCGCCGGCGGTGGGCGCGCCGAAGGTCGTGCCGAGCGCCGCGGTCCGCTGGATGACGTCGATCACCGTCGGATCCGCGTGGCCGAGGATCGACGCGCCGTAGCTCTGCACGTAGTCGATGAACCGGGTGCCCTCGACGTCCCACAGATACGCACCCTGACCACGGGCGGCGAAGTGCGGCGTGCCGCCCACCGAGCGGAAGGCCCGCACCGGCGAGTTCACGCCGCCGGGGATGCGGACGAGCCCGCGCTCATAGAGTCCTGCGTTCGTCAGCTCGGTCAACGTCGACTCCTCATCGCAGTCACTTGGTGCGGCGCTGCGTCATCGCGGCGCTCGGTTCATCGCGGCGCTCGGTTCATCGGAGCGCTCTGTTCATTGCAGAGATTGGGCGAGGCTGCGGGCGAAGTAGGTCAGCACGAAGTCGGCGCCCGCCCGCTTGATCGCCGAGATCTGCTCGAGCGCGACGGCGTCGCCGTCGATCCAGCCACGTTCGGCCGCGGCGTGCACCATCGCGTACTCGCCCGACACGTGGTACGCCGCGAGCGGGACGTCGACCTCGGCACGAGCCCGCGTGAGCACGTCGAGATAGGTCAGCGCGGGCTTGACCATCACCATGTCGGCGCCCTCGGCGATGTCGATGCGGATCTCCTCGAGCGACTCGCGCACGTTGTGCCAGTCCTGCTGGTAGGCCCGCCGGTCACCGCCGTCCGCGATCTCGACGTCGACGGCCTCGCGGAAGGGCCCGTAGAGCGCCGAGGCGTACTTCGCCGCGTACGCCAGGATCGCGACGTCGTCGAAGCCGTCCTCGTCCAGCGTGTCGCGGATGACCAGCACCTGGCCGTCCATCATCCCCGACGGTGCGCACACGTCGACACCTGCCTCGGCCTGCACGACGGCGACCTCGCCGTAGCGCTCGAGCGTCGCGTCGTTGTCGACCGTGCCGTCCGGCGCGAGCAACCCGCAGTGGCCGTGGTCGGTGTACTCGTCGAGGCACAGGTCCGCCATGATCACGACCGAGTCGCCCAGGTCGTCGCGCAGCTCGCGCACGGCGCGCTGCACGATGCCGTCGGGATCCGAGGCGCCGCTGCCCCGGTCGTCCTTGTGCTCGGGCACCCCGAAGAGGATGACCGAGTCGATGCCCTCTCGCACGAACAGCGGTGCGACCAGGTCGTCGACCCCGAGGCGGGTCTCGGCGACGAGGCGACGCATCGCCTCGGTCCGGCGGAGACGACGGGGGCGACGCTGCGGGAAGCTCACGGTCGGATCCTAGGTGAGGGCTGCGAGGCGCCTTCCCGGGCCAGCAGCGAACCGACCGCCGCGACGAGCCCGTCGAGCGAGTGCGGGTCGGCCTCGGCGGCCACCTCGAGGCCCAGCTCACGAGCGGTCGCCGAGGTGATCGGACCGATCGTCACGACCGACGGAGGCACGGCGTCGACCCCTGCGCTCTCGACGAAGCTCGTGACCGAGGACGACGAGGTGAAGGTGATGGCATCGGCGCCGGCCAGCCGGGCGCGGGTGCGCTCGTCGAAGCGGGCGTGCACCGTGCGGTATGCCTCGACGAGCTCGACGTCCCAGCCGCGAGCGGCGAGACCGTCGACGAGCACGTCACGGCCGACCGCGGCGCGCACCACCAGCACTCGTCCGCCGGCATCGGGGTCCGGGTCGGGGAACGCGTCGAGCAGACCCTCGGCGACGTAGCGCTCGGGCAGCAGGTCGGCGACCAGCCCACGATCGGCGAGCGCGGCCTGCGTGCCGGGGCCGACGACCGCCAGGCGCACACCGGCCAGGTCGCGGCCGTCGCGCAGCAGGTCCGTGAAGCGCTCGACGCCGTTGGGCGACGACAGCACGACCCAGTCGAACTCACCGATCCGTGCGATCGCGTCGCGCATCGCCGCGCCGCCGTCGGAGGGTCCCGCGAACTCGATCGTCGGGGCGTCGACGACCTCGGCACCCGCCGCGGTCAGCAGACCGGTGAGCCGCCCTGCCTGGGCCTTGGAGCGCGTCACCACGATGCGGCGACCGAAGAGCGGCCGGTCCTCGAACCACCGGAGCTGCTGGGCCGCGACGTCGCCGACGACGATCGTGCTCGGCGCGGCCAGATCCTGATCGGGCAGGGCCGCCAGCGTCGCACGGACGGTCCGCTGGTCGGGGCGGGTCCCCCACCGCACCGCTGCGGCGGGCGTCTCGGGCGACAGCCCGCCGGCGAGCAGCCGCTCGGTGATGCGCGCGATGTTCGCGACGCCCATGAGGATGACGATCGTGCCGCCGACCCGGGCGAGCGCCTCCCAGTCGACGTCGGTGCGCTGCTTCGAGGGGTCCTCGTGCCCGGTGACGATGGTCAGGCTGGTCGACGAGTACCGCATGGTGACCGGGATGCCCGCGTACGCAGGCGCGGCGATGGCCGAGGTGATGCCGGGCACCACCTCGTAGTCGACACCGGCGGCCTCGAGCGCGGCGGCCTCCTCGGCGCCGCGGGCGAACAGGAAGGGGTCGCCGCCCTTGAGGCGCACCACCTGTCGACCGGCGCGGCCGTGCTCGACGAGCAGCTCGTTGATGCGCTCCTGGGGCACGGACGGGCCGTCGGGCGACTTGCCGACGTCGATGCGCTCGGCGGACTCGGGCGCCAGATCGAGCAGGGACGCGGCCGACAGCCGGTCGTGCACGACGACGTCCGCGCCGGCGAGCAGCTGGGCCCCCCGGACCGTGATGAGCCCCGGGTCACCGGGGCCGGCACCGACCAGGTGGACGGTCACGACCGCTCGCGACGGGAAGCGTCGTCGGTGGCACCCAGCTGGTCGCGTGCGGCGATCGCCGCGTCACGACCGAGCGCGACGCCGTCGACACCGCTGCGCTGCAGCTGGACGACCGGACCGCCGACCTCGGCGGCGAGCACCACGTCGAGCGTCACGGTGCCGTCGTCGGCGACCACGGCGTGCGCACCCGCGGGCAGCGAGCAGTCGCCCCCGAGCTCCGCGAGGAAGGCGCGTTCGGCGTCGACGGCCCTGCGGCTCGGGCCGTGCTCCAAGGAGGCCACGAGCTCGATCACGTCGAGGTCGTCGGCACGGCACTCGATCCCGAGCGCGGCCTGCGCGACCTGCGGCACGAACGTGGAAGGGTCGAGCCGTTCGCTCAGGTGCTCCGTCAGCCCCAGTCGGTCGAAGGCGATCGACGCGACGACGATGGCATCGAAGTCCGCGGCCCGGGCGAGCCGTGTCGCCATGTTGCCGCGCAGCTCCTCGAAGCGCAGGTCCGGTCGCGCCCGCGCGAGCAGTGCCCTTCGGCGGGCCGAGCCCGTGGCGACCACCGCGCCGTCGGGCAGCTCCGCGAGCCGTGCACCGACCAGGGCGTCGCGTGCGTCGCCCCGCTCGGGCACCGCGACGAGCCGCAATCCGGGTGCGGTCACCGCCGGCAGATCCTTCGCGGAGTGGACCGCCAGGTCGGCACGGCCGTCGACCAGCGCCGCCTGCACCTCGGTCGCGAAGACACCCTTGCCGCCGATCTCGGACAACGGCACGTCGAGCCGGCGGTCACCCTCGGTCGACAGTCCGACCAGGTCGACCTGCACGTCGGGGTGCGCGGCGCGCAACAGCGCCGCCACGTGTTCGGCCTGCCACATCGCGAGCGGCGAACGTCGCGTCGCGATGCGCAGCGTTCTGGGTGCACTCATGCCGGCTCCGGCCGGCACGATCGCACCCGGAACAGTGTCGGTCGGGCTCGGGGTGCGTCGGTCGGTGCCGACGGGTGCCGTCGGCTCATTCAGCTCAGGTCGAACAGCTCGCGGACCGACTCGGCGAGTCGGTCACCGCGGCCGGAGCCCGCCGCGTCCTTGAGCCGGACCGTCGGGGAGTGCAGCAGCTTCGCCACGATCCCCTTCGTCAACGCCTCGACCGCCTCTCGTTCACCCGGTTCGAGTCCCTCGAGCCGTGCCGCGAAGCGGTCGAGCTCGGCGAGGCGGACACCTTCGACCTGCTGACGCAGCGCGGTCACGACCGGCGCCACCTCCCGGGCCGAGGTGAGCGACTCGTAGCGGGCGACCTCGGCATCGACGATCTCGTGGACCGCGTCGGCCTCGGCGTGGCGGGCCGCGAGGTTCGCGTCGGTCAGCGCGGCGACGGCCTCCATGTCGAGCAGCTCGACACCTGCGAGCGATCCGACCTCTGCGGCGACGTCGCGGGGCATGCCGACGTCGACGACGAGCATCGAGTCGACGGCTCGCGTCGCCATCGCCGGCTCGACGTGGTCGAGCGTCACCACGGGGTCGGTCGCGTCGGTGGCGGTGAAGAGCACGTCGGCGCCGACCAGGTGCGCACCGAGGTCGTCGAGCGGCACGCCCTGGATCGAGGTGGTGCCGGACTGGTCGCTGAGCGACTCGGCGAGCGCCTCGGCCCGCGAGGGGGTCCGGTTCGCGATGGTCATCTCCGCGACACCCGCGTCGGCCAGGAACGACGCCATGCCACGGGCCATGGCGCCGGCACCGACGACCACGACGCGGCGGCCGGCCAGTCCCGAGGCGGCCCGGGCACCCGCGCACACCGGTGAGGCGTCGAGCGTGGAGCCACCCGGTTCGATCCCGGCCAGGTGCTCACCCGCCATGATGACGGCGGCCTGCGAGACCGACGTGACGTGGTGCGCGATCCGGGTCTCGGTGCGGGCCCGCTTGCCGACCTCGAGCGCGTGGCGGAAGAGCATGTTGAGCGAGCGGCGCGACGTGCCCTCGTCGCGAGCGGTCTGCCACGCCTGACGGACCTGGCCCTGGATCTCGTGCTCACCCGGCACCGCCGAGTCGAGTCCGGCGGCCACCTCGAACAGGTGGCGAACGGCCTGGTCGTCGTAGTGCACGTAGAGGTGCTCGGCGAAGAGGTCCGGCGGCAGGTGCGTCAGGTCGCTGAAGAAGTCGCGGATCTGGCCGTAGGCGCTGTGGAAGCGCTCGGCGACGACGTACACCTCGGTGCGATTGCAGGTCGCGAGCATCGCGACCTCGGAGACGTCGTCGCACGCGTCGAGTCCGTGCAGCAGCTTCGGCAGCCGCTCACCCGGGACGACCATCCGCTCGAGCAGGTCGAGCGAGGCGGTTCGGTGGTTCGCTCCTACGACGACGACAGACACGCCAGCTGGCGCTCCTTCGTTCCGACCGACGGGGGCCGTGCGCCCTCGGCTTTCGGGGACCGTTCCAAGAATGCTCCTCTCAGAGCTGCTCCGCCAGTCGAGATGGTGCACACAGGTGCATCTGCTCCCGGCGGCCGAGCACGGCGCAGCCCGGTGAACGCCCGGGAAACCGGCTCAGCCGGCGGCGCTGTCGGCGACGGGGGCCACCGGCGCCGTGACCGACGTCTCGGTGGCGGACTGCCGGCGCTCCTCGTGGAAGGCGAGGATCTGCAACTCGACCGCGACGTCCACGTCGCGGACCAGGACGTGCGGCGGCACGTCGAGCACGGTCGGCGCGAAGTTCAGGATCGAGTTGACCCCCGCCTCGTTCAGCCGCTCGACGGCGTCCTGGGCGGCGGACGGTGGGGTCGTGATGATGCCGATCACGACCGAGTGCTGCTCGACCAGGCCGGCGAGCTCGTCCTCGTGGCGCACCTCGACCTCGCCCAGGCGCTGCCCGACCTTGGCCGGGTCGGTGTCGACGACGGCGACCACCGAGAATCCACGCTCGGAGAACCCGGCGAACTTGGCGAGGGCGGAGCCCAGGTTGCCGGCGCCGACGATGACGCACGGCCAGTCGTGGTCGAGGCCGAGCTCACGTCGGATCTCGATGAGCAGCTGCTCGACGTCGTAGCCGACACCCCGTGTGCCGTAGGACCCGAAGTACGACAGGTCCTTGCGGACCTTCGCGGCGTTGACGCCGGCCAGGTCGGCGAGCTGCTCCGAGGACACCGTCGGACGTCCTTCGGCCTGCAGCTGCAGCAGCCCACGGTGGTACACCGGAAGGCGAGCGATGGTCGCCTCCGGGATCACACGGCGTCGCGAGGTGGGCATCCGCCGACGGTACTTCGCTCGTGCAGCGGTTCACAAAGCTCGGGCCCAGCGCCCGAGCACAGTCACTTCAACTCGTCGCGCGGTCTCTTCAGCTCGTCGCGCGGTCACTTCAGCTCGTAGCGCAGGACCTTGCCGGTGATGCCACGCGGGATCTCGTCGACGAACCAGACCTTGTTGGGGCACTTGTAACCCGGCAGGCGTTCCGCACAGAAGGCGATGACGTCGTCCTCCTCGATGGGGATCCCCGGCCGGGCCGCGACGTAGGCCTTCACGGCCTCGCCCGTGTACGGGTGCGGCACGCCGACGACCGCACAACCGTCGATCGCGGGGTGCTCCTGCAGCACCGCTTCGACCTCGGCGGGGTACACGTTGAACCCCGACACGATGATCAGGTCCTTGACCCGGTCGACGAGGAAGAGGAACCCGTCGTCGTCGACGACCGCGACGTCGCCGGTGCGCAACCAGCCGTCCTCGGTGATGACCGCGGCGGTCACCTCGGGAGCCTGCCAGTAGCCCTGGAACACGTTCGGGCCCTTGACCCAGACCTCGCCGGCGTCGCCGACGAGCACGTCCTGTCCGGTCGCGTCGACGATGCGCAGCTCGAGGCCCGGTACCGGGATGCCGATCGAGCCGCCGGGAGCGTCCGTGCCCCTGGGGCTGGTGACCACCGGTGAGGCCTCGGTGAGGCCGTAGCCCTCGTCGAGGTGCAGCCCGAACTTGGCCTCGACGGCCTGGGCGACCTCGACGGGCAGCTTCGCTGCACCGGAGATCGCCATGCGGACCGACGACAGCACCTCGGGCTCGACGCCGGGCACACCGGCCCACGCGGCCCACATGGTCGGTGGGCCGAGCACGACGGTGACGCCGTGCTTCTCGACGGCCTCGAGGCCCGACACGGGGTCGAAGCGCTCGATCAGCAGCACCGCGGACCCGACGTAGAGCGACAGTCCGAGCACCACGTTCAGCCCGAAGATGTGGAACAGCGGCAGCACCCCGAACACCACGTCGTCGGGACGCTGCTCGTCGTCGCCCGAGGCCATGGTCTGGCGGATGTTGGCGTACAGGTTGCGGTGCGAGAGCATCGCCGCACGGGGCGAGCCCGCGGTGCCCGAGGTGAAGATCAGCACCGCCAGGTCATCCGGGTCGCGGTCGACGAGCGGCAGGACCTCGGATCCCTCGCCGAGCGACTCGAGCTGCATGCCGCCCTCGGGCGCGAACCCGGCGCCGATGACGTGCTCGACCGACGGGATCGAGTCCCGGTCGACCCCGGCGAACGCCGCACGGCCGGCCGGACCGACCACCACGGCGCGGGCGCCGACGACGTCGAGCTCCTTGCACATGGCGACGCCCGGGTTCGTGGGGTTCAGCGGCACGACGACCAGGCCGGCGCCGAGGCTCGCCAGGTACGAGACCACGAAGTAGCGGTTGTTGCCCGCCAGGATCGCGATCCGGTCGCCGGGCACGAGGCCCAGCTCGATCAGGCCCGTGCGCATACGGGCCACCTGCTCGCGCAGGGTCCCGTAGTCGGTGGGCTTGCCGCGGCTGATCAGCGCCGTGGCGTCACTCGGATGGCCGTCGATGATGCTCGCCAGGTTCACCGAGCGGCACCCTACTCGCCGATGTGCCGAGTGCCACAGGTGCTCGCGACCGCTGCGTTCGCAGCGATCCGGGCGACGCCTCGTCGCGAGCGGCGAACGCGGGCTCAAGTGGCCGCTCCGGGACGCCGACGACATCGGTATGGATGCAACGCCGGACGACCCGCGCCGCCGCGCCCGCGGCAACGCCGTCACCCGTCGTGCACCTCGCGCCCTGTGGCTGGTCGCGGCAGCAGCGGTGCTCGCGCTGTGCACCGCCTCGATCGGCACCACCGCCGTCGCCGCACTCGACCGCTCGTCGACCCGGCCCGCCGCGACCGGCGCCGCCGCGGTGCCGGACCCCGGTTCGGCCGAGGCCGACTTCACCGCACGGATCAACGGCCTGCGCGCCTCGAAGGGGCTCGGGCCGCTCGCGGTCGACGGGGAGCTCGTGCGTGAGGCCCGCTCCTGGGCCACGACCATGGCCGGCGAGGGCCGGATCTTCCACACGTCGAACCTGTCGAACGGCATCACCGCCGACTGGGTGAAGCTCGGCGAGAACGTGGGTGTCGGCGCGGACGTCGCCGTGCTCTTCCAGGCCTTCATCGACAGCCCGACGCACTACGCCAACCTGGTCGACCCGAAGTACACGACCGTCGGAGTGGGCGTCGTCGTCGCGGGTGACCGCATCTTCACCGCACACCGGTTCATGGCGGTCGCCCCGCCCGCACCGGCGCCTCCCCCACCGCCCGCACCGGTGGTCACCGCGCCACCCGTGACGGCCCCGCCGGTCACCGCGCCGCCGACGACAGCGGCCCCCAC
>JALYWI010000082.1 GCA_030852785.1 Actinomycetota bacterium
CTCCTGGCTGCGGCCGGTGCTCCTGGTCCTGGGTGCGGTCCTCGTCGTGGTCACCGTCGCGGCCGTGCTGGTGATCGACGGAGCCGTCTTCAGCCGGGGCGACGCCGCAACCGAGGAGCTCCCACCCTCGGAGCGAGGCGCGGCACCGACGACCTCGGTGCCCCAGGTCGTGGGGGATGCCGACCGACGCACACAGGCCGCCCGCTCGGGTGAGCGCTTCGAGGAGCTCGAGTGCGTGTTCTCGGGCACCTCGACGCTGGATCCGCCGCTGCCGTCGGGCAGCTACTTCGGCGGCGGTGAGCACCGCATGGCGCTCGAGCCCGGGGCGCGCTTCGAGTGCGAGGACGGCGCCGGCCGCTCCTCGGGAACCGTCGCCCTCGACGCCGCCTTCGACTCGCTGAACCTGCTGGGCGGCGTCGCCGCCGGGACGGGGTCGATCGACTGGAGTGAGCTCGGCCCCGGCCGGGAGATGCCCGGACAGGATGCGCCGGCGTCGGCGACGGTGATCGAGGTGCAGCTCGACTACCCGGTGATCGTGGTCTGGACCACCATCACCACCGGCCCGTACGCCGGATTCCGGGGTCGACTGGTGCTGCGGGACTGGGAGCAGATCTACGACGACGCAGGCGGCATCTCCGGCGTCGAGTTCGCCCGGACCACCACGACCTTCGCACCGGAGTGAGTCCCGGCGGCGACGAGATCGGGCCTACACCCGAATCGTTGCGCCGCCCGCTAGCTTGACCGCGATGGAACGCCGGATCTACGGCCTGGAGAACGAGTACGGCGTCACGTGCACGTTGCGCGGCCAACGCCGGCTCAGTCCCGACGAGGTGGCCCGCTACCTGTTCCGCCGAGTCGTGTCCTGGGGCCGGTCCTCGAACGTCTTCCTCGCCAACGGCGCCCGGCTCTACCTCGACGTCGGCTCGCACCCCGAGTACGCCACGCCGGAGTGCGACTCGCTGCACGACCTGGTAGCGCACGACAAGGCGGGGGAGTGGATCCTGGGTCAGCTCGTCGAGTCCGCCGAGCAGCGACTCGCCGAGGAGGGCATCCACGGCGACATCTACCTGTTCCGCAACAACACCGATTCGGCCGGCAACAGCTACGGCTGCCACGAGAACTACCTGACGAGCCGCAACGACGACCTGAACCACTACACCGAGGTGCTCATCCCGTTCCTCGTCAGCCGGCAGGTCTACGCGGGGGCCGGCAAGCTGCTGCAGACCGCCCGGGGTGCGCAGTTCTCGATCTCGCAGCGTGCAGAGCACATCTGGGAGGGCGTGTCGTCCGCGACGACCCGTTCACGGCCGATCATCAACACCCGCGACGAGCCCCACGCGGATTCCGAGAGCTACCGCCGTCTCCACGTGATCGTCGGCGACTCCAACATGAGCGAGTACGCCACCTTCCTGAAGCTCGGTGCGTGCTCGTTGATCCTCCGCATGCTCGAGGATCCCTCGGTCATCCTCCGGGACCTCACGCTCGAGAACCCGATCCGGGCGATCCGCGAGATCAGCCACGACCCGACCTGCCAGCGCCGGGTGCGCCTGGCGAACGGCCGCGAGGCATCGGCGCTCGACATCCAGAACGAGTACCTCAGCCGCGCCGTGCGCTACGCCGAGACCCACGACATGAGCCCGCAGGAGAAGCAGGCGCTCGGCATGTGGGAGCACGTCATGGCCGGTTTGGAGCGGGACCCGCTGTCGCTCGACCGAGAGGTCGACTGGGTCATGAAGCACAACCTGATCGAGCGCTACCGCGAACGGCACGGGCTCGAGCTCGGCGATCCGAAGGTGGCACTGCTCGACCTGCAGTACCACGACATCGACCGCAAACGTTCGGTGTTCTACAAGCTGCAGAACGCCGGGCTGGTGGAGCGGATCGTGAGCGATCACGACATCACCGACGCCATGGAGATCCCGCCGCAGACCACCCGTGCCCGGCTGCGTGGCGACTTCATCCGCCGCGCCAAGGAGCGCAAGCGTGACTACACCGTCGACTGGGTGCACCTGAAGCTGAACGACCAGGCGCAACGTACCGTGCTGTGCAAGGACCCGTTCAAGTCGACCGACGAGCGCGTCGAACGCCTCATCGCCTCGCTCTGAGCGGTTCGATCACAACGAACGGTTGATCCTGCACACGTCGGTCCGTACCATGCGCGCCGTGCAGGGGGCGGGGAGAACAGCGGGGACAGGCACCGACGAGGACCGTCGGCGGATCGAGTTCCGCGCCCGACTCGCCACGGCGGCAGCCGCAGCGATCGTCGTCGTCTCGCCCCTCACCCGACTCCTCGCCACTGACGCCGAGATCGATCCGATGGTCGCCGACGTCTCGATGGTGGCCGCCATCGTCACCTTCTTGGCCATGATGGGACTGACCGGCTGGTGGATCGACGCGATCCGCGTGTCCTGGGGCCCGCACCGGTGGACCCACCGCTTCCGGTCCGTCGCCGCGTGGCTGATCCCCGTCGTGAACCTGATCGCCCCACCGATCGAGGTCGGCATGGTCTTCGCCTCGGCGGGGCGGCCTGCCAGCTGGTCCCGGTGCTGGACGGCCGTCTGGCTCGTGGCACTGGTGCTCGGCGTGTTCGTACCCGGCGTCGTGCTGCGCGTCGGCACCGACTGGGTCCTCGCCGCACTGGTCCTCTGGCTCGTGATCTCCTCGATGCGGTCCCTGCGAGCCGAGTGGAGTCGCCGAGACGACGTAGCGGGGCTGCCACCGACTGCGGCGACGGTCGACTAGACCTCCGGGGTGCCCACCTTCCGGACCGCTGCGGTCACCGAGATCATCTCCGAACGCCGTGGCCTGCAGCGCCTGCGGGTGCGCATGCCCGACGGCACCGACGCCCGTGCGTACGTCCTGACCCAGCTCACCGGCACCTGCTCCGTCGGCGACCCGGTGATCGTGAACACGACCGCGGTCGAGCTCGGGCTGGGCACCGGCGGCTGGCACTTCGTGCACTGGAACCTGGCGCGTGACGAGCTCGTCAGCCCGGGCCCGGAGCACATCATGAAGCTGCGCTACACGAGCCTGCAGTTCGACGCCGGCACCGACGAGCTCGGCCACCCCGAGGTCGACGAACCGCTCGGCGGTGTCCCGGTCGTGGTCTGCTCGGTGCACAGCCAGGTCGCGACCGTCGCTGCGGCCTACGCCGCGGCGGGCGGTCGACGCCTGGCGTACGTCATGACCGACGGCGCGAGCCTGCCGCTCGCCATGTCGGACCTGGTGGCGACCATGGGGGAGCAGGGCCTGCTCACCGGCACCGTGACCGCCGGCCACGCCTTCGGCGGCGACCTCGAGGCCGTCACCGTCGCCTCGGCCCTGGGCCTGGCGGTGCACACCCTGGGCGCCGACGCGGTCGTCGTCGGCATGGGCCCCGGGGTGGTCGGCACGGGCACGGCCATGGGCCACACCGGTCTCGAGGTGGCGCCGATCCTCGACACCGTCGCGGCGCGGGGCGGCACGCCGGTGCTCTGCGTGCGCGCCTCCGACGGCGACCCGCGGCCTCGACACCAGGGCATCTCGCACCACACCCGCAGCGTCGTCGACCTGATCTCGTGCTCACCGTGGGTCGCGCCGGTTCCCGCGGACGCTGCGGACCTGCCCGGGGTGAGGGTCGCGGAGCCGAGCCACTGGCCCGACGCGGCGGCGGTGCTGCAGGCGGCGTCCCTGCACGTCACCACCATGGGTCGCACCGTCGAAGAGGACCCGCTGTTCTTCGCCGCTGCGGCCGCCGCCGGCCACCTCACCGCAGAGCTCGCGGCGCGCAGGGCCGCGGGCGGCCACCGGTAGGATCCTGCAGTGGCAAAACTCGACCGCCTGCTGAACCTCGTCGCCGCGCTGATCGAGACGACCGTGCCGATGACCGCCGAGGAGATCCGCGACCGGATCCCGGGGTACTCCACCGACTCCGACGACGCCTTCCACCGAGCGTTCGAGCGCGACAAGGACGACCTGCGAGAGCTCGGCGTCCCGGTCGAGACGGTCATGGTCGGCCACCACGAACAGCCCCGTGCGGCGTACACGATCGAGCGTGACCGCTACGAGCTGCCCGACCCAGGCTTCGACGCGGACGAGCTCGCCGCGCTGCACCTGGCGACCGCCGCGGTGCAGCTCGAGGGCCTCGACGCGGATGGCGCCACCGACGGCCTGCGCAAGCTGGGCGGCCTGGTGCCCGGAGGCTCCGGTGGCGACACGGGCCACGGTCCCGTCGGTGCGCTGCCGACGCCGGACTCGCTGCTCGAGTTGTTCGTCGCCGTGCTCGAACGGCGGGAGGCCACCTTCGACTACGGCGACACCCGCCGCACCCTGCAACCCCACCGGTTGCAGTTCGAGCGTGGCCGCTGGTACCTGAGCGGCTACGACACCATGCGCGAGGACCAGCGCAGCTTCCGTCTCGACCGCATCAGCGGTCCGGTGACGACGGGGCCGGCAGAGGCCTTCGACCGCCCCGAGGTCGTCCCGGCGGTCCGCCTCCGACCGTGGGAGCTCGGCGACGACGAGCCCACCAGGGTGCTGGTGCTGCTCGATGCGCAGATCGCCCGGTCGGTGCTCGCCGAGGACCCCGGCATCGAGGTCGCCGAGCGGCGCGAGAACGGCGACGTCGTGGTGGCCCTCGCGGCCCGCAGCCGCACGTCGTTGCGCAACTTCGTGCTCACCCAGCTCGATCGTGCCGAGATCCTCGAACCTGCCGAGTTCCGCGACGACATGCTCCGCTGGCTCGACGGGTTCACCGCAGCGGGAGCCGGGCGATGAGCCGGGTGACCGCCACCGATCGTGTGCAGCGCATCCTGGCCGTGCTGCCGTGGATCGTGCAGCACCAGGGCGCGACCGTCGACGAGATCTGTGAACGGTTCGGGATGCGACGCGACGACCTGGTCGCAGATCTCGGCTTCGTGTTCGTCAACGTGGGTCTGCACCCCTTCACTCCGGACATGCTCGCGGACGTCAGCATCGAGGACGACCGCGTCCACGTGCGCCTCGGCGACTACTTCTCACGTCCGCTGCGGCTGACCCACGCCGAGGCGCTCACGCTGCTCGCCGCCGGCCGTGCCCTCGAGGACCGCCCCGGTGCCGACCCCGACGGCACACTCCACCGTGCGGTGGTCAAGCTGTCCGCCGCCCTCGGCACCACCGCCGACGGAGCCGTCGAGGTCGCACTCGGCGACGCAGATGCAGAGGTGTTCGCCGAGGTCCAGACCGCGCTGGCGGAAGGGCGGCGACTCGACGTCGAGTACTACTCCTACGCCCGCGACGAGACCACCCGCCGGACCGTCGACCCGTACCGCGTGGTGTCGCGCGAGGGCCGTTGGTACCTGTTCGGCCGCTGCCACACCGCCGATGGGGAGCGACTCTTCCGAGTCGACCGGATCACCTCGGCGACGGTCACCGACGAGCACTTCGAGGCGCCCGAGGGTGCCGGCGACGGCATCGTCGACCTCTCGAGCAGCCCGCGCACCGTCGAGCTGGTGGCGCCGGCCTCGGCACGCTGGGTCACCGAGACGTACCCGTACGACGAGCTCGAGGAGCTCGCCGACGGCCGACTGCGCATCGTCCTGCCGGTGACCGCACTGCCGTGGTTGGAGCGTCTCCTGCTGCGACTCGGTCCCGACGTCGAGGCCCGGGACCTGCGCACCGGCGAGGATTTGCGATCGCTCGGCGCGGCTGCAGCGCTGCGGGTCGCGGCTCGTTACACGTCCTCGGAGTGACCGCGGTTCGGCCGGGCCGCCTGTAGCGTGGTCGCTCGATGACCGACCTCTCCAGCAGCGACGCAGAGCGACCGGACGCTGCCGGGTCGGCGTCCGCCGGGGCGGGCTCCGCCGGGTCCGTCACGGTGCCCAGTGCCCGGAAGTCCCCGGGCCGCCGCTCGGGCCGTCGTCCGCACTCGGCGAGCCGCAACATCGTCGAATGGATCGCCGTCGTGGTCGGCGCGGTGCTCGTGGCGCTGGTCATCAAGACGTTCGTGGTCCAGGCCTTCAAGATCCCGTCGGAGTCGATGGCGCCGACGCTGCTCGACGGCGACCGCGTCGTGGTCAACAAGCTCAGCTACGACGCCCACGAGCTCAACCGCGGTGACGTCGTCGTGTTCGCCCGTCCGCCCGGACTGCCGGCGGGCCCCAACGACCCCAAGGATCTGATCAAGCGGGTGATCGGGCTGCCCGGCGACACGCTGTTGACCCGCGACGGCTCGGTGTACGTCAACGATCGTCGTCTCGAGGAGCCCTACCTGCCCGAGGGGACGATGACCTACGACATCGACCGTCCGCTCGTGGTGCCCGACGGGACCGTGTTCCTCATGGGCGACAACCGAGGGCATTCGAGCGACAGCCGCGTCTTCGGACCCGTCGACGCCGACACCGTGATCGGCCGCGCGTTCATGATCATGTGGCCCTTCAGCCGCATCGGCGCCCTGTAGCGACCGTCGGGAAGGCCCGTCGAGAACGGCGTCGTCTCAGACGGCGGCAGCGTCGACCAGGCGGTCGACGTGGTCGCTGTAGACCCCGTCGATGCCCATGTCGAGCAGAGCCGAGATCACGCGCAGGTGCTGCGCGTCCCAGCCGAAGCAGCGGCGGCGGAACCGGTGCAGCAGCGCCACGGTGCCGGCGCTCCATTCCGAGTGGTGCAGGTTGAGCGCGTCGATCCCTCGCTCGCGCAGCTGCGCGGCCCGACGCTCCGGACCGTTCTCGAGCACGGCCAGACGGGTCGAGTTCACGAGCTTCGGCGCCTGGGAGCGCTCACGCCACTCGCCGAGCAGGTCGATGTCGGGATGGCACAACCACAGCCGTTCGACCCCGCCCGCAGCGGTCGAGACCCGGAGGACCTCTTCGACGGCCGCCGGGTCCTTGACGTCGAGCGACAGCTCGAACCCGGTGCCGCACGCCTCGTAGAGCTCGGCGAGCGACGGGATGTGGTCCGGCAGGTCGGCCCGTGCCACATCCGCGATCTGCTTCCGGCGCAGCAGCCCGCCGACGACGCCGTCGTGGTCGAGCACGGCCACGCCGTCGGCGGTCAGCCACACGTCGCTCTCGAGGCCCGTCGCTCCCAGGCGAAGGCCCAGGGTGAAGGCTTCGATGGTGTTCTCCGGGGCATGGGCACGGGCGCCGCGGTGGGCGAACAGCACGGCGGGACCGTCGAGGGACTCGTAGGTCGGCGACATCACGCCCATGTTGCCAGCTCCGGAACGCCTCCTGGGCCCTGGTCGAAGTGACTCAGCCGGGCAGGTCGAACGGCCCGGATTCGGCGCGAAAGGTCAACCATCACCCGGTCGCGGCCGAAGTAGTAGGGGTACGTGAAACGAGGAGAACTCTGATGGCGCTCATCCGTGCGACCTGTAGCGACTGTGGTGATGTGGAACTGCGATCCCGTGATCTGCGGGTCCGCACCTGCCTCGACAACGGTGAAGCCACCTACCTCTTCCGCTGCCCGGTGTGCCGGATGATCGAGGTGCGACCGGCCGAGAGCCACGTCGTCGACGTGCTGCTCGCAGCCGGTGTGTCCTCCGACGAGTGGCGCCTGCCTGCGGAGCTGTCCGAGCAGAAGGGCGGCGCATCGATCTCCCACGACGACGTGCTGGACTTCCACGACCTGCTCACCACTCCCGACTGGTTCGTGACACTCGCCACCATGACGGATCGCTGAATCCACCGGATCGGAGAGCCGACCCTCGGGCCGAGCTCACCGAACCACCGAATCCGACCGACCCGCACCGTGTCGCGCCTTCTGGCCCCGCCCGGTTCGAGAGAGTCTTGGGACGCCCTGCCGCACTCTTGCCGGGGCGTCCTGCGCGTTCGGGCTGCCGGGACCGGGGTAGCGTTCTTCCATGGCCTTCGTCGTGACGACCCTGCTGTTGCTGGTGGTCGCCGGCGCGCTCGTGCTCCGGGCCGTCCGGAAGCTCGAGGAGTCGTCCGCCCTCCTCGTGTCGGTCGACACCGGGGAACTGCGCCGGGCCGCCGACGTCATCGACCAGTCGACCGACGGACTCCGCCGAGAGATCCGGGACCGGCTCGGGCAGTAGCGACCTCGAATGGGCAACTTCTCCGGCGGTGAGTTCATCATCATCCTCATCGTCGCGCTCGTGGTGCTCGGCCCGGATCGCCTGCCCGAGATGGCGCGCAGCGCCGGGCGCATGCTCCACAAGCTCAAGACCATGACCGACGGCCTGGGCGACGACGTCAAGGGCGTGATGGACGATCCGTCGATGCAGCCGCTCAAGGAGCTCGGCGAGCTCGCCGCACGGCCCCGCCAGAAGCTGGCCGAGTACGCCCTCGAGGCAGAGGCCGAGGAGCGCGCCCGCAAGGAGGCCGCCGCCCAGGCGGCGGCGGACGCGGCCGACGCAGCCGCCGACGCAGCAGAGA
>JALYWI010000096.1 GCA_030852785.1 Actinomycetota bacterium
GTCAGGGCCATGACCCACTTCTTGCCGACGGCGCTGGAGTAGAACTCCACCGGCCACGGCTTGCGGCTCTTCTGCCGGCCGTTGACCACCGGGGCGTCGGCTCCGGGGCGCTCCATCGCCTGGGTCATCGTGCGTGCTCGTTCACAGACGGTCCTCCGTGGGATCGTTCCTCGACGTCGGCTCCTGGCGGACGAGCGCTCGAGGGCATGGAACCTGGGACCGGTCACAGCTCGGACCGCTCCGCGCTCGAAACCTAGCGCCACGGCGAGTGGTGCCACCAACCGGTGAACAACGGTCACCGCCACGCTCCGGGGCAGCTCTAGCCTTCGCACATGTCGTCCGTGCCGCCGCCCGAGCCGCCCCCGTCGCCGGACCACGTGCCGATCCGCGTCACCGTCGCCGCGTACGACGCGGAGCTCGCGGCGGACCGTCTCTTCGGCGCCGGGGCGTCGGCCGTGTCCGAGCTCGCCCGCGACGACGGTGCCGTGGACCTGCTCGCCGATCCCGAGCGCGATGCCCTGGCGTCGCTCGACGCGCACTTCGGGTCCGGTGCGGTGCAGCGGGTGCTCGAACCCGACGACGCTGCGTCGTGGAAGGACCACGCGCAGGTGCTCGTCGTCGGTGATCGACTGGTCGTGCGGCCCGAGTGGCTCGAGCCGCCGGCGCTCGGACCCGGCCAGGTCGAGGTGGTGGTCGCGGCGGCCGAGGCGTTCGGATCGGGCGCACACCCGACGACGAGGATGTGCCTCGAGCTGGTCGACTCCCTGGTCGGCGTCGGGGACCGCGTGCTCGACGTCGGTTCGGGCAGCGGGGTGTTGGCGGTCGCGGCGGCGCTGCTCGGCGCGGGCGAGGTCCGCTGCCACGACGTGGCCCCCGAGGCCGTCGAGGCGACGGCCCGTTCCGCGACGAGCTCCGGGGTCGCGGATCGGGTCGCGGTGAGCATCGAACCGGTCGAGCGCACCGAGTTCGGTGACGGGTTCGACCTGGTGCTCGCCAACCTGCTCATCCCGATCATCGAGCAGCTCGGCGCGACGTTGAGCGCCGCGGTCACCCCGGGCGGTCACCTGATCGTGAGCGGGGTGCTCGTCGAGCAGCGCGATCGGGCGATCGCGGCGTGTGCGCCGCTCGACGTGGTCGACGAGCGACGTGACGGCGACTGGGTCGCACTCGCCCTGCGCCGCGGGTCGTCGCCGGCCGCCCACTGACCCGCCGCCCGGTGACCGGCCGCCCAGCCACCGGGAATTTGTGAACGTGCTGTGAAACGTGGTCCGCATCGCTGCACGAACGATGCGCGCGGACGTACCGTCCGTGGCCGTGGGGAACTGGTTCGACGACTACGACACCGGCGGCTTCTTCGATGAGGTCGTGGGCGACGACGGCGCCATCCGCAGCCATTACCGGCGACTGGCCGGCGCGCTGTCGACGCTCACCCCCGAGGACCTGGCCCGCGCCGAGCTGCGGCGGACCGCGGCGTTCCGGACCCAGGGCATCACGTTCACCGTCTACGGCGACGAGTCCGACGACACCGGCGCCGGCATCGAACGCACCTTCCCCATGGACCTGGCCCCGCGGGTCATCCCGAGCGACGAGTGGGCACATCTCGAAGCGGGCCTCGAGCAGCGGGTCACCGCGCTCAACCGCTTCCTCGACGACCTCTACGTCGGCGGCATGCAGATCGTCGAGGACGGCGTGGTGCCGCGCTGGCTGGTGCTCAGCTCCGAGGGCTTCACCCCCGAAGCCTTCGGTGTGCCGGTGCCGATCGGTGCACGGTGCCTGGTCGCGGGCATCGACGTCATCCGCGACGGCGCCGGTGAGTACCGGGTGCTCGAGGACAACCTGCGCAGCCCGAGCGGCGTCTCGTACGTCATCGAGAACCGCGCCGCGCTCACCCGGGTGCTGCCGCAGCTCTTCGCCGGTGAGCGTGTCCGACGCGTCGACGCCTACGGCCGCAAGCTGCACGAGGCGCTGCAGCGGGCGAGCCCGCCGGGAGCCGGCGACAACCCGACGGTCGTGGTGCTGACCCCGGGCATCTACAACTCCGCCTACTTCGAGCACGTCTTCCTCGCGACCCAGATGGGTGTCGAGCTGGTCGAGGGCCGCGATCTGGTCGTCGACGACCACGTCGTGTCGATGCGCACCACGGCGGGACCCAAGCGCGTCGACGTCATCTACCGCCGCATCGACGACGAGTTCCTCGACCCGGTGGTGTTCCGTCCCGACTCGACGCTCGGCGTGCCCGGGCTCATGGCGGCCGCCCGGGCGGGCAACGTCACGATCGCGAACGCGGTGGGCAACGGCGTCGCGGACGACAAGGCGGTGTACGCCTACGTGCCGGACATGATCCGCTACTACCTCGGCGAGGAGCCGATCATCCCGAACGTGCCCACCTATCTGTTGTGGGACCCCGAGCAGCGCGCCGAGGTGCTGGCCCGGCTCGACGAGCTCGTCGTGAAACCCGTCGCCGAGGCCGGCGGCTATGGCCTCATGATCGGACCGCAGGCGACCGAGCAGGAGATCGAGGCGGCACGCGCCGGCATCATCGCGGATCCTCGCGGCTACATCGCGCAAGAGGTCGTGCAGCTCTCGCGCCACCCCGCGCTCGTCGACGACCACTTCGAGGGGCGTCACGTCGACCTGCGGCCCTTCGTGCTGTCGGGTGAGAAGGTCGACGTCCTGCCCGGCGGGCTGACGCGCGTGGCGCTGCGCAAGGGATCGTTGATCGTCAACTCCTCGCAGGGCGGCGGATCGAAGGACACCTGGGTGCTCGCGCCGGCCCCGAGCGCGTCCGACGACGACTCCGACGGACGGGGCGGCGACGACGCCGACGGGTCGGTCGAGGACGAGGTGTCCGACATCGAACCCGCGACCGGCACCGTCGACGTCTCCGCGCTGCAGGCGACGCTCGCCTCGTTGCGGACCACCCCCGAGGAGGACATCTGATGCTGGCGAGGACCGCCGAGTACCTGTTCTGGTCGGGCCGCTACCTGGAGCGCGCCGAGAGCACCGCGCGCCTGCTCGACGTGACCTACCACCGGCTGCTCGAGGTCACCCCGGCCGAGGAGGCCGACGCCTGGACCGACGTGCTCGCCGCGCTCGGTCTCGAAGAAGAGTTCGTCGACTCCGGGCTCGCGCGGACCTCTGGGCCCGTGTCGGAGTTCCTGGTGAGCGACCCCACCAACCGCGGTTCGATCGTCACGTCGGTGACCCAGGCCCGGGACAACGCACGCGGTGTGCGCGAGCACCTGGCGATGGAGCTCTGGGAGACGCTCAACTCGTTGCACCTGAACCTCTCGGCCCGGGACATCGCGTACGACCTGGCGATGCAGCCGTACGAGCTCTACGGGTTCGTGCGCTCCGGCATCCAGAGCGTGATCGGCTGCGCGACCGAGACGTGGTCGAGGGAGGACGCCTGGCGGTTCTTCATGCTGGGCCTGCACCTGGAGCGCGCCGAGATGGCGGTGCGCACCCTGCGTGTCCGCCACCCCCGTCACCAGCCCGACGCGCCGCACGAGTGGTCGGCGACGCTGCGCTCGGCGTCCGCGCTGCAGGCCTACCGCCGGGCCTACCGGACCTTCGACTCGGCGGGCATCGTCGAGCTGCTGTTGCTCTCTCCGACGTTGCCGCGCAGCGTGCTGTTCTCGCTCCGCCGCGCCGAGGGCATCCTCGCCACGCTGAGCGACCGGCCGGCGAACACCCGCTCCGTCGCCGTCCGCCTGCTCGGTCGGGTGCGTGCCGAGCTCGAGTTCGCGGACGCCTCGGAGCTCAGCGACGGCGACCTGGTCGAGGTGCTCGCGGTGGTCGAGTCGCAGATCCGCGACGTCGCGTCGGCGGTCGCCGCGGAGTGCTTCTCGTACCGGGTCGAGCTCGACCTGCACTCGTTGCAGCTGCTGCCCGGCGACCCGGTCATCCCGGGGGTCGCCCCCGCCGCCCCGGTGGTCCAGACATGACCGCCACCGCGCCGAGCCAGGGAGCGAGCAGGTGAGGTTCGACATCCGCTTCCGCACCGTCTTCAGCTACACCGACCAGGTCGTCGAGTCGCACAACGAGCTCCGTGCCTGCCCCGCGGACGACCAGTGCCAACGTCTGCTCGACTACCGCGTGTCGGTGGTGCCGGCGGCCAGGGTCTTCAGCTACGTCGACTACTGGGGGACCAGGGTCGACGCGTTCGGCATCCGCCGCGGGCACCGCTCGATGGAGGTCCTGGCCGAGGCGTCGGTCGAGACGACGCCTCGACCGCTGCCGACCGCCGCGCCGCGCGTCGAGGCCCTGACCCGACCCGAGTTCGTCGACGCCCACATCGAGTATCTCCAGTCGGATCGGCACACCGAGTTCGGCGAGGGCGTCCTCGCCGCGGCGCAGCGGCAGCGAGATCTCGCGGGACCGGACCTGGTCGGCGTCGTGCTCGCCATCCACCGCTTCGTCGGTTCGCACCTGCGCTACGAGCGCGGGGCCACCGAGATCGCGACCCCCGTCGAGCAGGTGCTCGCCGGTGAGGTCGGTGTCTGCCAGGACTACGCGCACCTCGCGGTCGCGATGTGCCGGTCGCTCGGCGTCCCGGCGCGCTACGTCTCGGGCTACCTGTTCACCGACAGCGACGCGTCCGGTCTCGACCCGGAGGCCGACACCGTCGTGGTCCAGACCCACGCCTGGTTCGAGGCGGCCGTGCCCGGTTGGGGATGGTTGGCGCTGGACCCGACGAACGCACAGCTGGTGGGGGAGCGCCACGTGAAGATCGGCCACGGCCGGTCCTACGACGACGTGCAGCCCCAGCGCGGCGTCTTCCTCGGACCCGCCGAGTCGGCGGTCGAACCGGTGGTCGAGATCCGACGGGTCGACGCCACCGAGGTGTGGCGGGCGCCGTCGACGTTCCCGGGCGACGGCGTCGTCGCTCGGCCTCGCACCCACGAGGTGCCCGCGCCCGGCAGGGGCCCCTCGACGCACCAGCAACAGCAGCAGCAGCAGCAGCAACAGCAACAGCAACAGCAACAGCGCTGATGCGGGCGTGCCGGAGCGACCGTCCTGCGACGGAGGCCACGGGTAGCCTGCGCCACATGTCGCTCACCTCGAAGGTCGCCGACCCGCCGGACATCGCCACGCTCGGAGCGCTGCGTGCCTCGGGATGGACCTCTCACTCGGTCAAGTACGAGATCCGCCGCAACGCGGCGACACGGATCCGCGCCGGCGAACAGCTCTTCCCCGAGGTGCTGGGCTACGCCGACACCGTCTTCCCGCAGCTCGAGAACGCTCTGCTCGCAGGGCACGACGTGATCTTCCTCGGCGAGCGCGGTCAGGCGAAGACCCGCATGATCCGCTCGCTGGTCGACCTGCTCGACGAGTGGATGCCGATCGTCGAGGGCTCCGAGATCAACGACGACCCCTACGCACCCGTCTCGCTGCATGCACGGTCGCTCGTCGCCGAACAGGGTGACGACACGCCGATCGCCTGGGTGCACCGCTCGGACCGCTTCGGCGAGAAGCTCGCCACCCCGGACACGGCCATCGCCGACCTGATCGGCGAGGTCGACCCGATCAAGGTGGCCGAGGGGCGCTACCTCTCCGACGAGCTCACGTTGCACTACGGCCTGGTGCCGCGCACCAACCGCGGCATCTTCGCGATCAACGAGCTGCCGGACCTCGCGGAGCGCATCCAGGTCGGTCTGCTCAACGTGCTCGAGGAGCGCGACGTGCAGATCCGTGGGTACAAGATCCGCCTGCCGCTCGACGTGCTGCTCGTCGCCTCGGCGAACCCGGAGGACTACACCAACCGCGGTCGGCTGATCACGCCGCTCAAGGACCGCTTCGGTTCCCAGGTGCGCACGCACTACCCGCTCGACGTCGAGACCGAGGTGGCGATCATCTCCCAGGAGGCGTCGCCGTTCGAGGCCGACGGCGTCGAGGTCGACGTGCCGGAGCACATGATCGACATCATCGCGACGCTCTCGCAGCTGGCCCGCCAGAGCCCGCACATCTCGCAGCGGTCCGGCGTGTCGGTGCGACTGTCGGTGTCGAACCACGAGGTCATGGTGGCGAACGCCGCCCGGCGCACGCTGTCGTCGGGCGAGTCGACCGTCGTGCCCCGCATCTGCGACCTCGAGGCCCTGCCGGCCTCGACCGCCGGCAAGGTCGAGATCGAGACCCTCGAGGACGGACGAGAAGGTCAGATCCTCGACCACCTGGTGCGCAACGCGATCCTGACCGTGTTCCGCGAGCGTGTCAGCCCCGAGAACCTGGTCCGGGTCGTCGCCGCGCTCGAGGAGCGTGGACCGGTCGAGATCGGTGAGGACGTCGCCGCGGACGACTACGTCGCGCTGGTCACCGAGGTGCCTGCGCTGCAGGTGCCCGTCGCCGAGCTCGTCGGCGAGTCGCCCTCGCCCGCGGCGGTCGCCTCGGCGGTCGAGCTGGTGCTCGAGGGGCTGCACCTGTCGAAG
>JALYWI010000099.1 GCA_030852785.1 Actinomycetota bacterium
TTCTACACCGGCGACGTCTTCCTCCACACCTGGGACCTGGCCCACGCCACCGGCCAGGACGAGACCCTCGACCCCGACCGGTGCGCCGAGATGCTGGCGGGCATGGAGCCGATGGACGAGGCGCTGCGCTGCAGCGGTCACTACGGGCCGAGGGTCCCGGTGCCCGACGACGCGCCGGCCCAGGATCGCCTGCTCGCGTTCATCGGTCGCGATCCGGCCTGGTCGGCGACGCAGCGCTGACCGGATCCTCGGCACGCTGCGTGCAGCGGCGCTACCTTCCGACCACGGTGTGCTGAACGCCGTTCGGGAGGGGGTCTCCGATGGGTGTGCGCCGTTGGTTCGTGGTGTCCTGTGCGGCGGTCGTCGCGGTGGCCGCGTCGGCGTGCCTGCCGGCTGCGCCGATCGACGTCCCGCTGAGCGATCCACCGCCGCCGCCGGGTTCGCCGCTGCTGCCCGCGCACCTGGACTGCGCTCGGTGGCGCTACGACGGCGTGCAGCCGGGGGTGCTGCCGGCGGAGTGGGATCCGAAGGACGACAAGTTCACCTCGCAGCGCGACCCCGGCTCGGCCCGGTCGCCCCAGCGGCTCTGCGGGCAGCTCGGCGCGGCGGTCGACCTGGCCTGGGGTGTCGAACGCGGCATGCCGGACACGGTGATCGCGGTGCTCGACTCGGGCATCGAGTGGCGCGACCCCGAGGCCATGGCCGACCTGGCACCCACGGCGTACCTGCACCGCGGCGAACTGCCGCCACCCTCGGGCGGTGACACCTACGACGTGAACGGCGACGGCCGGTTCTCCGTGCTCGACTATGCGGACGATCCGCGGGTCGAGGACCTCAACGGCAACGGCGTGCTCGACCCGGAGGACCTGATCCTGGATCCCGACTTCTCCGACGGCGTCGACGACGACGGCAACGGGTACGTCGACGACATCTCGGGGTGGGACTTCCTCCACGACGACAACGACCCGCTCGACGACGTCGAGTACGGCCACGGCACCGGCGAAGCCCGAGACTCCGCCGCCGCGCACGACGGCGAGGGCGCCTTCGGGATGTGCCCGGACTGCTCGCACCTCCCGGTGAGGGTGTCGGACTCCTTCATCGCCGAGGGCGGCCGGTTCGCCGCAGGGGTGCTGTTCGCCCTCGACAGCGGCGCGGATGTCGTGCAGGAGGCGCTCGGCGCGATCACGAACCCGCCGCAGGCGCAGCAGGCGATCGACGCGGCGCACCGCCGGGCCGTGCCGGTCATCGCATCGATGGCCGACGAGCAGTCGCAGCACGCGAACCTGCCGGCCGCACTCAACCACACGATCCCGGTGAACTCGGTGACCGAGTCGATGGCGCTGCTGGGCGACCTCGGACGGCTCTCGACCGGGACGCGTGACACGCTCGCCATCAACGGCTGCACCAACACCGGTGGCATCGCGTGGATGTCGGTGCCGTCGGACGGTTGTTCGTCCGAGGCGACCGGCAACGCGGCGGGCATGACGGGCCTGATCTCCTCCGCAGCCCGGCGTGCCGGCGTCGCACCCCACCCCGACCTGGTCGCTCGTGGCCTGGTGGGCCCGGGGCGCAACGTGCTCTCGGCGACCGAGGTCGCGCAGGTGCTGCGCGCGACCGCCGACGACGTCGACTTCTCGACGCCGAACTCGATCGACGCACCGAACCGGACGACCGACGACTTCGGCCAGCAGCGCTACCCGTCGGTCAAGGGGTGGGACGCGACCCACGGCTACGGACGGGTCAACGCCTACGAGGCGGTGCGCGCGGTGACCGAGGGCGACATCCCGCCCGAGGCGGAGCTGACCTCGCCGGTGTGGTTCTCGCCCGAGGGCACCACGGGCACGGTCCGGATCGAGGGCACGGCGGCGGCGGTGCGCGCCGCCGGGTTCGGCTACCGGCTCGAGTGGACCACGGGACTGCAGGCGCCGCCGCACCCCGGCGCGGACGCGTGGCGCCCGATCGTCGAGCGACACCACCTGCGCGGCACCGTCGAGGGGGTGCTCGGCGAGCTCGACCTGGCGACGGTGGCCGCCGCCCTGCCCGGTCGCGGCACCGGCGCCCCCGTCGACGAACGAGGGTTGCCCGACCCGGACCGGTTCACCGTACGGATCCGCCTGGTGGTCACCGACGCGGACGGACGGGTGGGCACCACTCAACGCCATGTGAGCGTGCACGACGACCCGACGACGGTCGCGCTCGACACGCCGGTGGGTGTGGGGACCTCGAGCCCGGCGTTCGCGGACCTGGACCTGGACGGGGTCGACGAACTGGTCGTCGGCACCGACGACGGTCACGTGCACGCACGCCGCATCGGCGGCGACGAGCTGGCCGGCTTCCCGGTGCGGACACCCGCCGCGGCGTACTGGCACGACGGATCGGTCACCGCTCGGGACGACGGCGTGGCGCGCCCCGGGGCGGCGATCGGTGTCGGTGCGCCGGTGGTCGCCGACCTGGACGGCGACGGACGGCCCGAGGTCGTCGTGTCCGACATGGACGGCGGCGTGCACGCCTGGAGCGCGACGGGTGCGACGGTGTTCTCGGTGCACACCGATGAGGCGTTCAGTCGACAGGAGGCCACCGACTCGCGCAACCGGATGAAGCCCGGGTTCCTCTCGGCGCCGGCGGCAGCCGATCTCGACGCCGACGGCGACCTCGAGGTCGTCGCCGCGGCGATGGACCGACACCTGTACGCGTGGCACCACGACGGTGCACCCGTGGCCGGGTTCCCCGTGCTGGTCGTGGACCCCGCGAAGGTCGCCGCGGTCGACCCGGTGTCGCACCAGGTGACGTTCTCGTCGCCGCGGGACACCGGGATCGGCGGGGAGCTGATCGCGACTCCGGCGATCGCGGACCTGACGGGTGACGGCCGACCCGAGATCGTCGTCGGCGCGCAGGAGCAGTACCTCGAGCCGATCGCGGCGTTCCCCGCGATCGGGCTGCCGGGCACGAGCGGCAACACGCGTCTCCATGCCGTGAGCCCCGACGGCGCGCTGGCCGCCGGTGCCGACCGCTCGGCCGGCCATCCCCACGAACAGGCGTACCTGCCCGGCTGGCCGGTGCCGCTGCCCATGCTGTTGACCGATCTGCTGCCGACCATCGGTGGCGGTGTCGCGATGCAGGCGGCGAT
Source organism: Actinomycetota bacterium (assembly GCA_030852785.1). Lineage (GTDB taxonomy): Bacteria > Actinomycetota > Acidimicrobiia > Acidimicrobiales > Microtrichaceae > JAFAFN01. Next base: position 3,128 of record JALYWI010000099.1, read on the forward strand.
CGGCGACGTCGACGGCGACGGCGGTCCCGAGGTGGTGGCCAGCTCGATCAGCGGACAGACCCGGGTGCTCGAACCGACCGGTCGGAGCACCTACGACGTGTTCGGACTGCCGACCTCATTGAGCTGGATCAACGCGGCGGGGGCCGGCACGAACAGCACCGATGCGGGAGTCTCGCTGAGCGCGTTCGGGGGTCCGTCGATCGGACGGGTCCGATCCACGAAGGGCCTCGACGTGGCGGCGCCGACCTCGGGCGCGGGCCGCGCGCTCGACACGCTGTTCACCAACTCCCAACCGGGTGACCCGCAACTCATGTTGTGGTCGGGACACGACGGCGCGATCCACCCGGCGTTCCCCCGGGTCACCGCCGACATCTCGTTCTTCGTGGCGCCGGCGGTGATCGACGTCGACGGCGACGGCCGCAACGACGTGGTCGCGGCGAACGGACTGCACCTGCTCGACGCGTTCACCGGTGACGGCTCCGCGCCGCAGGGCTGGCCGAAGCTCACCGGCGGCTGGTCCGTCGGCACGCCGGGAGCCGGGGACTGGGACGGCGACGGACTCGCGGAGCTCGCCGTCGTGCGTCGCGACGGCCGCCTGCTCGTCTGGCGCACACCGACCGACGCAACCGCGATCGGGGACTGGACCCGCTCCGGAGCGAACGCGCACAACGACGGTACGGTGGGGCCATGACCGTTCGAGCCGTGGTGCACGATCGGACCCTGCTGGTCACGATCGACCGTCCCGAACGACGCAACGCGGTCGACGGCGCGACCGCCGCAGCGCTGCACGAGGCGTTCGTCGATTTCGACCACGACGATGCGCTCGACGTCGCGGTCCTCACCGGTGCCGAGGGCACCTTCTGTTCGGGCGCCGATCTCTCGGCGATCGGCGAAGGTCGCGGCAACCGCGTCGACGAGGACATGTCGCTGCCCGGGCCGCTCGGCTGCACCCGGTTGCAGCTGTCCAAGCCGGTGATCGCCGCGGTCGAGGGCCACGCAGTGGCGGGTGGACTCGAGCTCGCGCTCTGGTGCGACCTGCGCGTCGCCGCCAGCGACGCGACCTTCGGGGTGTACTGCCGGCGATGGGGTGTGCCCCTGGTCGACGGCGGGACCGTCCGGCTGCCGCGACTGATCGGCCAGAGCCGGGCGCTCGACATGATCCTCACCGGTCGAGGCGTGAGCGGCGTCGAGGCGGGCGAGTGGGGACTCGCCAACCGGGTCTGCGACCCGGGCGACGCGCTCGAGGTGGCGATCGAACTGGCGGCGCAGCTGGGCGCGTTCCCGCAGATCTGCCTCCGGTCGGACCGTGCGTCGACGCTCGAGCAGTGGGGACTGGGCCACGACGACGCGATGGCCAACGAGATCCGCCACGGCATGGTCCCGATCCGTTCGGGCGAGACCCGGGAAGGCGCCGCGCGGTTCGCCGGCGGCGCCGGCCGCCACGGCGGCTCGGCCTGACCGTCAGGCCAGCCGAGGTTCGACAGATTGGGTGAAACGGACGGAGCAGATGTCCGACGCTCCGCGAGCTGACGGACGAACCTCGGGAGTGTCCCATAGCGGCACTTATGGGACGGTCCTCTGGAGCGAAACGGACTGGTTCTGGACCGGCAGTTCCTTGTTTGGCGCACTTCTCGGTGGTAGGCCCAACGGCGACCGGTGCCGTGTGCC
>JALYWI010000112.1 GCA_030852785.1 Actinomycetota bacterium
CTCCTGGCCCGGGTAGCGGAACGACACGCCGCGCAGCTCGATGCGCGGCGCGGCTGCGATCTCCGCACCGCCGACGAACGCCTCGACGGCCGCCCCGCGGGGAGCCGCCTCGGCGAGCGCGGCGGTCGGCAGGGCGAGCAGCGCTTCGATCCGCTCGTGCGCGGCCTGGCCCGACTGACCGGCGTGGTACTCGATCGCGAGGCGGCGGAACGGCACGAAGAACTCGGGCACCAGCACCAGCACCGCGAGTCCGGTCCCGAAGGACAACCCGCCCTCGATCATCCGGAAGCTGATCTCGACCGCGGCCAACGCCGTCGCCGCCGTCGCCGCCCACTCCATCACGAGCGACGTCTGGAACGCCGTGCGGAGCACCTCCATCGTGGTGTCCCCGAAACGACGGCTCACCCCTTCGATGGTGTCGGCGCCCTCACGCGACCGACCGAACGCCTTCAGCGTGCCGAGCCCGCGGATCATGTCGAGGTAGAACGCGCTCAACCAGCCCAGCTCGTCGAAGCGCCGACGTGTCAGCGCCCGGGTGCGGCCGCCGATGACGGCGAGCAGCAGGACGAGCATCGGTCCGGTGAACAGCAGGATGAGCGTGGTCCACGGGTCGAGCACCGCGACGGCCACGCCGACGAGCAGCGGGGTGACGACGGCCAGTGCCGCGGCGGGCACGAACCGGGTGACGTGGTCGTGCAGCGCCTCGACACCTGCGCCGATGGCGGTCGCGACCTCACCGGTGCGCTCGTCGGACAGACCTGCGGGACCGACCGCGAAGAGGTGCTCGACGAGCTCGGCACGGACCGAGGAGCGCAGCCGGCCGCTGGCCCGGTCCGCGAGCGTCTCGATCGCCCAGCTGCACACCGCCCGCACGCACAGCAGGGCGACCATCGCCACGAGTCGGCCGCTCACGTCGGCACGTGACGCGCCGCCGAGGAAGACGTCGTCGACGACCGAGGCCAGCAGCACCAGCCACGCGATCGTGCAGCAGGTCGCGACGACTCCCGAGGCGACGGAGCCGGCGAGCAGCATCGCCGCCCGACGGTCCCGCCGGAGCAGGCGGAGCGGTGACGCAGGGCTGCCCGAGGTCGCGCGGTCCCCGCTCACCTCCGCCGCCGAGGGCTCAATAGCTCTCGTCGTCCAGCACGACCCTGCCGCGGAAGAAGTAGTACACACCCGCGGTGTAGAGGAGCACGAACGGCATGCCGATCACCGCGATGACCGTCATCACCCGCAGGGTCGGTCCGGCCGACGCGGCGTTGTGGACCGTCAGGTCGAACGCCGGGTCCGTCGACGACGGCAGCATGACGGGGTAGAGGCCGGCGGCGACGGTGCCCATGAGCAGGGCGATCATCGTGGCCGACGCGAGGAACGCCGAGAGGTAGCGCTGGCGGTGGATCTGTCGCCACGCGACCAGCGCGGCGATCAGCGCGAGGAAGGGGAACACGCCGATCCAGAGCCGATCGGCGTAACGCTCCGCGATCGGGTTGTCGAGCAGCAGCGTCCACACGATCAGCAGCGTCATCAACACGAAGAAGACGGCCATCAACTTCGGGATCAGGCGCTTCACCCGCTCGAGCAGCTCGTCCTCGGTCTTGAGGGTCAGGAAGATGCCGCCGTGCAGGCTGAGCATCACCACGGCGGTCACGCCGACGGCGATCGCGTAGGGGTTCAGCAGGTGGAGCAGGTTGATGTACATGTTGCCGTCGCGGTCGATCGGCACCCCGAGGATCACGTTGCCCAGCGCCACGCCCAGCAGCACGGTGATGCCGAGCGACGACGCGCTGAAGAACCAGTCCCAGGTCGTCCGCCAGACGGTGCCGTCCCGCTTGGAGCGGAACTCGATCGCGACCGTCCGCAGGATCAGCACCAGCAGCACGAGCATCATCGCCAGGTAGAAGCCGCTGAACAGCGAGGCGTACACGAGCGGGAACGCGGCGAAGAGCGCGCCTCCTGCGAGCACCAGCCACACCTCGTTGCCGTCCCAGACCGGTCCGATGCTGTTGAGCAGGATGCGCTGCTCGCGGTCGTCCTTCGCGACGATCGGACCCAGCATGCCGACGCCCAGGTCGAAGCCGTCGAGGATGACGTAGCCGCCGATGATGGCGACGTAGAGCACGAACCAGAGCGTGTTGAGCGACATGGTCAGTTCCCCCGGCCTGCGCCCGAGCGTGACCGACCGGCGTTGCTGGCGCGGTGGCGGCTGGTGAAGATCTCGCCGAAGGAGTCGGGCAGCGACTCGGTGTGGTCGTCGTCGGGCGGCTCCGGCGGTCCGGCCTTGATCTTCTGGTGCAGCAGGAAGAAGAACACCGCACCGACCAGCGCGTAGAGCACGACGAACATCGCGATCGAGAACGCCACCTGCCCCCAGGTCACGTTCGGGCTGAACGCGTCCTCGGTGCGCAACAGCTCCCAGACGATCCACGGCTGACGACTGAACTCGGCGGTCCACCACCCCGACAGGGTCGCCAGCTGCGTGAGGCCGATCGAGAACACGAAGATCCAGAGCATCCAGCGCTGGGTCCAGAGCTTGCGCTTCCAGATCCACAGGGCGCACCCGAGGACTCCGATGCCGATGAACACCATGCCGAGGTTGATCATCAGGTGGTACACCTGGAACACGAGCGGCACGTTCGGCCGGTCATCAGCGGGGACGTCGTCGAGGCCCTGCACGACGGTGTCGGGGTTGTAGCCGATCAGCAGGCTGAGCAGGCACGGGACCTGCACGCCGTGGGTCGTCTCCGTGCCCGGGTTCGTCCACCCGAAGAGCGTCATCGGTGCGCAGTCCTGGGTCTCGTAGACGCCCTCCATCGACGCCAGCTTCGCCGGCTGGTGCTGGGCGACCGCCTCTGCCTGGTTCGCCCCGAACACCGTGACCTGGAGCACGGCGAGCACGGCGAAGAGCGGCAGCGCGACGCGGATCATGGTCTTCGAGAGCTCTTCGTGACGCCGCCGCAGCAGGTAGAAGGCGGCGATGCTGAGCACCAGTGAGGTACCGACCAGCCACGACGCGACGAGCGTGTGGAAGAAGCGAGGGCCGAACGACGGCGTGAAGACGACCTCGCGGAAGCTGGTCATGAACGCCTGCTCGCCGTGCCCCACGTCGCGCAGCTCGTAACCCTGGGGTGTCTGCATCCACGAGTTGGCCATGACGATCCAGGTGGCGCTGATCGTTGCGCCGGCGACGACCATCGTCGTCGCGAACAGCCAAAGCTTGTTGCCCAGCCGCTGTCCGCCGAAGAGCATGAGCCCCAGGAAGCCGCCCTCGAGCATGAAGGCGAAGATGCCCTCCGCGGCGAGCAGGCTGCCGAAGATGTTGCCGACGTAGCGCGAGTACACCGACCAGTTCGTGCCGAACTGGAACTCCTGCACGATGCCGGTCGCGATGCCCATCGCGAAGATGAGGCCGTAGATCTTCGTCCAGAACAGCGACAGCTGGCGCCACTTCGGGTCCTTCGTGCGGACCGACTTCACGCCGAAGATGACCAGGACCAGTCCGAGGCCGAGCGACATCGGCGGGAAGATGAAGTGGAAGCTGATCGTCAGGCCGAACTGGATCCGGTGGAGCACCTCGGCGTCCACGGCCCTCCCTCAGGGTGTCGAGAACGGACGTCACCGTAGCAACACCGCTCAGGGGCACAGGCCGGGGTGCACCGGTCACGCCGGGCGCCTCGACGGTGTGCGTCGGTGGACCGGGCCGATGGTCGACGTGGGCAACAATCGGGACCCATGGGTGACGAGCGAGGCAGCGCAGGTGTCGAGTCGGTCTTCGACGTGCGAGGAGGTCCGGCCGACTTCCCACCCGACGAGCTGCCCGAGCTCGGCATCCCGAGCGACGCGGCGTACCAGGTCGTGCACGACGAGGCGATGCTCGACGGCAACGCTCGGCTGAACCTGGCGACGTTCGTCGGCACGTGGATGGACGGCGACGCGGACCGCCTCTACGCCGAAGCGGTCCAGAAGAACATGATCGACAAGGACGAGTACCCGGCGACCGCAGCGATCGAGGAGCGCTGCGGCCGGATCCTCGCCCGGCTCTGGAACGCACCCGACCCGTCGGCCTCGCTGGCGACCTCGACGGTGGGATCCTCCGAGGCGGCCATGCTCGCCGGTCTGGCGTTCAAGCGGCGTTGGCAGCAGGCGCGGAAGGCAGCGGGGAAGTCCACCGCGACGCCGAACCTGGTGATGAGCTCGGCGGTGCAGGTGTGCTGGGAGAAGTTCGCCAACTACTGGGACGTCGAGGCGCGCTTCGTGCCGATCAGCGAGGACCACAAGGTGCTCGACGGCCACGACCTGGAGCGCTACGTCGACGAGCACACCATCGGCGTCGTCGCGATCATGGGCGTCACCTACACCGGCATGTACGAACCGGTGCAGCAGATCGCCGCCGCGCTCGATCGCATCCAGGCCGAGAAGGGCTGGGACGTGCCGATCCACGTCGACGGCGCGTCGGGGGCGTTCGTGGCGCCGTTCCTCCAGCCGGAGCTGGAATGGGACTTCCGCGTCGACCGGGTGCACTCGATCAACACCAGCGGCCACAAGTACGGCCTGGTCTACCCGGGCCTCGGATGGGTCGTCTGGAAGGACGCGTCACTGCTGCCCGACGACCTGGTCTTCCGGGTCAGCTACCTCGGCGGCGACATGCCGACGTTCTGCCTCAACTTCTCGCGCCCCGGTGCGCAGGTGCTGCTGCAGTACTACGAGTTCCTGAAGCTCGGCCGGGAGGGCTTCGTCGAGGTGCACAACCACTCTCGTGCGGTGGCGCAGCACCTGGCGCACCGCATCGGCGCGCTGGACGCGTTCGAGCTGTGGAACGACGGGTCCGACATCCCCGTGTTCGCCTATCGGCTCGCCCCGGGGCACACGACGAACTGGACGCTGTACGACCTGAGCGGTGCACTGCGCTCCCGGGGCTGGCAGGTGCCGTCGTACCCGATGCCCGATGACCTGAGCGATCTGACGGTGCAGCGGGTCGTCGTCCGCAACGGCCTCTCGATGGACCTGGCCGGTCGCTTCGGCGACGACCTGGTCGCCGCGGTCCACCACCTCGATCAGCTCGACGGTCCGCTCCCGCAGGCAGGGCCACCGACGCCGGGGTTCCACCACTGATGGACGGGTGCGGCTCGGCGGTCGGGAACCACCGCGGCACGGAGGGAGCGTCGTGAGCGACGAGAAGGTCGGGTTCGTGCTCGCTGGCGGCGGGTTCAAGGGCGCGTTCGAGCTGGGTGCGCTGCAGCACCTGATCGGCACGCGTGGGCTCGTGCCGCGGGTGATCACCGCCACCTCGGCGGGCGCGGTGCTGGGCACCGTCGTGGGTCAGGGACGCGACGCCGACGAGTGTCGTCGCCGACTCCTCGAGGCCGAGGGCGACCTGATGGCGATGACTCGCACCGACGTCGTCTTCTCCGAACAACCCTGGCTCGCACAACTCGACGGCACGACCGCAGCGGAGTCGATCCACCGGTTGGTCACGCAGCACGGTCGCCCGCGGATCGACGACGACTGGGACGAGCTCGAGGCCGAGGCGCTGGTGGTGCTCAGCGGCGAGACGGCACCGGTCGACGGTCGCCGGCCGCACCACTTCGAGCAGGTCGCGTCGCTCACCCGGACCCTCGTCGGTGGTCGGCGCCAGGAACACGGGCTGCCCCGGGCGGTGCTGAACCTGGGTCCGTTCGAGGAGGCCGTCCGGGGACGGCGCGACGACGTCGGCATCTCGACGATCGATTCGGAGCTCGTCGCACGGCCCGGTCTGGAGCTGCGCCTGGCGGTCACTGCATTGCGGCAGCGTCAGACGCACTACGTGACCGAGCGCGGCGACCTGGTCGGGCCCGACGCCCGCACGCCGCTGCCCGGATCCGACGCCACGGACGTGATCGACGGTGTGATCGCATCGGCGAGCGTGCCCGGCGTGTTTCCGCCGCGGTCACTCGGCGGCGACCACTACGTCGACGGAGGGTGCCTGCAGAACATCCCGCTGCGCGCTGCGGTCGAGCTGGGAGCGACGCAGATCTACTCGCTGGTGGCGGTGCCGGTGAAGCCGCCGCGCAGGAGCCTGTCGCTGTGGGCCGCGGAGTCGCTGGGCTACCTGTCGACCCAGGCCGAGAACCTCGCGGTGCCGCTGCCCGACGGCGTCACCAACACGGTGATCCAGCCGACGATCGAGGTGGTGGGCTCGTTCGAGGTGCATCCCGGCCTCATGCGGATCGACATCCACTACGGGCGCATGCGCGCCGAGGAGTGCACCGCCGGCATGGACCCCGGCCTGGACCCGATCGTCAGAATGGCGAGCGACACCGTCACGACCATGCGGCAACTCGCGTGGCAGCTCGAGCAGCACTGCATCGACGAACAGCGCATCGATCGTGTGCACCGCGAGCGTCTGCGTGCGTTGAAGCATTCGGTCCGGACCGCCGTCGACGCGCGCGCCGCGCTCGGGTTCCCCGCGCCCGTTGGCTCCGAGCAGTGGTCACGGGGTTGGGAGCTGCACGCGACGCCCGTGCGCGCAGGGTTCCCGACCGAGCTGGACTGACCCCGTCGCTCGATCGGTCGAGCGGTGCCCAGAAGCGCTGTGGAGCAAGGCGGCTCGGTTACGGTTCGGCGACGTGCGGGCGTCGCCCAGGTGACGGCCCCACGTCCAGAGAGAGAACAGGGAGAGAGATGGCAAAGAAGAAGGCCTCGAAGAAGGACGACAAGAAGAAGTCCAAGAAGAAGGACGACAAGAAGTCCTCGAAGAAGAAGAACGGCAAGAAGAAGAACGGCAAGAAGAAGAAGTGACCCGCCGACCCGTCGGCCGCCCCGCAGGGG
>JALYWI010000131.1 GCA_030852785.1 Actinomycetota bacterium
CGGTTGGGTCGGCCCCGTCGGATCAGCCCCGGAGGGCCCGCCGGGCCCACCACGTCGAGCTGCCAGCGGCCGCACCGATCGCGACGGCGGCTCCGCCACGGCGGATCCGGCGTCGAGCCATCGCCGCCCGGGCTGCGTTCGCTCCGCAGGCTCCGTGGACGGACCCGCCCGGGTGGGCGGACGCCGATCCGAGGTAGAGCGCAGCGATGGGCGTCTCGGCGCGCGCCAGGCCGGGCACCGGGCGGAAGACGAGCTGCTGGTGCAGTTGGGCCGTCCCCCCGGCGATGTCGCCACCGACCAGGCTGGCGTTCGCCCGCTCCATGTCGGCCGGCCCCATGACACGCCGGGCCGCCACCGTCTCGCGGAACCCGGGGGCGTGCGCCTCGATGCGGGCCTCCATGCGATCCGCGAACTGCTCGAGGGCGTCGCCGCGCAACGGTCCCTCGTGTGCGATCCGTCCTGCTGCGTCACCGGTGACGTGTTGCGGCACGTGGGTGTAGGTCCACAGGGACTCGGTGCCCTCGGGTGAGCGGGTCGAGTCCGAAGTCGTCATCTGCCCGATGAGCAGGAAGGGGTCCTTCGGGAGCTCGCCGTTCCTGAGCTGCGCGCTCGTGGTCGTCAGCTCGGCCAGGCTGTCGGCGAGGTGGACGGTGCCGGCGCCATGGGCACGGTCGTCGCTCCAGGGCACGGTCGACGACAACGCGTAGTCGATCTTCACCGTGGCGTCCGACCGGTGGAACTGTCGCATGCGCGCGGTGAACGAGCTCGGCAGTTGCTCGGGGCGGAGCATCGATCCGTAGAGCAGCTGCGCGTCGCAGGCGGCGATGACTGCGTGGCGTGCCCGCAGCTCGCCCGCGTCGGTCGTGACGCCGGTGGCACGGCGACCGTCGACGAGCACCGAACGCACCGGTGTCCCCGTGCGCAGCTCGCCACCGGCGCGCTCGAGGCGGCGCACCAGCGCGTCGGTCAGGGCGCCCGCCCCACCGACGGGGACCGGCCACCCGACGGTCTGCGCCAGGCCGACGAGCATCCAACCCAACAGCCCGCTCGGCGCGGCGTCGGGGGTCACGTCCGCGTGCAGCGCGTTGCCCGCGAGCAGCAATGCAGGATCGACGCCGCCGAAGCGCTCGGCGGCCAGGTCCCGGACCGGCAGCACCGCCATCCTGGCCAGGTCCCACAGCTGTGGACCGGCGCGGCCCACCAGGCGGGCGGCGCCCCTCACCGGCGGGAACGGTGACAGGAGTGCGTCGAGCATCGGCTGCCCGAGACGTGACCACTGCTGGCTGAGCTCGATCCACGCCTCGCCGTCGCCCGGATGGGCGAGATCCAGGTCCGCGGCGGTGCGTGCAGGATCCCGGTGCAGGACCGCGGCGGGTGCGTCGGGGCGGAGGTGGGCGAGCACGTCCGGCGCGTGGGTCCAGCGCAGACCGTGGTCCTCGAGCCGCAGTGCTGACATGACCGGGGACGCGGCGGTCATCGGGTAGAACGCCGAGAACCGGTCGGTGACGAAGCCCGGGTGCAACTCGTCGCTGCTGACCGCTCCGCCGGGTCGCGGCGCGGCCTCGAGCACGACCACGGACCAACCGGCGTCCGCCAGCAGGTTCGCGGCGACGAGCCCGTTGTGGCCGGCACCGATCACGACGGCGTCGGCGGAGCTCGGCAGCGCGGTGTCAGGCGTGGGCGCCGTCATCGGACGTCCGCTCGGATCGTCGTTCGACGATGCCTCGGATCGTCTCGAAGAAGCGGTGGTTCGCCTGGTGTCGCCACCGGGCGCCGTCGACCATCCGGGCACCCCAGTCGGGGTACTGCTCGGCGAGCGGTGCGACGACGTGGTCGAGCCACTCCTTGCCGTGGCGGGGATCGGCCTCGGCGTGCTCCGCGTAGAAGGGCAGTGCTCCTTCAGGGGCGTCGACCCGTCGCAGGGCGGTGATCACCGCCCTGCAGCGGGGACCGGCCTGCATCTCGAGCAGTCCGAGGGCCCCGAGCAGCTCGGGCTGCAGCGACCTGTTGGTCGCGAGGATCCCACCGAGCGCCATGCGGTGGAGCGCCTCGACGGGCAGCTCGGCGCGCGGCAGGCGGGGCATCCCGCTCGCCGCCACCAGGTCGTCGTGCAGCACGGTGTGCACCTGGGTGAGCTCGCCGCGACCCATCTCGTCCCAGTAGTTCGCCCCGAGGGTGACTTTGGGGCCGTCGTGGATGCCGACCTGCGCCAGCGCGACCAGATCGTCGAACCCGGCGTCCGGGCCGCCTTCGTGTGCGAGGAAGTCGACGATCTGCTCCCAGGTCGCCTCGTCCGCGAGCCACCGGTAGACCTCGGGCACCAGCTCCGCTGCACCCACCCGGCGCATCGCCGCGACCGCGCCGATCTCGTCGGCCAGTGCGAGCCCGTCACCGTCGACGCCGGCACGCACCCGGTTCATGTAGCGGGACTCGAGGTCGCGCTTGAGAGCGATGACCGTGGGGTGGAACTGGAACCGTTCGCGGCCCGCCAGCGAGGGCACCGGGGCCATCCACAGGTCGGTGATGTCCATCAACGTCACGAGCTCGTCACGCTCGTCGACCGCCTGGGTGGCGTGCACGTCGGCCCACACGTCCGCGTCGTCCACGGTCATCGCCAGGTCCAGACGGACGTGCAGAGGAGTGGTGACGTCGATGCTCGATCGGCACGACCTGGAGCGCCGCACGGACGACGGTGACAGCAGGGTCGACGGACTCATGATCGGTCTCCTCCGGTGGCTCGCTCGGCGGATGCACCGCCGACGGTCGGGTCTGCCGCGGGGCGTGACAGTGCGATCACCGCACGCTCGGCATCGTGTTCGCGGACGCCTGCGGCGCAGAGCGTCGAGGGCAGCCGTTCGACGACGTCCATCGCCTGGGCGAGGCCGGCGACCTGCACCAGGGCGACGCCTTCGTCGTCGAGCACGGCGTCGATCACGGTCACGCAGTCCATCAGCAGCGAGAGCCCGTCGGGACCGCCGTCGATCGCGCTCACAGGATCGGACGGATAGCGATCGACGTGGTGGGTCTGCAGGTACGGAGGGTCGGCCAGGACGAGGGGGAAGCGGTCGTTCCCGTCGCACAACGAGAGGAGCCCGGTGTGGCGGATCTCGACACGGTCCCCGAGACCGGCGGCCTCGGCGTTGCTTCGGGCGAATCCGCACGCGTGCTCGCTGATGTCGACCTGGACGAGGTCGCGGTCCGAGCGGCGCACGACCTCGAGGCCGATGTGTCCGGCGCCGGAGCAGAGCTCGAGGACCCGGCCGTGCGGCACGAGTCCCGTCAGCTCGACGGCCCAGTCGCTCTGCAGCAGCGTCCACGAGCGTGGTTCCAGCACGGTCTCGTCGTGGTCGATGGTCAGCCCGCCGAAGACGACGCGCCGGGTCTCTGTGGTCATGCTCACGGCCCGGACGTACCCGTGCACCTTCGGCTCGAAACGCCGCTACGAGCGTAGCTCTTGCGCGGCGAACCGAAAGACGTCGCCGCGATCGAGGTAGTGGATCCGGGTCACGAGCCCGGCGCGATCGGCCTCCCGGCGGAAGTCCTCGAGCGGCGACTTGAAGACCGTGTAGTCGTCGTAATGGATCGGGATCGCGTGTCGGGGCGTCAGGATCCGCAGTGCCTCGACGCCCTGGTGGCCGTCCATCGTGAGGGTGATCCCCAGGATCCGTGTGCCACCCAGGTGCAGCAGCGCCAGGTGCAGGTCGGGGCACCGGTCCGGGATCTCGCGCAGCCGGCCGTGGACCAGGGTGTCGCCCGAGACGTACAGGCGCAGCGTCGGCTCGCCCCGCTCCGCGAACTCGAGCACGCTGCCCATGACCGGCGGCAGCACCTTGTCGAGCGGCACCGGGGCGTGCTGCGCCGGCGTGGCGGTGATGCGGAGCTCGCGGTCTCCCCGGCGGAGGACCTGGGTCTCCCAGGTGTCGAGGGCACGGCGGTCGGCGAACCCCTGCCGGCCGAGCTTGCGTGCCGCGTGAGCCGTCGTCACGATCGGCACGTCACGGGGCAGCTCGCGTGCCGCCCGTTCGTCGAAGTGGTCGCCGTGGTGGTGCGACAACACGATGACGTCCAACGGCGGCAGCTCCGACACGGACAACGCGGGTTGGGTCAGCCGACGACTGCGCAGCCCTCCGCCCAGCGGGGCGTGCTCGCCCTGGTGCAGGAAGTTCGGATCGGTCAGCAGGGTGAAGCCGCCGTAGCGCAGCAACACCGTGGCGGTGCCGATGAACGTCAGCTCGCCGAGGTCGTCGCCCGGGTCGCCCCGGTGGTGGGGCTCGAGCTCGATGACCGGATGTCCCATGTCGCAGCCCTACCCGAGCGGATCGGGTCCAGTCCGACGATGCCGCGGGATTCCCGGCACCCCCTCGGGGGTACGTGCCGGTCATGGCATCGACTCGTCCTGAACCGCCGCGCCCGTCCGCCCGCAACGAGTGCCGGGGCGATCCCCGATGAACCGCTCCGACGCATCGCTGTGGTGGTCGGACCGCGCCGAGGGCCCGACGTCGTCGACCGACGGACCGACGGCGAACACCGACGTCGACGCGGTCGTCATCGGCGCCGGCATCGCCGGACTGATGATCGCGTCGGAGCTCGCCGCCTCCGGACGCAGCGTCTGCATCGTCGAGGCCCGCTCGGTCGCCGCCGGGGTGACCGGGTCGAGCACGGCCAAGGTGAGCGCGCTGCACGGTGCGACCTACCACCGACTCGCTCGACGCCGGGGCCCGGACGTGGCCGCGGTCTACGCACGGGCGAACCAGGCCGGCATCGAGCAGTACGAACGGCTGATCCGGGAGCACGGGATCGACTGCGGCTGGTCCCGGCTCGACGCCGTGACCTACACCGCGGATGCCGAGCAGTCCGACACGATCCGGGCGGAGCTCGAGGCGGCGTCCGTCGCCGGGCTCGAGGTCACCTCGGGCATCGACGTGCCGGTGTCCTTCCCCGTCGCCGCAGCGGTGCGCTGCGCGAACCAGGCGATGTTCGATCCCGTGGCGTTCTGCGCCGGTCTCGCCGCGGCGCTGCGACACGACGGCGTGCAGATCCTCGAGGGTGTGCGCGTCCGCCATGTCGAACCCGGCCCTCCGCACGTCGCCCACACCGACCTCGCGCCGCTGCGGGCGCCGGTGCTGGTGCTGGCCACACAGCTGCCCGTGTACGACCCGGGACTGTTCTTCGCCCGGTGCTCACCCGTTCGCTCCTACTCGCTCGCGGCGACCCTGCGCGAACCGGTGCCCGAGCTCATGTCGCTGAGCATCGACGAACCCTCGCGGTCGATGCGGCCCCTCGCTCCCGGCAGCGACACCGGCGTGTTCGGTGGTGGCTCGCACCGCGTCGGTGAAGGTGGCGACACACGACGCTTCCACGCGTCGCTCGAGCAGTGGGTGCGCGAGCACTTCGCGGTGCGGTCGATCGATGCCCGCTGGTCGGCCCAGGACTACGAGCCGACCGACGGCGTGCCCTTCATCGGTCGGATGCCGCACGCCCCCGACGGGGTGTTCGTCGCCACGGCGTTCAAGAAGTGGGGCTTCACGACCGCCGCGGTGGCGGGCCGGATCGTGGCCGACCTGGTCGACGACCGCGACAACCCTTGGGCCGCGACGTTCGACGCGACCCGAGCTGCGGTCGACCTCGAGGGCGCGGGTGAACTCGTCCAGAGCAACGCCAAGGTGGCGGTGCACTTCGTGGGTGACCGGCTCTCCACGCTGCGGCCGAAGCAGGTCGACGCACTCGAGCCCGGCGACGGCGCCATCGTCGAGGTCGACGGCGAGAAGCTGGCGGCGCATCGCGACGACGCCGGTGCGCTGCACCTGGTGTCGGCCCGGTGCACCCACCTGGGCTGCCTCGTGGCGTGGAACGCCGCCGAGCGCTCCTGGGACTGCCCGTGCCACGGCTCCCGCTTCGACTGCGACGGCGCGGTGCTCACCGGTCCCGCGACCCTCGACCTGCCGCGCCGGTCCGGGACCGGCGACTGAGGACGACACAACCGGTGCCGCACGCGGAACGGCTCCGGACCGGGTGTGCCGATCCGGAGC
>JALYWI010000135.1 GCA_030852785.1 Actinomycetota bacterium
CTCCTGGAGCAGCTCGCTGCCCTGGACGCCGATGTAGGCAGCCGCTGCGCTCGCGAGCTTGTCGGCCTCGGCGGCCACCTCGGCGCCGGCGTCATCTCCGGTCGCACTGGTCGCGCCGGCGGCTGCGATGGTCGCGGCGGCATCGGCAGCCTCGAGCGTCGCCGCCGCACGGGCGGCTTCGTCCGCGATGGCGTGGCTGGCCTCGAGCCAGGTGGCCATGTGCGCCATCCGGTGCTTGATCGCCTGGTACGCCGCCAACGGGCGACCGAACGAATAGCGGTCGCGTGTCCATTCGAGGGTCATGTCGAAGGCGGTCTGCATCGTGCCGACCGACTCCGCGGCGCCGATCACGATGGCTCGTCGCAGTTGACGTCGCACGTCCGGTGCGGCCCCGCCGATCTGGCCGACGACCGCGTCGGCAGGGATGCGCACGCCGTCGAAGGTCACCCGATCGAAGCGCCGTGTCAGATCCACGCTGTGCAGCGGTGAGATGCCGACCCCCGCGGTGTCGGTGGGCACCAGGACCTGGGTCGGGCCCTGCGCGCCGCCGGGGAGGACAGAGGTGCCGGTCACGAGCACGTGGGTCGCCCGCGCCGCGGACTCGACCGGGCGCTTCACGCCGTCGAGCACCAGCTCGTCGCCCTCGACACGGATGGTGAGCTCGCTCGGGCCGAGCTCGTCACGGCGTGGGTGTTCGAGCAACGCCCAGGTCGCCAGGTGTCGACCGTCGAGCAGGCCCTCGACCACGTGGTCGTGACCACCCGCATCGCTCAAGGCGCCGGCGACGACGGCGTTGACCAACAGCGGTCCCGGTGCGGCCCGCCGGCCGAACTCGTAGGCGAGCAGGGTCAGGTCGACGAGACCGTCCCCGGAGGCCGATCCACCGCCGAGCCGCTCGTCGACCAGCAGGTGCGTCCAGCCGAGCTCGAGGCCCTGACGCCAGTAGTCGTCGGTGAAGCCCTGGGCGTCGACGCGAAGGCTCCGCAGGATCGACGTCGGCACCTTGTCGGTCAGGTAGCGCGCCGTGGTCTCGCGCAGCGACTCCTGATCCGGGGTGAGTTCGAGCAGCATGGTCGACCGATCAGACCCGGACCACGACGGCGGTCGACATGCCACCGCCGGCGCACATGGCGGCCACCCCGTGACCACCGCCGCGGCGGCGCAGCTCGTGGACCAGCGAGATGACCATGCGGGATCCCGTCATGGCAACCGGGTGGCCGAGGCTGCAGCCGCTGCCGAGCACGTTCACGATCTCGTCGTCGATGCCGAGGATGCGGGTCGTCGCGACGCACATCGACGCGAACGCCTCGTTGATCTCCCAGAGCGCGATGTCGTCGATCGACAACCCGGCGCGCTCGAGTGCCTTGGGGATCGCGACGGTGGGGGCCAGGCCCGTGCGAGCGGGTTCGACACCCGCCGAGGCCCACGCGGTGACGTAGCCGAGCGGCTCGAGCCCGTGCTCGGCCACCAACGCGTCGTCGGCCAGTACGAGCGCCCCGGCGCCGTCGTTCACACCGCACGCGTTGCCCGCGGTGATGCTGAAGCCCTCGATCTCGGGATGCAACGGCTTCAGCTCGGACAGCTTCTCGAGCGTGGTCGAACGTCGCGGATGCTCGTCGACCGCGAAGGTCGTCGTCGTGCCGTCCGGCAGGGTCACCTCGATCGGCGCGATCTCGTCGACGAAGCTCCCGGCGTCGATCGCCGAGGCAGCCCGTTGCTGGGAGCGGAACGCCCAGGCATCCATCTCCTCACGGGTCACGCCCGCTTCGACCGCAGCGTTCCAGCCGACGGTGATCGACATGTCCATGTTCGGCGCGTCGGGGGTCGAGACGTGACTCGGCGGCGACCAGGCATCCCACTCGTCGGTGCCGGGCACCCGACGGGTGAAGCGTGGCGAGGTCGACGTGGACTCAGAGCCACCGGCGACGACCGCTCGTTCCATCCCGGCACGGATGTTGGCCGCCGCGGTGGTGATGGCGGCGAGCCCCGAGGCGCAGTGACGGTTCTGCGCGAGCCCTGCGACGCCGACCAGGCCCGACTCGATCGCGGCGTACCGGGCGATGTCGCCGCCACCGTAGCGCGACTCACCCATCACCACGTCGTCGTACACGTCGAGTGGCAGACCCGCACGCTCGACGGCGTTGGTCACCGCGTGGATGGCCAGGTCGTAGGGGTCGACATCTCGCAGCGTGCCCTTGAACGCCGTGCCGATCGGCGTTCGCGCGGTGGCGACGATCGTTGCTTCTCCCATGGGAGTTCCCCCTGTTGTCCGGTGTCGGTCGATGGACCGCTCGAGCGGTCCGTAGCGTAGGCGAGTGAGCGTTCACTTCGCTGGGATAAGTGAACGATTGCTCCGCACGGTGCGGCGGCCTCGTAGCATGGCCGTCGTCCACGCAACGTCCGTGATCCGCGTGGCCCGGAAGCAGGTGTGCGATGGCCAGGTCCACGAATGAGTCGGCGCCGAAGCAACGGCGGCTCGCGGCGGCCGACCGTCGGCGCTCCATCCTCGAGGCCGCTCGTCGCTGCTTCGAGGACGTCGGCGACCTGAACGGCACCACGATGCGCACGATCGCCCAGCGCGCGGGCATCAGCGAAGGCGTCATCTACCGCCACTTCGAGGGCAAGGAGCAGCTCTTCTACGAGGCGGTCGTCGAGCCGCTGCGTGACGCCGTGGACTCGCTGGTCGAACAGACCGACGCCATCGACTCCGACGTGCCGGTCACTCCGGAGGTCCAGCTCGAGGCGCTGACCGAGCTGTACGAACGGCTCACGTCGACCCTGGCCGAGGTGCTGCCGCTGCTGGGGCTCGTGCTCTTCGGCGATCCCGTCGTGGCCCGCCGCTTCTACCGCGAGCACTTCTCGGTGGCGATGGACCGGCTGGGGCAGGCCTGGGCGAACGCCGAGCAGCGCCACGGCCTCGACGTCGAGCTCGCGACGATCTCTGCACGTGCGGTGATGGGCGGCGCGCTCGTGCTGGCGCTCGAGGCGACCCACTCGACCCGCAAGGTCTCGCGCGACACCTTCGAAGCGCTGGCCCTCGGCGCGGCCAGGGGCTACTTCCCGTCGGTCGAGCCGGGCTGACACCTGCACGCCCTCCAGGGGTAGAGGGCGTGCAGGCGTCGGTCCGACCATGCGGGGACCAAGCAGCCCGTCGTCAGATCCGGACCGGCATCGACGACCAGCCGCGCACGGTCGAGGTACGACCCCGCACCGCACGCTCCTCGTCGACCTCCCAGTCCGGGAAGCGGGTGAGCATCTCGTCGAGCACGACACGCCCCTCGATGCGTGCGAGGGCGGCGCCGAGGCAGAAGTGGATGCCGTAGCCGAAGGCCAGGTGGTGCGCGATGTTCCGGCGCACGTCGAAGCGGTCCGGGTCGTCGAAGGCTCGCTCGTCGCGGTTGCCGGACGCGTTCAGCAGCAGGATCGTGCTGCCCTCGGGGACCGTCGTGCCGTGCAGCTCGACATCGGCGGTGACGTAGCGGGCCTGGACCGGTGACGGTGACTCGAAGCGGAGCACCTCTTCGATGGTGTTGTTGACCAGGGAGCGGTCCTGGCACACGGCTCGCCGCTCGTCGGGGTACAGCGAGAGCAGTCGGGTGGTCCAACCGATCAGGCGGTTGGTGGTCTCGTTGCCGGCCGCGGCGACCAGGTTGATGTAGCCCAGCGCCTCTTCGCGGGTGAGTCGGCGCTGCACGCCGTCGACGTCGGTGTACTCCGCGGTGATGAGGTCGGTCATCACGTCGTCGCCGGGGTGCTTGTAGCGGTAGTCGATGTACTCCTCGAACAGGGTCGCCTGGCCGAGCTCGCTGAAGCCCTCGGACAACGACGGCATCTCGTCGCCACCGGCGAGCTTGAGCCCGTCGTCGATCTGGTCGCGCAGCGCGGCCTGGTCGGACTCGGGGATGCCGAGCAGCATGCCGATGGTGCGCATCGGGACCTGTGCGCCGAGGTCACCGATCACGTCGAAGCCGTCGGAGCCCACCAGGGGGTCGAGGCTGCGCGCGCAGAACGCCCGGATGTCGGGTTCGATGGCGGCCATGCGCCGCGGCGTGAACACCCGTGAGAGCAGCCCGCGGTGCAGGTCGTGCGCGGGCGGGTCCTCGAAGATGAAGGTGCCCGGCGGCAGCTCGATGTCGGCCTTGATGAGCTCGAGCAACGTGCCCTTGGCGGAGCTGAACGTCTTCCAGTCCTTGAGGCCGTTCTCGACGTCGTGGAACCGGCTCAGGGCGAAGAACTCGTAGCGCTCGTTCCAGTAGAGCGGCGCCTCGTCACGCAGGCGCTTCCAGACCGGATACGGGTCGTCGTCGATGTCGAAGTCGAAGGGGTCGTAGTAGAGCTCGGAGGAGGTGGTCGAGGTCATGACGCCGGCCACGCGTAGGACTTGAGCTCGAGGTACTGATCGAAGCCGGGGGTGCCGTTCTGGCGACCGACGCCGGAGTACTTGAAGCCACCGAAGGGCAGATCCGCGCCGTACGGCGCGCCGCCGTTGATGCTGAGCATCCCGGTGCGGATGCGGTCCGCGACCGCCATCGCCCGCTCGTGGGACCCCGCCATCACACCGCCGCCGAGCCCGTAGCGGCTCTCGTTGGCGATCCGCACGGCGTCGTCGTCGTCGTCGAACGGGATGACCACCAGGACGGGCCCGAAGATCTCCTCCTGGGCGATCGTCATGGAGTTGTCGACATCGGCGAACAACGTCGGCTCCACGAAGAAGCCGCCGTCGAACTCCGGGCCGGTCGGCACACCGCCGCCGAGCACGAGCCGAGCACCCTCTTCCTTGCCCTTCTCGATGTAGCCGAGCACCCGCTGGCGCTGCTTCTCGGAGATCTGCGGTCCCTGCAGCACGTCGGGGCGCTGAGGGTCGCCGTAGGGCACGTTCTTCATCATGTCGAAGAGCGCCTCGACGCCCTCGTCGTAGCGACTGCGCGGCAACAGCATGCGAGTGGGGATCGCACAGCCCTGGCCGGCGTGGGTGCACACCGCGAGCCCCATGAACGACGCCACGATCAGGTCGGCATCGTCGAGCACGACCGTCGCCGACTTGCCGCCGAGCTCGAGGAACAGACGCTTGAGCGTCGCCGAGCCCTTCTCCATGATCCGCTGGCCCACCGCGGTCGAGCCGGTGAACGAGATCAGGTCGACCTCGGGGGAGAGGGTGAGCTGCTCGCCGAGGAGGTGGTCCGAGGAGGTGACGACGTTGACGACGCCGGCGGGGATGTCGGTCTGCTCGGCGATGATGCGGCCGAGCAGCGTGGCGTGCAGGGGAGTGTCGGGCGCCGGCTTGAGCACCAGCGTGTTGCCCGTCGCGAGCGCCTGGGCGAGCTTGTTGATCGCCACCTCGAAGGGGAAGTTCCACGGGGTGATCGCGCCGACCACTCCGGCGGCCATGGCGACGACCTTGCGGTGGTCGAGGTTGCCCTGGATGTTGATCGCCTCGCCGAGGTCGACCTCCCACGCGTACTCGTCGATCAGCTTGATCGGGTACTTGAGCGCGCTCTTCATCGGCTCGTCGAGCTGGGCGCTCCCGGTCAGCATCCTGGGTGCGCCGGCCTCCTGGATGAGCTGTTCGCGCATCTCCTCGACCTCACGCTCGAGGGCGTCCTGCAGCTGCTCGAGGCAGCGCTTGCGCAGTTCGCGGTCGGTGGACCAGTCGGTGTCGTCGAAGGCGCGACGGGCGGCGGTGATCGCCGCGGCCATGTCGACCTCGGACGCATCGGCGGCCCGCCCGACGAGCGCCTGGTTCGCCGGGTTGATCACCTCGAAGGTCTCGCCCCCCGCCGCCTCGACCAGCTTGCCGTCGATCAACATCCTGGATTCCGGCCTGATGGTCGGCAGATCCGTCATCGGTCCCCCTTGTCGCTCCTGCGACGATGCCGCGCCGTTCGATCACCGTCGACCGACTCGTTCCGTCCGGCGGGACGGGTCGTCCCACCGATCGCACTTCGCCCCCCGGCGACGCCCGATGCGGTGCAGGATAGTGGAGCGAGCGTTCACTCCGTAGCGATCCGCTGATCCGACCGGTGGAACGGCACGTCGACGAAGTGGTCGACCTCGCGAGTTGCTGTCAGTAGGTTGACACGAAAATCAGGCGACGGCGTGGGACGGCCGTCAGAGGGACACCGTGGGGAACGGTGTCCGGACAGGGGGACTCCGTGGGCATCGAGCTTCGACCGGGCGACCGGTTCCGATCAGCGGTGTGCAGCACCGAGGTCGTGGTGGTGAAGGCGCCGTCGGGCGAGGTCGACCTGCGCTGCGGCGGTGTCCCGGTGCTCGGGGCCGACGACGAGGCGCCCGCGGGCGCGGCGCTCGCTCCGGAGCACGCCTCGGGTGCCGCGATCGGCAAGCGCTACACCGACGGCGGCGAGCTCGAGCTGCTGTGCTCCAAGGCCGGCGACGGCTCGTTGTCGGTCGGCGACGTGGACCTGGAGATCAAGGGTGCCAAACCCCTCCCGTCCTCGGACTGACCACGATCGCCTGCTGGGAGCCGCTGCGTGCACCTCGACCTGATCCTCTCGATGGCGGCCGACGTGCACGGCGACCGCGTCGCCGTCGGCTCGGCCGACGAGGGCCTGACCGTGGCCGAGTTGGCGCTCGGCGCCCGACGCGTCGGTGCGGCGCTGTCGCGACTCGGCGTCGACCACGTGGCGTTGATCGATCTGAACTCCGCCGCGGTGCCGCTGACGATGTTCGGCGCCGCGGTCGCCGGGCGACCATTCGTGCCGATCAACTACCGGGTCACCGACGACCAGCTCCGTCGGTTGGTGGAGCGCATCGCTCCTGCGGCGGTCGTCGTCGGTGACGGCATGGCGGCGCGCCTCGGAGCGATCGACGGCATCGAGCTGATCGAACGTGACGAGCTCCTGGCGATCGCCGCGGACGACGCGGGCGACGCCGATCCGCCCGAGGTCGACATCGACCCCGATGCGATCGCGGTGCTCCTCTACACGAGCGGCACCACCGGTGAACCGAAGGCGGCCGTGCTGCGCCACCTGCACCTCGGCTCCTACATCGTGACCACCGTCGAGCTCGGCGGCGCGGCACCGGACGAGGCCGCACTGGTGAGCGTCCCGCCGTACCACATCGCCGGGATCTCGGCGGCGTTGTCCTCGCTCTACGGCGGCCGACGGGTCGTGTACGTCGAGTCGTTCGATCCCGACGAGTGGGTCCGCCTCGCCCGGTCCGAGTCGATCACGCACGCCATGGTCGTGCCGACCATGTTGAACCGGATCCTCGACGTCGTGGCGGCCGACGATCAAGGCCTGCCCACGCTGCGGACGCTCTCCTATGGCGGCGGGCCGATGCCGCTGCCGGTCATCGAACGAGCGATGTCGCTGCTGCCCGACACCGACTTCGTGAACGCGTACGGCCTGACCGAGACGTCGAGCACCATCGCGTTGCTCGGACCCGACGACCACCGTGTGGCGTTCGCGTCGACGGACCCGTCGGTGCGTGCGCGGCTGGGCTCGGTCGGACGACCCCTGCCGACCCTCGAGGTGTCGGTGCGCGACCCCCTCGGCGACGAGGTCCCCGTCGGGACCGTCGGCGAGCTGTGGGTGCGGGGCGAGCAGGTCTCGGGGGAGTACCGCGGCGCCGAGGGCCCCACGCCCGGCGACTGGTTCCACACCAGGGACTCGGTGCACCTCGACGACGAGGGCTACCTCTTCGTGCACGGTCGGCTCGACGACGTGATCGTCCGGGGCGGCGAGAACCTCTCGCCGGGCGAGATCGAGTCGGTGCTGCTCCAGCACGACGCCGTCGAGGAGGCCGCCGTGGTCGGCATCCCCGACACGGAATGGGGCGAACGGGTGGTCGCCGCGGTGGTCACGGTGCCGGGAGGGGTCGTCGACGAGGACGAGCTGCGCGAGCACGTGCGGACGCAGCTGCGCTCGACGAGGACACCGGAGCGCATCGCCGTGCTCGAGGCGCTGCCCTACAACGAGACCGGAAAGCTGCTGCGACGAACCTTGCGGACCGAGCTCGCCGCGACGTTCACATGAGCTCGCCGTCGGTGCTCGACACGCTCTCGCTGCGCGAGGACGGGCCGGGCCGGTTCGTGGCCGAGCCGCAGGTGGTGGACGGTCGTCGTGTCGTCGAGGGCAGCCAGATGCTGGCGCAGGCACTCGTCGCCGCGTCGCGGGTCGTGCCGGGTCGCCGAGCGGTCTCGGCGTGGATGGGGTTCCTCCGTGTCGCCGACGCCGCGGTGCCCCTCGAGTTCGAGCTGTCCGAGCTGAGCAACGGCCGCACCTTCTCGGCGCTGCGCGTCGAGGTCCTCCAGGGCGATCGGACCTGCGCCAGTGGACACCTGCTGCTCGACGCCACCGCACCCGACGTGGTGCGCCACCACGTCGATGCGACCGCCGTGCCGCCCCCCGACGAGTGTCCCGAGCTCGACGTCGGAGTGCCCGGCCAGGAGGTGCGGGTCGTCGACGGCGCCTTCTCGGGCGACCCGGACGCACCCGTCGGACCACCCCGGAT
>JALYWI010000148.1 GCA_030852785.1 Actinomycetota bacterium
GTGGGCGGCTCGGTGCGCCGAGCACGTGTTGGGGTGCTTCGAGGAGGAGTGCCCCTCGGACCGTCGCCCTCGCGATGCGATCACGGCGATTCGAGGATGGACCCGCGGCGAGGTGACGATGATGGACGCTCGTGCGGCGGGCGGCCACGCCATGGGCGCCGCACGCTCGCTCACCGGGGCCGCTCGACACGCTGCCTACTCCGCCGGCCAGGCCGCATGCGTGGCGCACGTCGCCGAGCACAACCTGGGCGCAGCCGCCTATGCCATCAAGGCAGCTCGCGCCCGGGCGTCGGACGACGCGGACGCCGCAGGTCGTCGGGAGTGCGCCTGGCAACGCGAGCAGCTCCACGACTCGATCCGTGAGCTGGTCATCGAGGACCAACGTCGACGCAACGACATCTGCTGGCAGGTCTTCGACTGCTGAGCACGACCGAACACGGGCGACGGCAACGTCGGCGGCGCTGGTGGCCAGCAACGTCGCACGCCGCACGGCTCGCTGCCGCGGATCGCCCGGGGTGCTGCGACGGTGATGACCTCGTTCAGGAAACGTCAGGGACGGTCGCTCGTGTCCGAGTCGGACGCCGCCACGCCGAGCGCGGCGCGGAGCGCGTCGAGCTGAGATGCACGGAAGTCGCGCACGACCTGCGCGCCCTGCACCATGTCGAAGCCGTGGAACGCGCCGGGCACGACGACCAGGTCGCAGTCCACGCCCGCGGCGCGGAGCCGGTCCGCGTAGGCGAGGTCTTCGCGATGGAACAGGTCGAGGGTGCCGACACCGATCCACGCCGGCGGGAGCCGGCTCAGGTCGTCGAGTCGGGCGGGGGCTGCGGTGGCGGGCACGTCGGGCGAGGCGGGCTCGACACCCAGGTACGACCGCCAACCGAAGCGGTTCGACGCGGGGTCCCACACTCGGGCGTTGCGCTCGTCGAACGCCGGGGGCAGCTCGACGGTGCGGTCGTCGAGCATCGGGTAGACGAGCAGCTGGAACGCGGGCGACACCACGCCGCGCTCGACGGCCATGATCGCCAGGCCCGCGGCCAGACCGCCGCCCGCGCTCGCGCCGGCGACCGCCACCCGACCGACATCGACGTCGGGCTGCGCGGCGAGCCACTCCAACGCCTCGTGGCAGTCCTCGAGCGGACCCGGGTGCGGATGCTCCGGAGCGAGCCGGTAGTCGACGGCGACGACGACCGCACCGAGTCGGCGCGCCAGGTCCGCGCACAGAGCGTCGTCCTGCGCAGCGGCGCCCATGACGAAGCCGCCGCCGTGCATCCAGAGGATCCCCGGACCCGGGGCGTTGACCGACGCACCCGCCGGTCGATGGACCCGCAACGGCACGTCACCGACCCGATCCAGCGTGACACCCGGCGGCTGACGCCGTGCCGCGAGCCCGACGACGGCCCGCACCGCGGCGAGCGAGCGTGGCCCCACGACGTGGCGAGGCAGCAGCAGGGCGGTTCGGCGGAGCTCGGGATGGAAGGGTGACGCAGACATCGGCGAATGTTCGCACACGGTCGTTGACGAATTCGACCGATCGGTCTAATTTTTCGGGCGATCGCACAGCATCGCGTCGGCGCACACGTCCGTGGACCCGACGTGACGGCACACGGGGGTGGCGCCATGAGCATGACCGAGGCTCGGACAGAGACCGGTGACCGGGGTCTCGACACGCCGTATCCCGTCACCGCCGAGCAGGTGCGCAGCCTCCAGGAGGACAGCTGGGCGTCGTTGCCCGGACTGCTCGACGCCGACACGGCGGCCGAGCTGCGCGACGCCCTGCTCGCGGCGGAGCCACGCACGACGATCAGCGGGCCGACGAAACCCGCCGCCGATCAGAACGCGCTGCTCAGCCACGAGGGTGTCGCCTGGAAGGATCCGTTCATCCGCAGCATCGCCACGTCGAAGCGGCTCTCCAGCGCCGTCGTGGCGCTGATCGAACAGACCGACGCGCTGTTCTGCCAGGACATCAGCTTCTTCAAGCCCGAAGGGGCGAACCCGATCCCCTACCACCAGGACTACTCATACTGGCCCTTCGATCGGAAGGGTTGCGTCACGCTGTGGATCGCGCTGGTCGACCTGACCCCGGAGATGGGCCCACTGCGCTACCTGAAGGGCTCGCACCTCGAGGGCCCTCTGGGGCTCATCGAGCCGCGCGACATCCGGGACACCTACCCGCACCTGCGCGACAGCGAGGTGGTGGGCGGCAACGCGATGAAGGCCGGCGACGCGCAGGCGCACTGGGAGCTGACGTTGCACGGCTCGGGTCGCAACAAGGGCCCCGGCCGACGTGAGGCGGTGGCGTTCCGCTACATCCGCAGCGACACGATCTACGTCGGGCTGACCCACCCCCACTACGACCAGTTCGGGCTGCAGCCGGGTGACAAGTTCGTCGACAACGACGCGTTCCCGCACCTCGACGCGAACGGCCTGGTCGAGCGACCCTCCGACGGCGGCTGACCGCCCGGGTCAGCGATCGTCGGCAGGCAGCGAAGAGGCGGACTGCGGGAAGCCTGCCTCGCGACGGTGCAGCACGGCGCACAACGCCTCGTTGTACGGCGTCGGCACGCCCATTTCGCGGCCGAGGGTGACGACCTGCCCGTTGATCACGTCGACCTCCGAACGTCGCCGGGCCAGCTGGTCGAGCCGCATCGACGGGCTGGCGTCGGGGATGGTCGACGCGAACTCCGCGACGTACGCGACCGGGTCGCCGAACGAGAACGTGACACCCCGTTCGAGTCCGATCCGGTGTGCCTCGAGCATGCAGCCGATCGCGACGGCCCACAGCTCGTCGTCCGCGTGCAGCCCACCGATCGTCACGTCGAACACGGCGGTCGGCGCGCTCAGCGCGACGTTGCAGAGGAACTTCTCCCAGATCATCTGCTCGATGTCGGCGAAGGCCTTCACCCGGAACCCGGCCTCGG
>JALYWI010000034.1 GCA_030852785.1 Actinomycetota bacterium
GCGAACTGCAGCTCGCACTCGATCGCCTCCTCGAGCATGTCGTATACCTGCCGCTGCATGGCCTCGTCGAACAGGCCAGGCTCCTCCTCGCGCACCGTGCGCACGCATTCGAAGGCGAACTCCATGTGGCAGCTCTCGTCGCGGAACACCCAGTTGGTGCCCGATGCCAGGCCCGGCAGCAGGCCGCGCGAGCGGAAGTAGTAGACGTAGGCGAAGGCGGCGAAGAAGAACAGCCCCTCGATGCAGGCGGCGAAGCAGATCTGGTTGAGCAGGAACTGGCGGCGCTGCTCGCGGGTTTCGATCCTGCGCAGGCCGTGGATCGAATCGATCCACTTGAAGCAGAAGTCGGCCTTCTTCTTGATCGACGGGATGTTCTCCACCGCGGCGAAGGCCTTGGCCCGCTCGCCGGGGTCGGGCAGGTAGTTGTCGAGCAGGGTCAGATAGAACTGCACGTGCAGCGCCTCCTCGTAGAGCTGGCGCGACAGGTACATCCGCGCCTCGGGCGCGTTGAGGTGCTGGTAGAGGTTCAGCACCAGGTTGTTGGACACGATCGAATCGCCGGTGGCGAAGAACGCGACCAGGCGGTGGATCAGGTGCCGGTCGGCCGGCGTCATCTTCGCGTGCAGGTCGGAGATGTCGATCTGGAAATTGATCTCCTCCACCGTCCAGGTGTTTTTGATCGCGTCGCGGTACATGTCGTAGAACTGCGGGTAGCGCATCGGGCGCAGCGTCAGGTTGAAGCCGGGATCGAGCAGGTTGCCGACGGAGCGCTCGGCGCCGTCGGTCAGGTCGATCGGTTCGGCGAAGGCCGGTTCGGTGGCGAGTGCGGTGTGGTCGAGGGCGGAGTTCTCGGCGAGCGACATCGTGTCTGTTCTTTCGTTCGAGTGAGTCGGTGGTCGGCGTGGGGCGTGAGCGGTCAGCGGGCCGTCACTGGCAGGCTTCGCACGACTCGGGGTTCTCGAGGGAGCAGGCGATGGCTTCCTCGTCGGTGAAGGTCGCGTCGGTGTCGCCCTGTTCGGCGGCGTCGACCGGCTCGGTCGACTCCGTCGACTCGGTCGACTCCTTGGTCGGCAGCGGCGTGGCCGGCACGCCACCGCCGTTGGGGCCGTCGGGGCCACCCGCGGGGCTGTTGGTCTTGTTGATGCGGGTCGCGGGCCGCGAGCGCAGGTAGTAGGTCGTCTTGAGACCCTGCTTCCATGCGTGCATGTACATGGAGCTCAGCTTCCCGATGGTCGGGGACTCCATGAAGAGGTTGAGCGACTGCGACTGGTCGATGTAGGCACCGCGGTCGGCGGCCATGTCGATCAGGGAGCGCATGGGCACCTCCCACGCCGTGCGGAAGATGGCCCGCACATCCTCGGGGATCTCGGC
This sequence comes from Actinomycetota bacterium, assembly GCA_030852785.1. GTDB lineage: Bacteria > Actinomycetota > Acidimicrobiia > Acidimicrobiales > Microtrichaceae > JAFAFN01. The sequence goes on from JALYWI010000034.1 coordinate 1,372, forward strand.
GATGTCCTGCACCGATCCCTCGGCACGCTTGATCGCCGAGATGATCGGCTCGGTCCAGAGGTCGAGCGCCTGGAGCTCACGCACCAGGTAGGCGTTGATCTGCAGGAACTCACCCGAGAGCGTCTCTCGCTTGAACAGGTTCGACACCTGCGGCTCGATGCACTCGTAGCAGCCGGCGATCGAGGCGATCGTCGCGGTCGGCGCGATGGCGATGAGCAGCGAGTTGCGCAGCCCGTCCTTCGCGATCTTCTTCTTCAGGTCGGCCCAGCGTGCGGGGTCGCTCGGGGTGACACCCCACAGGTCGAACTGCAGGTCGCCCTTGGCGGCACGGGTCTCGTTCCAACCGCCGTGGGTGCCCGACGCTGCGGCGAGCGTGTTCGAGGCGGTCAGCGCGTTGAAGTAGATCTCCTCGGAGATGCGAGCCGAGAGCGTGCGTGCCTCGTCGGAGTCGAACGGCAGGCGCAGCTTGAAGAAGACGTCCTGCAGTCCCATGATGCCGAGACCGACGGGGCGCCACTTCGAGTTCGAGTTGCCGGCCTCGTCGGTCGGGTAGAAGTTGATGTCGACGACCCGGTCGAGGAACGGCACCGCGAGGCGGACGACGTCGGCCAGGCGATCGAAGTCGAAGGCGAGCGTGCCGTCGGCACCGGGGCGCACCATGGCGCCGAGGTTCACCGAGCCCAGGTTGCAGACCGCGGTCTCGGACTGGTTCGTGACCTCGAGGATCTCGGTGCACAGGTTCGAGAGGTGCACGACGTTCGGCGTGCCGTCCTCGGCCTCGGCGCCGGTCTGGTTGCACTTCTCGTTCGAGGAGTCCTTGAAGGTCATCCAGCCGTTGCCGGTCTCTGCCAGCGAGCGCATCATGCGGCTGTAGAGCTGACGAGCGGGGATCTGCTCCTCGAAGAGGCCCTCGTTCTCGGCCTGCAGGTACGCCTCGCGGAAGTCGTCGCCGTAGAGGTCGACGAGGTGCGGGACCTTCTTCGGATCGAAGAGGCTCCACTGCCAGTCCTGCTCGACGCGCTCCATGAACAGGTCGGGGACCCAGTTGGAGAGGTTGAGGTTGTGGGTCCGGCGGGCGCCGTCACCGGTGTTCTCGCGCAGCTCGAGGAAGGCCTCGATGTCGGCGTGCCAGGTCTCGAGGTACACACACGCCGCACCCTTGCGGCGTCCGCCCTGGTTAACCGCGGCGACCGAGGAGTCGAGCGTCTTGAGCCACGGCACGATGCCGTTGGAGAGCCCGTTGGTGCCGCGGATGAGCGACCCGCGCGAACGGATGCGGCTGTACGACAGGCCGATGCCGCCGGCATGCTTGGAGAGGCGGGCGACGTCGCGGTAGCGGTCGTAGATCGCGTCGAGGTTGTCCTCGGGCGAGTCGAGCAGGTAGCAGCTCGACATCTGCGGATGCGTGGTGCCCGAGTTGAACAGCGTGGGCGACGACGGCAGGTAGTCGAGCGACGAGATCAGCTCGTAGAACTCGATGGCCTCGTCCGGGGAGGTCGACAGGCCGCATGCGACGCGCATGAGGAAGTACTGCGGTGTCTCGATGACGCTGCGGGTCTCCGGGTGGCGCAGGAGATACCGGTCGTACACGGTGCGCAGGCCGAAGAACTCGTAGAGCCAGTTGCGCTCGGGGAGGATCGCGTCGTTGAGCTTGCGGGAGTGCGTCGCCACCATGGCGGCGGTCTCGTCGCCGATGATGCCCTGCGCCTGGCCGAGTGCGACCGACTGCGAGAAGGAGTAGATGTCCTGGTTCTGGACCTCCTTGTCGATGACGGTGGCCAGCAGCCGGGCGGCGAGGCGCGAGTAGTTCGGCTCCTCGGCGATGAACGCCGCGGCGGTCCGGATGGAGAGGTTGTCGAGGTCCTCGGTGGTCGCACCGTCGACCAGCCCGGAGATGGTCCGGGTGGCGACGCGCATGGAGTCGACGTTCTCGAGGCCGGCTGCACACCGGGCGACGGCCCGCACGATCTTGTTCAGGTCGACCGACTCCAGGCTGCCGTCGCGCTTGCGCACGCGCATCTGGGTGCCGAGGTCGGTGTCGACGACCTCCGGGGAGTCGTCGAGCACCTCGATCTCACGAACGTCTTCCGAAAGCGCCACCGTGTATCCCCGATCCTCTTCTGTCCTGCTGCTGGCTGTCTGCTGCTGTGTTGGTCATCGTCGGGCCACACCACCACTCACCGTGTGCACCGCCCGTTGCACCGTCCCTGGACACCGCGTCCGTGCAACGGGTCGTCGCACCGCCGTGCCGACCGGGCGAGAACGCCCTGCCGTCACTGATCCGGTGGCGCCCAATCACCAGATGTGGTGGCTCGTTGACCCCCGCACCCCAACATCTTGGGGTGCAGAGCTGTAATTACAGTCGCGTAACTACGAGCCTGTCAACGCTATCGGACGCGTCCGAGCAGACTTTCTCGACCATTTCCCGGGTTCGCGCGGAGTGATGTCGAAACCACCACGCGCGGTGGCCGCCGGGCTCGAGGACCGTCCTTCCCAGCGACGGCGGGCGGTATCGTCCGCATCGTGACCCCGGCCGACGATCGCCCCCCGACCGTTCCCGACCCGTCGTGGTGGGACCCCGAGGCGATCCCTGCGGCCACCGTGCTGGTGGTGCGCGACAGCGATGACGGTGTGCAGGCCCTCATGTTGCGGCGGGACCGGAACCTCAGCTTCGCCGGCGGCAACTGGGTGTTCCCCGGCGGACGGATCGACCCCGGCGACCACCCGCCCGAAGGTCAGGATCTCGAGGCCGCCGCACTGCGAGCGGCAGTACGCGAAGCGCGCGAGGAGTCGGGCCTGGCGCTCGACCCGGCGCTGCTGCGCCGCTGGTCGCACTGGACCCCACCGCCGGAGAGCCCTCGACGGTTCACGACCGCCTTCTACGTGGCGGCCGTGCCCCACGACGCCGGCGAGATCGTCGTCGACGACGGCGAGATCCGCGAGTTCCAGTGGCGTCGCCCCGACGAGATGCTCGAACTGCGTGACGCGGGCGAGGTCAACCTCACTCCCCCGACGTTCATCACGCTGCGACAGCTCATGGAGCACCGGGACGTGGCATCGGCGACCTCGGGCAGCCAAGTCGTGGAGCACTTCTCGACCCGGATCGCGATCGTCGGCGACGAGGTGATCGCGATGTACCACGGCGACGTCGGCTACGAGAGCGGCGAGCCCCACAGCGACGGTCCGCGCCACCGCCTCTCGATGGGTCAGCGCTGGATCTACGAGCGGCTGCCGTGACCGACGACCCGGCCGACGCAGTCGCGCCCACGAACCGCCGGGAGCGCAGCGTCGGTGCACGGGTCCGTCGCCTCGGAGCCCGCGCGGGTCGTTCCAAGCTCGTGTTCGCGCTCTGGGTCGCGGCGTGGACCCTGGTCGTGGTGCCGCTGGTCTACAGCCCGACGGCGAAGCTCGGCCCCGGCACCGTCGACGCGAGCTTCCTGCCGTCGCTGCACGGTCGGACCGAGCTGGGCGTTCCACCGCTGGGCGCCGTGCGGGCCTCGACGCACTCCGCGCCGGTCGACCTGCGCCTCGAGTTGAAGGAGGTCGACGTCCTCGACGCGATCGGCCCCAAGGACGGGCAGGCCCCGGTCGACATCGAGGACCCGGTCCCGATCATCGAGGCCGACATCCGCGAGGACCTCGGCCCGGCGATCACCAAGCTGGCGATCACCCTCGTGGTGCTGTCGGTCGTCGTCGGCATCGGTGCCGCCGCGGCGTTCCCCGGACGGCGCAGCCTCCGGCGTGTGCTCGCCGGCGCGGGCATCGCCCCGCTGAGCATCGCCGTGCTGCTCGCACCGGCCGCGTTGACCTACGACGCGAACGAGTTCGAACGCTCGCCCGAGCTCGTGGGCCAGCTCGGCTCGGCCAAGGAGCTGATGGCACGCGTCGGCAGCCTCGAGACACGATTCGGCTCGGTCGACTCGCGGGTCAAGGTGCTCTCCGGCAAGATCGCGAACCTCTACTCGACCGCGTTGACCGGCGACATCGAACGCTCCGACGGCGAGGTCGTGCTGCTGCACGTGTCGGACCTGCACCTCAACACCGTCGGACTGGCGCTCGTCCGGGACCTCGCCGCCGACTTCCAGGTCGACGCCGTGCTCGACACCGGCGACATCACGTCGTTCGGCTTCGAGCCCGAGACCGCGTTCCTCGAGCTCTTCGACGAGTTCGACATGCCCTACTACCTGGTCGCCGGCAACCACGACAGCGCGGGTGTGCGCGCCTCGCTGGCACGGAACGACGACGTGATCCTGCTCGACGACGACATGGTCGACATCGCGGGCGTCACGGTGCTCGGCGTGGCGGATCCGACCGAGACCGCCCTCCGGAAGATCCCCAAGGACGTCATCAACCGCACGTACCGCGACCAGTTCCCGACGACCCGCCGACTGGTGGAGCAGGGTGAACCGGACCTGCTCATGGTGCACAACCCGGTCCAGGCCAGAGCGGTCTACGGCGACGTCGACACCGTCGTGGCGGGTCACATCCACACGACCCGGCTCGAGGTCATCGACGGGACCGTCGTCGCGGTGGTCGGTTCCTCGGGGGCGACCGGGGTCGGCGACATGCTGACCGAGGACGACAACCCCTTCGAGTTCCAGCTGCTGCGCTACGTCGACCGGAAGCTCGTCGCGATCGACCAGATCAAGCTCCAGGGAGCCGGTGGCGACTTCGTGCTGAACCGGATCCTGCTGCGCGGCGACCTCGAGGACACCGCGGAGGACCTCTCCGACGACGGCGCGTATGAGCCCTCGCTCGAGGAGATGCAGGAGCTCGACCCGGACTCGGTCACGACGACGACCGTCGACGGCAGTCTCCTGTCGTCGACCACCACGTCCTCCACCTCCACGTCCACCACCACCACCGAACCGGCCGGCTGAACAACTCGCCCCTCGGCGACATCTCTCCATACAGTCAGGAGGCCGGGCGCAGTCGGGAGGCCGGGCGCGACGTGCCACGACGAACGAAGAGGGAACGACATGTCCGAGGACTTCGACGGCACCGACTCGGGACCGGTCACCGCGCCGCCGACGATCACCTGCGTCGACTGCGGCGGCGTCTGCCACCTGCTGTCGTTCCCGGACCCCGACGAGCCCACCGGCTACCGAGCGGGCGACATCGTCGCCTACCGCTGTGCCGACTGCCTGGATCGTTGGGACATCGAGCTGGAGTGACGACCCGGCGGGAGTGAGCACTGCCTGGATCGTTGGGACATCGAGCTGGAGTGAGCACTCGGCTGGAGTGAGCACTGCCCGAACCCGTTCGGGACTCTCCCTGTGGCGCCGGTACGATCGTCATCCGGCACCTACCCCGAGCAGGACGAGATGACCGAAGCGCGATCGACCGACAGCCCCTACCCCAGCGTCCCCACCCGCGCCGACTTCCCGGCGATCGAGCGGCGGATCCTGGACCAGTGGGAGCGCCAGCGCACCTTCGAGCGCTCGGTCGAGCAGCGCCCCGCGGATGACGAGTACGTCTTCGACGACGGGCCTCCGTTCGCGAACGGGCTGCCGCACTACGGCCACCTGCTCACCGGGTTCGTCAAGGACGTCGTGCCCCGCTATCAGACGATGCGTGGCCACCGCGTCGACCGTCGCTTCGGGTGGGACTGCCACGGACTGCCCGCGGAGATGCAGACCGAGAAGGAGCTCGGCGTGTCCGGGCGGGTCGCGATCACCGAGTTCGGCATCGACCGCTTCAACGAGGAGTGCCGTGCCTCGGTCATGCGATTCACCGAGGAGTGGGAGCAGTACGTCACCCGCCAGGCGCGCTGGGTCGACTTCCAGGACGACTACAAGACGATGGACGCCACCTACATGGAGTCCGTCATCTGGGCGTTCCGCCAGCTGTGGGACAAGGGCCTCATCTACGAGGCGTACCGGGTCATGCCGTACTCCTGGGGCGCCGAGACACCGCTGTCGAACTTCGAGATCCGCCTCGACGACGCGACCCGGCCCCGCCAGGACCCCGCGCTCACGGTCGCGTTCACCCTGCGTGCCAGCAGCGGCGAGGCGGCCGATCTGCCCGAGGCGCTCGCAGGCGACGACGGCACCGAGATCTGGGCCTGGACGACCACCCCGTGGACGTTGCCGTCGAACCTGGCCCTCGCGGTCGGACCCGAGGTCGACTACGTCGTGGTGCAGCTCGACGACGGGCCCCGCGCCGGGCGTCGTGTGGTGCTCGGCGCCAACGCGATGGCCAAGTACGCCGCAGAGCTGGGCGACGAGCCTAACGTCGTGGCACGACTGAAGGGATCGCAGCTCGGCGGTCTGCGCTACGAGCCCCTGCTGCCCTACTTCGCCGAGCACGCCGACAGCTTCCGGGTGCTGGTGGACGACTACGTCACCGACGACGACGGCACCGGCGTGGTGCACATGGCGCCCGGCTTCGGTGAGGACGACCAGCGGGTGTGCGAGGCCAACGGCATCGTCCTGGTCTGCCCGGTCGACGACGCCGGACGGTTCACCGACGAGGTCACCGACTACGTCGGTCAGAACGTCTTCGACGCCAACCCGGAGATCATCAAGGACCTCAAGGCCGCCGGCGTCGTGGTGCGCCACGACACCTACGACCACAACTATCCGCACTGCTGGCGGACCGACACGCCGATCATCTACAAGGCCGTGTCATCGTGGTACGTCGAGGTCACCGCGATCCGCGACCGCCTCGTCGAGCTCAACCAGGAGATCAACTGGATCCCCTCCCACGTGCGCGACGGCCAGTTCGGCAAGTGGCTCGAGGGCGCGCGCGACTGGTCGATCTCACGCAACCGCTTCTGGGGCTCGCCCATCCCGGTGTGGCGCAGCGACGATCCCGCCTACCCGCGCACCGATGTCTACGGCTCGCTCGACGAGATCGAGCGTGACTTCGGCGTGCGGCCGACCGACCTGCACCGCCCCTACATCGACGACCTGACCCGACCGAATCCCGACGACCCCACCGGCCGCTCCACCATGCGCCGGGTGCCCGAGGTGTTCGACTGCTGGTTCGAGTCGGGGTCCATGCCCTTCGCCCAGGTCCACTACCCCTTCGAGAACCAGGAGTGGTTCGAGGAGCACTCCCCCGCCGACTTCATCGTCGAGTACATCGCCCAGACGCGCGGCTGGTTCTACACGCTGCACGTGCTGTCGGGCGCGCTGTTCGACCGGCCGGCGTTCTCGAACGTGATCTGCCACGGCGTCGTGCTCGACCACGAGGGCAAGAAGCTCTCGAAGAAGCTGCGCAACTACCCCGACCCCGTCGAGGTCTTCGAGTCCCACGGTGCCGATGCGCTGCGCTGGCACCTCATGTCGTCGCCGATCCTGCGCGGCGGTGACCTGCGCATCGCGACCGACGCGTCGGACTTCACCGAGGTCATCCGGTTGGTGCTCAACCCGATCTGGAACGCGTATTCGTTCTTCACGATGTACGCGAACGCCAGCGGGTACCGGGCGACGTTCCGCACCGATGCCGACGGACTGCTCGACCGCTACGTCCTCGCCAAGACCAGCGCGCTGGTCGAGTCGATGACCGAGCGGATGGACGACTACGACATCGCCGGCGCGTGCGCCGAGGTGCAGTCGTTCCTCGACGCGCTGAACAACTGGTACATCCGCCGCTCCCGCGAGCGATTCTGGGCACCGGGTGTCGACGGCGACGCCACCGAGCTCGACGAGCACGGCCGCGACGCGTTCGACACGCTGTTCACGGTGCTCACCACGCTCACCAAGTTGGTCGCCCCGCTGCTGCCGTTCGTCGCCGAGGAGATCCACCTGGGTCTCTGCGGTGCCGGCGAGCACGGCGACGGCTCGGTGCACCTCGAGGACTGGCCGGGCACCGAGGTGCTGCCGCAGGACCCCGAGCTCGTCGTCTCGATGGACCGCGTGCGTGAGGTCTGCTCGGTCGCTCTCGGCCTGCGCGAGGACCACCGCCTGCGTGCCCGCCTGCCGCTGGCACGACTGACCGTGGCCGGCCGCGACATCTCCGGCCTCGACGGGCTCACGCACCTGATCCGCGACGAGGTCAACGTCAAGGACGTCGTGCTCACCGAGGACCTGTCGTCGGTCGGCGAGTTCCTGCTGCGCCCGAACGCCAAGGTGCTCGGCCCTCGGCTCGGCAAGGCCGTCCAGGACGTCATCAAGGCGGCCAAGGCCGGCGAGTGGACACAGCTCGACGACGGCACCGTCGCCGTCGCGGAGCAGGTGCTCTCCGAGGGCGAGTTCGAACTGGCCCTGCAGGCCCGCGAGGGCGCTGCCGCGGCACCGTTGCGGGACAGCGACGCCGTGGTCGAGCTCGACGTCGAGGTCACCCCGGAGCTCGCCGCCGAGGGCACCGCTCGTGACCTGGTCCGGCTCGTGCAGCAGGCACGCAAGGACGAGGACCTGCGCATCACCGACCGCATCTCGCTGCACCTCACCGCCCATCCGGACCTGGTCGCGGCGATCGAGGGCCACCGTGCCTGGATCGCCGAGCAGGTGCTGGCCACGTCGTTCGACGTCGCCGTGGCGACCGACGGCGCGGTGTCGGCGCACGGTCGCACCGGGGTGCACAGCGGAACGATCGACGGCCTCGACGCCGTCGTCGCCCTCACCGTCGCCTGACCGTCGCCCGACGCAGATAGAGGGGTCCTCAGAAGAACTCGGGGCGGCGGCGCCGTCGCGGCGTCGGAGCGGCGCGCATGGCGGCGGCCTCGGCGCTGTCGCGGATGCCGGTGACCTCGAGCAGCCGACGGCCGTCGACCACCGCGAGCGACACACGATCGGTCCCGGGCGGCCCGTAGAGCGAGATGCTGGTCGACTCCGGCGTGAGCGTCTCGACGAGCGGCTCGGGGTGCCGAGCCACCACGACGACGAGTCGACGGTCCGTGCTCGCGACCAGGCAGACGGAGCCCTTCGCCCAGCCCTGGACCAGGTGCAGGACGGTCTCGTCGGGCTCCAGCGCTCGTGCGAACGGCAACAGGACCGGCGCGGCATCGCGCTCGCTCGCCGGATCGAGACGGCCGAGCACGTCGCCGAGGCGGAGCCGGACGATCGGGTCGAGCTCGACCTCGGCGGACGGGTCGCGCTGCAGCCGGTCCTGTCG
>JALYWI010000057.1 GCA_030852785.1 Actinomycetota bacterium
CGCGTCGGTCGACCGGCGGGACACCAGCGACTTCAGCTTCGGCCAGAGCGAGGCGATGCCGAGCGGCAGGAACAGCAGCACCACGATGAAGAGCCCGCCCTGGAAGTAGGTCCACTGGGTGGGGAAGCGCTCCGAGAGCGTGGACTGCCCGTAGCCGACGGCGATGGCGCCCAACGCCGGGCCGAGCAACGAGGCCCGGCCGCCGAGGGCGACACCGGCGATCATCGTGATCGACGCCGTGGCGTCGACGTTCGACGGCGAGATGATGCCGGCGATCGGGGCGAACAGGGCGCCGCCGACACTCGCCATGATCGCCGCGACCACGAAGGCCACCAGCTTGATGTTGGCGGGGTCGTAGCCGAGGAAGCGGATGCGCTCCTCGGCGTCGCGTGTGGCGACCAGCAGCTCGCCGTAGCGGCTCCGGTAGAGCTGCCAGACGACCACCAGGCAGACGATCAGCAGCCCGGCGGCGATCATGTAGAGGTTCTTCTTCACCGTCGGGTCGTACAGGTTGTGGCCGAAGACCGTCGTGAAGGTGTTGAGCCCGTTGAAGCCGCCGGTCTGCTTGATCGTCGCGATCAGCAGCGTCGCGAAGGCGACCGCCAGGGCCTGGGTGAGGATCGCGAAGTACGCACCCTTCACCCGGCGTTTCAGGATGGCGTAGCCGAGCACGAAGGACACCGCCGCCGGCAGCGCGATGATCGCGAAGATCGTGAACGGTCCGCTGCGGAACGGCTCCCACCAACCGGGCATCGTGGCGTCGCCGTAGAGGACCATGAAGTCGGGGACCTGCCCGGGACCGGCGGCCTCGAGCTTCATGTGCATCGCCATGGCGTAGCCGCCGATGCCGAAGAACACGCCCTGGCCCATGACGAGCATGCCGCCGCGGCCCCAGGCGAGTCCGATGCCGACCGCCGCGATGGCCCAGCAGCAGTACTTGCCGAGGTTGCCGAGGCGGAAGTCGCTCAGCGAGTTCGGCGCCCACACCAGCAGGGCCAGCGCCACGATGCCGATGCCGATCAGCGGGCCGTAGGTCTGGAGCAGCTTGGCGGGCGAGAACTTGCGGGGGGCGGCGGCGACCTCGTCCGGCGAGGGAGGGTCGACCGTCGCGGCTGCGTCGGTGGTGGTGGTCGTCATGCGAGCCCCCTGGTCCGAACGGTGAACAGCCCCTGTGGACGGACCTGGAGGAAGACGACCACGAGGGCGAAGGTGATGACCTGGGCCATGGAGCCGCTGATCCAGTCGGTCAGGAACGCGGTGAGCACGCCGACGACCCAGGCGGCGATCACGGTGCCCTTGAGCTGGCCGACACCGCCGGCGACGACGACGAGGAAGGCCGGGATGATGTAGGTCGTGCCGAGGGTCGGGTTGGTGCCCGAGATCAGGGCGATGGCGACGCCACCGACGCCGGCCAGTCCGGAGCCGAGGAAGAACGTGAGGCGGTCGACGTTGCGCGTCGAGACACCCATCGTCTCGGCGAGCTCACGGTTCTGCACCGTGGCCCGGATCTGTCGTCCGAACGAGCTGTACTTCAAGAGGGCGCCCAGGGCGCCGAGCGATGCGAGTGCCAGCACGATCGTGAAGAGCTGGCGGTGGGGCCAGGCGTAGCCGAACACGTCGATGCTGCCTCGCATCCAGGTCGGCGGCTTCACCGGGTCGCCCTGCGCACCGAAGATGTCCCTGGCGGCCTGCTGCAGGACCATGGCCACACCGACGGTCACCAGGAGCGTGTCGAGTGGTCGTCGGTACATCCACTGGATGATCGAGACCTCGAGCAGGAGCCCGAGGATCCCGGCGATCAGGAACGCCACCGGGATGGCGACGATGATCGAGAGCCCGGTGCTGCTGACGATCTGCTGGGTGACGTACGTGGCGTAGGCCCCGGCCATGAGGAACTCGCCGTTGGCCATGTTGATGACGCCCATCTGACCGAACGTGAGCGTCAGGCCGAGCGCAGCGAGCAACAGGATGGCGCCGATGGCGGTGCCGGTGAGGAAGGGGGTGGTGAGTGCGTCCATGGCCCACGCTTTCGAGTCGTACCGGGAGGGGGAAGAAGGGTGTGCTCCCGGACCGGGGTGGTGATCCGGGTCTCGCCGTTGGCGAGATGGACGTCACTCCTTGTTCGGGTCCCACCAGTCGTAACCCTCGAGGAACGGATCGGGCTCGATCGGCTCCTCGGAGCTCCACACCACGTCGAACTGGTTGTCGGCGTTGATCTGGCCGATCAGACCGGTCTTGGCGATGTGGTGGTTCTCACCGTCGATGGTCACGAGTCCCTCGGGTGCCTGGAAGGTCGTGCCCTCGGCCGCACCGTTCACCGCGTCGACGCAGAAGGACTCGGCCTTCTCGACCATCTCCTTGTAGAGGTACAGCGAGACGTACGCCGCTTCCATCGGGTCCGACGTCGGACGGTCGGCGCCGTACTTGTCCTGGAACGCCGTGATGAAGGCCTCGTTCTCCGGGTTCTCGACGCTCTGGAAGTAGTTCCAGGATGCGTACTGTCCGGTGAGGTCGGCACCCATCGCGGGTGCCTCTTCCTCGGCGATGGACACCGAGATGATCGGCGAGTTGTCCGCTCCGAGACCGGCCTCGTCGTAGGCCTTGATGAAGCCGACGTTCGACGAGCCGTTGATCGTGTTGAACACGAAGTCGGGCTTCGCCGCAGCGATCTTGGCGACCTGCGTCGTCCAGTCGTCGCTGTCGAGCGGCACGTACTCCTCGCCGACGATCTCGATGCCGAGCTCCTTGGCGTACTGCTTGATGATCTTGTTCGCAGTCCGTGGGAACACGTAGTCGGACCCGGCCAGGAAGAGCGTCTTCACGCCCTGCTCCTTGAGGAAGTCCATGGCGGGGATGATCTGCTGGTTGGTCGTCGCGCCGGTGTAGTAGATGTTCTCGGAGGCCTCGAGGCCTTCGTACTGCACCGGGTAGAAGAGCAGCCCGTCGGCGCCTTCGACGACCGGGAGCATCGCCTTGCGTGAGGCCGAGGTCCAGCCGCCGAAGACGGCAGCGACCTCGTCCTGGGTGAGCAGCTTGTTGATCTTCTCCGCGAAGACCGTGGGCTCGCTCTGGCCGTCCTCCTCGATGAACTCGATCTGCTTGTCGAGGATGCCGCCATCGGCGTTGATCTCCTCGGCGGCGAGGATGAGCGAGTCGCGCACCGTCTGCTCGCTGATGGCCATCGGGCCCGACGTCGAGTTGAGGAAGCCGAGCTTCACCGTGTCGCCGTCGACACAGGTGCCGGATGCTTCCTCACTGCCGCCGGAGCTGCCTCCGGCTGCATCGTCGCTGCTGCTGCATCCCAGCAGCGCGACCGACAGCACCGCGGTCGACGCCAGGATCCAGCGTGACGTTCGTCGATTCATGATCGTCCTCTCTCAAGGGGCGGGGTTACCTCTTGGAGCGGCAAGCTAGGGACGACAGATCACGCAGCAGTTGCCTGATTGTTTCGTGCGCGTGACCGCTGCTGCACAACGCAGGAGCCCGCCCACCGTCGATCGACGACGGTGGGCAGTTCGGGGGCTCGGTCAGTCCCCGCCGCCGCCGGAGAGGTTGGCGGTCGGCGACTCGAGCGTGCCGTCGTCGCTCAGCGCGAAGAACTTGCCGCCGCGGGTGCCGACGTAGATCCTGCCGTTCCACACCGCCGGGGTCGCCTCGATGCAGCCCCCGAGGCGGACCTCCCACAGCTGCGGTGGCGTGACGGTGGTGTCGGACACGTCGTAGCCGCGCAGCACACCGTTGCAGTCGCCGTAGATCAGGACGTCGTCGACCACGACCGGCGACTGCCACGTGGGCCCTGTCCGGTCGATCGTCCACCGTTCGGCGCCGGTCTCACGGTCGAGGGCGAGCAGCTTGCCGCCGTTGGTCGCGTTGATGACGACGTCCTTGTAGAGCGCGGGTGTGCCCCAGAACCCGGCGGTCGCGGCGACGCGGTCCTCGTAGGACCACACGATCGGCGCGTCGGGCTTGCGCGGGTCGAGCTTCATCAGCTGTCCGACCTCGGCCGCTCGCTTGTTGCCGCGCTCGTACTCGGCCGAGACGTACAGGAAGCCCTCGGCGTCGATCACGATCGTCGCGTCGGTGTCGTCACCGTTCCAGAACCGGAAGGTCTGACGAGGCTGACCGGTGCCGGCGACGAGATCGCCGACGTCGTAGCCCATGACCAACCCGCCGGAGTTCGCCCAGTAGACCGTATTGCCGGTGATGGCGACGGAGCCCTCGATCGACATCTCCTTCGCCCGGTTCCCCGCCAGGTCGTTGATCAACTGCTGGTCCCAGCTCGGCGTGTTGAACACCAGCTGCGGGTTCACCGTGACCTTGTCCTGGGCGTCGTAGCCGCGGTTCAGCTTCACCATGTGGAACTGGCTGTTCTCGCCGCCCTCGAAGAGGTAGTCGTCGATGACCAGCCCGGAGCCGTCCCAGTCGTTGTTCCACAACGTGGGCGACACCGCGTCGGCCGAGATCTTCCAGAGCTCGACGGCCTCACCGGGCCGGTCGATCGCGATCGCCCGGTAGTAGTTGTCGCGGCTGCCGGAGTACACGATCGGGAACCCGTCGGGGTCGACGGTGACCGACCCCTTGATGATGTCGCCGGTCTCGAACGGCGGGAGGATGTCCTCGCCGGTCTCACCGTCCTGGAAGTGGACCGCTCCGTCGTAGGCGCCGTAGACGACCCAGGTCCGACCCTCGCGCTCGAAGACCGCGGGCTGGCCGGTCCATCCCATGCCGCACCACGTCTTGGTCTCACCCTTCGCCGAGGAGGACGAGCACATGCCGCCGTCCGCGGGGGTGAACCACTTCACCTTCGGCGCCGTGGGCACGTCGCCGCGGCCGTAGTAGGTCCGCGTCGGGTTGCCCCGGAACGTGAGCAGGCCCGGCACCTTCTCGGACCACATGTGCCCGGAGCTCGCCGGGTTCACCAGCTGGCCCTCGATGCGCTCGACGGGCACCTGCGAGGGGTCCCCCTCGTCCTCGGGAGGCGGGTCGGCGGCGTCGTCGCCGCCGTCGCCCTCGGTGTCGCCGCCGGCATCGGCCGCGGTCTCACCGCCCGCGGTCGGGTCGTCGCCGTCGCCTCCACCGCCGAAGAGCGACACGAGCCCGACGACCAGCGCGACGACCACGATCGCGGTCACCGTGCCCGCCATCAGCTGGCGCCGACGGGCGATCTCCTTGGTCGGAGGGATGAGCTCCCGCTGTCGGCGGAACTGGTAGTCGTCGTAGCGGGGACCTGGCATGGCGACTCCATCATCGCCCACGCGGAGGGGCCCGCCGTGTCTTCTCGCCGCTCGCCGCGTGTGCCATGTGCCGTGTCAGACGCCCGGTGCGCGTCGGAGGCCGCGTCGATCCGATCGGCACTCCGTTCGCTCGGCCGCCCCGCCCGAGGGCTCCGTCGCCAGGCCCCGGGGCCGCTCGCTCACTGGCGCAGTTCGCCCTCGGCGACGAGGCGTTCCAGGGTCAGCTCCGGCTTCTCCTTCTCGAGCCGATCGAGCCAGTAGGTCGACTCGAACAGGGCGAGCAGCAGGCCGTCGCTGCGGGTGAGCACGTCGACGCCCTGCATGGACCGCAGCTCGGCGCGCGACGCCTCGTCGGTCCGTCGCGCCACCTTGTAGTTGGTCATGACCAGCTCGACCGGCGCACCGAACTCGTTCTCGAGGCGGTGCTTCGCGACCTCGAACTGCAGGGCGCCGACCGCGGCGAGCACCGGCGACTGGTCGCCGAAGTCGGGGTCGCGCAGCACCTGCACCACACCCTCCTCGTCGAGCTGGGTGATGCCGTTGCGGAACTGCTTCGAGCGGCTCACATCGGTCGTGCGGGCGATCGCGAAGAACTCGGGTGCGAAGCTCGGGATCGTCGGGAAGGTGACCGGCTGGTCGGCCCACAGGGTGTCGCCCACGCGGACGTCGTTCGCGTTCACGAAGCCGACCACGTCGCCGGGATAGGCGTCCTCGAGGGTCTCGCGCTCCTGTCCGAAGACCGAGTGCGCGTACTTGGTGGCGAACGGCTTGCGTGTCCGGTCGTGGGTGACGACCATGCCGCGTTCGAAGCGGCCCGAGCACACCCGCAGGAACGCGGTGCGGTCCCGGTGCGACTTGTCGGTGTTGGCCTGGACCTTGAACACGAACCCGCTGAAGGGCGCGTCGAGCGGGCGGGGATCGCCCGAGGTGTCGATGCGGGGGCCGGGGCTCGGGACCTCGTCGATGATCGAGTCGAGCAGGACCCGCACGCCGAAGTTGGTGAGCGCCGATCCGAAGTACATCGGGGTGGACTCACCCTCGAGGAACATCTCCTCGTCGTGCATCGCGCCGGAGATCAGTTCGAGCTCGTCGACGCTCTCGGTCCACGCGGCGCCCTCCTCCTCGATGGCCCGCTCGGCCGGGACGACCTCCTCGTGCGCCTCGGTCGAACCGTGGGCCGTGCGGGTGAAGCGGATGAAGTCGCCGGACCGACGGTCGATGACACCGCGGAAGTCGCCGGCGATGCCGACGGGCCAGGTCACCGGGGTGCAGAGCAGCCCCAGCTTGGACTCGATCTCGTCGATCAGCTCCAGTGGGCTGAGCCCCGGTCGGTCCCACTTGTTGATGTAGGTCAGGATCGGCAGTCCGCGGCTGCGGCACACCTCGAACAGCTTCAGGGTCTGCGCCTCGATGCCCTTGGCCGCGTCGAGCACCATCACCGCGGCGTCACACGCGGTCAGCACCCGGTAGGTGTCCTCGGAGAAGTCACGGTGACCGGGGGTGTCGAGCAGGTTCACGACGCAGTCGCGGTACGGGAACTGCAGCACCGTCGAGGTGATCGAGATGCCGCGCTGCTGCTCGAGCTCCATCCAGTCCGAGGTGGCCGAGCGGCGAGCGCCCTTCGCCTTGACCGAACCGGCCTCTCGGCCGAGCGCACCGCCGTACAACAGCAGCTTCTCGGTCAGGGTCGTCTTGCCGGCGTCGGGGTGGGAGATGATGCCGAAGGTGCGGCGGCGGGATGCCTCGGCGGCAGGATCGGCGGGTGAGCTCACCCGGCAATGGAACCGCGGGTGTCGACCGATCGCCAACTCGGGTCGGCGTCGGGTTCAACCCACCAGTCGGTCGACCACCTCGATGAGCGCGGCGGTGCGCGGGTCGCCCGCGATGCCGAACTGCATCTGGTTCATCGTGTAGCCGACGGCGAGTCGCCGGTCCGGGTCGGCGAAACCGACCGAGCCGCCCGCGCCGTAGTGGCCGAACGACCTGGGTCCGGCGAACGGCGAGAAGTCGGAGTGGCGCATGAACCCGAGGCCGAACGGGATCGGGAACATCAACACGGCATCGGCGCCCTCGACCTGCGGTTCGATCGCCGCGTTGACCGACTCGGGCGACAGGAGACGGATGCCGTCGACCTCGCCGACGGTCGCGGCGTACATGCGGGCCAGCGACACGGCGTTGGTCACGCCGTTCGCCGCCGGGATCTGCGCCGCCCACGTCCGTGGTTCGTTCCAGACGTTCTCGTCGGCCGCGGCGCCACCGGGAGCGGACAGCGCTCGTCCGGCCAGGTTGCCGGGGCCGAGCAGCATGTCGAGCATCTGCACCAGACCCGGGGGAGCGCTGCCGCTCCCGTCGCTCGCCGCGGTGCCCTCCTCGGCCATCATCATCGGCAGCCCTTCCGGGGGCGACATCGGGACGAGCTTGCTGACGCGGTCGACCTGGTCGTCGGGCAGACCGATCCAGAAGTCCAGGCCGAGCGGCCCGGCGACCTCGTCCGCGAAGAACTGGCCGAGGCTCCGCCCGCTGACGCGCCGCACGACCTCGCCGACGAGCCAGCCGTAGGTGACGGCGTGGTAGCCGTGCTGCGTGCCGGGCTCCCACAGCGGCGTCGACGCCGCGAGTGCCTCGGTGACGGTGTCCCAGTCGAGCATCTCGTCATGGGTCATCGAACGCGTGGTGTCGATCAGCCCCGACTTGTGGCACAGCAGCCACGACACCGGGATCTGGTCCTTGCCGTGGGCGGCGAACTCGGGCCAGTACTCGACGACCGGCGCGTGCAGGTCGAGCTCGCCGCGCTGGGCGAGCAGGTGGGCGCACAACGCCGTCGCGCCCTTCGTCGAGGAGAAGACCATCTGCAACGTGCGCTCGTCGTAGGGGGCGCCGTCGGTCCGGGTCCCGCCGGTGAGCTCCACGACGGGTTCGCCGTCCACGTACACCGCGAACGCCGCGCCCACCTCGCCGTGCTCGTCGAAGTTGCGTGCGAACACGTCGCGCACCTCTTCGAAGCCCGCGGCCGTCGTCCCCTCGATCTGCGCCATCTGGTTCCCCCGTCTCGGTCCGCACCGGCAGGTGCGGCTGCGTGACGGATCGTACGCGGCGGCGTGCGTCGTCCGCAGCCGTCGTCCGCAGCCGTCGTCCGTGGCGTGCGTCGTCCGCAGCGCCGGTCCCGACCGCTCAGCGGGCGGGGACCGTGAACGTCGCCTGACGCAGGTCGGTGCGACCGTCGTCGAAGGTGAGCGTCGCGGTGACGGTGTGGTCACCCGGTTCGAGCGCGCCGGTGTCGAGCGTCTGGCCGTCGCGCAGCTCGAAGGGCTCCTCGAAGTCGCTCCGGGTCGGCTCGTCACCGAGACGGATGTCGACCCGGACCAGCTGCGGCACGGCGACGAAGATGCGCGCCGGCTCCGCGATCTCGGCCCCTTCGAGCGCCGCGGCCGGCAGCTCGGGGGCACCCGTGGTCCAGTGCAGTCCGTCCGACGGGACCGCCGGCGCGTCGCCGGGCACGGTGCTGGTGCCGAGCACCGAGGGTGGTGGCGGCGGCCGGCTGTCTCGCTCGTCCTGTGCGGCATGCGCCTGGTAGGCCATCGGCAGCGCCACCGCCGCGGTCAGACCGGTCGACGCGGCGAGGGCCAGGACGACGCGCAGCGACACCGATCCCAGGGCACCCAGGTGCATCGCCCGCTTCGTCGCCTCCATCGCCATCAGTCGAGAAGTCTCTCGCAGATGCGGGCGTTCGTGAATGGGCAAATTCCGCTCGGCAGGCTCCGGCGGTGTGTCATCGGGCCGGGTCAGGCCGCAGCGGTCACGCAGCGTCCTCGTCGGAGCCGTCCCGGAGGTCGATGATGCCGAGACGGACCGCGGAGAGCACGGCGTGGGTGAGGCTCTGGGTGTCGAGCCGGCGGTAGATCGCGTTCAGGTGGTTGTGCACCGTCTTCTGGGTGATGCCCAGCTCGCGGGCGACCTGCTTGGTGCTGAGCCCGTCGGCGATCATCTGCAGGATCTCGGTCTGACGCTCGGAGAGGAGCTCATCGGTGGCCTCGGCCTCTCCGGCCGCCTGCAGCATCGACGCGGCGAGCTGCGGGCTCAGGACCTCTTCACCGGCCATGACACGGTTGAGCGTGTCGAGCACGTCGGCGAACGAGGTGCCCTTGGTCAGGTAGCCGTGAGCACCGGCTTCGAGCGCGGCGCGAGTGCGCTGCGGGTCGTCGTGCATGGTCAGCACCACGACCTTCACCGACGGGAACTCCTCGGAGATGCGACGGGTCGCGCTGACACCGTCGAGCACGGGCATCGAGAGGTCCATCAGCACGATGTCGGGCATGGTGGTGCGCACCAGCTCGACGGCTTCCTCGCCGTTGTCGGCCTCGCCGACGACGGTCTCACCCGCCGCCTCGAGCCCGCGGCGGATGCCGTCACGGAGGATCTGGTGGTCGTCGGCGAGCAGAACCCTCATCGGTCGACTCCAGCGATGTCGGTGGTCAGGCGCGAATCGGTCATGATCGTCCCATCGGCACGGCGGACCGGTTTGTTGAAGAGCCCGGCGTGATTCCTGCGACGACCCGCACCGTGGTGCCGCTGCCCGGGCTGCTGTCGAGGATCAGCTGGGCGCCGATGACGTCGGCCCGTTCTCGCATGCCGACCAGACCGTAGGCCGAGTCGCGCACGCCGCGGGCGGTCTCGAACCCGCGTCCGTCGTCGACGATGGAGAGCTCGAAGTTGCCGCCGTCGAGGTCCCACACCACGTCGACCCGCTCGGCCTTGGCGTGTTTGCCGACGTTGTTGAGGGCCTCCTGGAGGATGCGGAGCAGCTCGTTCTCGACCGGGACCGGGAGGCGGTTCTCGGGGTGCAGCACCGTGAAGGTGCAGTCGATATCGGCCCGTTCGCCGAAGCGGGCGACGACGTCACGGCCGATGATCGACAGCGACTGCTCCTCGGTCACCCCGGAGCGCAGCTGGCGAAGTGTCTCGCGCAGTTCGTCGAGGGCGGCCTGCACGTCGTGGTGCAGACGGTCGAGGTCCTCGACCCGCGGGGTGTCGTTGGCCATGATCCGCTCGAGCTCGAAGCCGATGTACGTCAGCCACTGGCCGAGGCGGTCGTGCAGGTCCCTCGCCAGGCGGACCCGCTCCTCTTCCGCGCCGAGCGACCGAAGGCGGCCGAACCACCGTGCGTTGTCGATGGTGAGCGCCAGGACCTCGGCGAGACCGGTCAGCACCCGGACGTCGCGCTCGTTGAAGTTCCCGATCTCGGGGTGTTCGAGCCCGAGCAGCCCGATGGCGGTGTCGCGGGTCTCGAGGCGGACGTAGATGCCGCTCCCGCTGGTCTCCACGATGCCGCGGGACCTCGACGGGTCGCCCAGGTCGGCCCGCAGCACCGGTCCGTTGCTGGCGAGTGCGTCGAGCAGCGGTGACGGCAGGCCCTCGGTGCGGTACCCGGGCCGCAGCACACACCCCTCGGCGAGCTTCGGGACCCACTCCTCGGCGTTCTCATCGAGCGTGAGCAGGCACACGACGCGGGCGTCGAAGGTGTCGGTGATCTGGCGCTGCGCGGTGTGCAGCGCCTCGCGCAACGTCAGCGACGTCGGCAGGGTCCTGGCCACGGTGTTGACCAACGTGAGCAGGCCGTTCGCCTCGCTGAGCGACTCGACCTGGCCGGCGAGCGCGACACGCCGCTTCTCGGACTCGATCAGGCGTGCACGCACCGCGGCGGCGGTGATCACGCCCAGCATGATCGTCAGGTACACCGTCAGGTCACGCTGGTCGTTGAACTGCGCCGAGGGGGTGCTCGGCCCCAGCAACACGCCGGCGATCATCGCCGGGAAGCCGGTCAGCACCGCGACCGCGCCCGCGGTGTACCCCCAGCCGAACGCCACGACCAGCATCACGATCATCAACGAGAAGATGAACGGGCTCTCGATGCCGCCGCCGTAGCCGACGGCGAGACCGATGACGACGACGTCGCCGAACGCCGGCGCACGGTCCGCGACCAGCGGCGACGCCAGTCGGATCGGGATGATCGTGCGCCAGGTCGTGATGAACAGGCACACGGCGACGGTGACGACCGCGGCGTACGAACCGCCGAACGCATCGGGGGCGACCAGCACCAGGCCGTACCCGACCGCACCCCAGCGCAACGCCGAGATCGCGGGTGACACAGAGGCGCGCACCGACGGCGGGAGGGCGATCCGCCGGGTCGCGTCGTCGATGCCGCCGTACCTCAGGGTTCGGAGTGCGGCGACGGTGTCGTCGACCCGGAGGTCCCCGCTCCCACTCCGCTTCGTTGTCCGCGAGTCGGTGGTGGTCGTGTTCTGCTCCGTGGCGGACACCCTACCGACGGGGCGGCGAGAACCGATGCGCCCGATGCCAGGTGGGCGGGGAGGGGGTCGCGTGGCCGTAACATCGCCGCGATGACCGACCAGGGGGAAACGACCCCGGCACCCGGAACGGGTGCCGACACGGTGCACATCGAGGGTGCCCGGCGCCCCGACCGGCGACGCGACGTCGATGCCGCCGGCGCCAGGATCTCGGTCGTCGAGTGGGGCGACATCGACGCCCCGCCGCTGGCCATCGCCCACGGCGGGTTCGACTTCGCCGAGACCCTCGACGTGTTCGCGCCGATGCTCGCGGACGCCGGTTGGAGGGTCGTCAGCTGGGACCAGCGCGGCCACGGTGACTCGGCCTGGACGCACCTGTACAGCTGGGAGGCCGACCAGCGCGACGGCGCAGCGGTCATCGCCTCGCTGCCGGACGGGCCCATGCCGTTCGTCGGGCACTCCAAGGGCGGCAGCCTGATGATGCACCTGGCGAACACCATGCCGCACCGTGTCTCGCACCTGGTCAACCTCGACGGACTGCCCTCCGAGGGCACCA
This sequence comes from Actinomycetota bacterium, assembly GCA_030852785.1. GTDB lineage: Bacteria > Actinomycetota > Acidimicrobiia > Acidimicrobiales > Microtrichaceae > JAFAFN01. The sequence continues at coordinate 12,096 of JALYWI010000057.1, forward strand.
TGTCCGACGTCTCCGAGCACGAACGCACCCGTCGGCTGCGCGACGAGATGGACTCGTGGCTCGCGCACCGCCGCACCCTCGTCGACAAACGACGTCGACCCGGCACGATCGACGAGCTCGCCGAGCGCCGGGGTCGCATGAACCCGAGGCTGTCGCACGAGTGGCTGCGCTACCTCGTGACCGTCGGGGCGACCCACGACGAGGACGGCTGGCGCTGGAAGCTCGATCCGACCATGCGGATGGGCGGCTTCGGGCCGTGGCGTCCCGAGTGGTCGATGCTGCGCCTCCCGGGCATCGGCGTGCCCGTCATGGGCGTGCTCGGCCTCGAGGTCGAGCTCATGGGCTGGGGCACACGCCCCGAGCACGTGGTGCCGTTCCTGCCGCCGGGTGCGCGCTTCGAGACGCTCGAGGGCGTCGGGCACTTCGTGCACATCGAGCAGCCCCGACTGGTCGCGGACCTGGTGCTCGACTTCCTCGGTGCGCCCCCGACGACGGGAGATCGACGATGAGCACGACCGAGCGCGACTCCGACATCTCCTGGCTGCGTCACAACCGGATCGACCTGGCGCTGCACCGGCTCTCCGAGGGCACACGACCGGGGTTCCGTCCGCTGCTGCTCCTGCACGGCCTCGGCGAGCGCACCCCCTCGCAGGTGACCTTCCCGGTCGAGTGGCCCGGCCCGGTGTTCGGGCTCGACTTCACCGGTCACGGCCGCTCGACGGTGCCGGTGGGCGGCGGCTACACCTCCGAGATCCTCGTCGGCGACGTCGACGCGGCCCTCGACCGGCTCGGCCAGGTGACGATCCTCGGGCGCGGGCTCGGGGCGTACATCGCGCTGCTCGTCGCGGCGGCCCGACCGGCCCAGGTGGTCGGCGCGGTGCTCACCGACGGACCCGGACTGGTCGGCGGCGGTGTGCATCCGGGCTCACCGATGACGGCGTACCCGGCACCCGGCTCGCTGAGCCCGCCGGATCCGTTCGCGATGCTCGAGCTCGCCCGTGACGTGCGTCCGCCCGACTACGCGCAGACCTACGTCCGGTTCATCGTCGAACGCAGCAGCCTCGACAAGCCGGTGATCGTCGCCGCGGTGGTGCGACCGGAGTGGCTCGCTGCAGTCGCCTCGGAGCCGGGTGTCGGGCGGGGCAGCGTCGCCGACGCGCTGCGCTTCTACGCAGGTCACGCCGACTCGGCCTGAGCCGTCCCCGCCGTCCCGAAATCCGATCCGGATTCGAGGTGGTGACACCGATTCGGAGTCAGATGTCGGGTTCGTGGCACTCGCGCCAGGTGGGCACGGGACGCCCCGGCGGTTGACCGACGGGGTCAGTCGGTGGGGTCGACCGGCGCGGACAGGCGCGTCAGGATCTCCTCGACCCGGAACCTGGTGCCGTCGATCCGGGCGCGGGACCACTCCACGATCGCGGCGGCGCGCTCCACGCGCGGTGCCAGCAGGTCGACGTCGAGGTCGTCGGACTCGAGCTCCTCGACGATGCCCCTGAGCTCCTCGATCGCGGCCGAGAAGCCGAGCTCGTCGAGTGCTGCGGTGGTGTCCATCGTGTGCTCCTGATCTGCGTGGTCCGGGGCGTCAGTTCCCATCGTGCTCCTCGGGCGTGCTCGGTGCGTCGTTCGTGCTGGGGGGCGTGGGCGTCGACGGCGCAGCGGGCGTGGCCGACACGATCGTCGAGCGCAACGAGCCGTCGGCGAGGGTGGTGACGACCTCCTCGCCGGGCGCGGCATCGTCGATCGAGCGCAGCACACGACCGTCGCCGGTGCGGGTGATGCTCCACCCTCGCGCCAGTGCGATCGCCGGGTCGTGCGAGCGGACCCGTGCGGCCAGTGCGTCGACGGTCCCGGCCTCGGCGTCGAGTCGACGTCCGGCCGCGGTCACGAGACGGCGCGACAGGTCGTCGAGCACCGGGCCGGCCACCGCGGACGACCGCGGGGCGCTCAGCGCCAGCCGATGGGCCAGGTGGTCGACCAGCTGGGCGTCTCGCTGCAGGTGCGTGTTCGCCGCCCGACCCGCTCGGCGTGCCTGCTCGTCGAGCTGCTGCTGCGCGCGCACCAGCCGGCCGTTGCTCGCCGAGGTCAGCTGCGCCCACGCCGCGGCGACATCCTGCGCGCAGCGGCGCGCGGTCTCGACGATCGCGGCCGCGGCGGCGGTCGGTGTCTTGTGCGCGGTGTGTGCCACCTCGTCGGCCACGGTGCGGTCGGTCTCGTGTCCGATCCCGGTCAGCACCGCGATGCGCGCCGCGACGATGGCCCGGGCGACCTCGTCGGTGTCGAACGCGGCCAGGTCGGTCCGAGCGCCACCGCCGCGGACGAGCAGCACGACGTCGGCTCCCAGGTGCTCGGCGGTCTGCAGTGCCGACGCGATGGAGC
>JALYWI010000069.1 GCA_030852785.1 Actinomycetota bacterium
GCCGAGGACCCGGTGGTGCTGCTGATCGACGAGGTCGACCGCGTCGAGGTCGAGACCGAGGCCCTGCTGCTCGAGATCCTCTCGGACTACCAGGTGTCGATCCCCGAGCTGGGCACCATCGAGGCCCGCCAGATCCCGATGGTGTTCCTCACCTCGAACAACACCCGCGAGCTCTCCGAGGCGCTGAAGCGTCGCTGCCTCTACCTCCACGTCGACTACCCCGACATGGACCGTGAGAAGGAGATCGTGCTCACCAAGGTGCCGGGGCTGACCGAGTCCCTCGCCGATCAGATCGCCCGGGTCGTGCGCTCGATCCGTCAGCTCGAGCTGAAGAAGTCGCCCTCGGTGTCCGAGACGATCGATTGGGCCCGCACCCTGGTGCTGCTGGGCGTCGAGCAGATCGACGCCGAGACCGCGACCAACACGGTCAACATCCTGCTCAAGTACCAGTCCGACATCGCCAAGGCGGTCAAGGAGTTCGCCGCGGAGGAGAAGTCCTTCAACCGGGGCGGGCCGCTCTCGACGAGCTCATGAGCCCCGACGCCGGTCCCGAGCAGTCAGCGGCCGACGGGTCGGTCACCGCGACCGACGACGAGCTGGCACCGGCGCCGAGCGAGGCGGGTCAGCCGCTGCTCGACCTGCTGTCGGGCTTCATCGTCGAGCTGCGTCGCGCCGGGTTGCCGGTCAGCCTGACCGAGAACCTCGACGCCATGCAGGCGGTGCAGCACGTGCCGCTCGAGGACCGCGAGGCGTTCAAGTACGCGCTCGCCGCGACGCTGGTGAAGAACCACGCCCACTGGCGTTCGTTCGAGACGGTGTTCGAGGTGTACTTCTCGCTGCGTGGCGCCGCGTACTCGCTCGACCCCGACGCGACCGACCTGCCGGACCTGGGCGACGACGACTCGATGGAAGCCCCCGAGGGTGCCGGTGACTCACCGGGGCAGGGCGGCACCGGCGAGGGCATGACGCCCGAGGAGCTCGCGCAGATGCTCTACCAGTCGCTGCTGCGCGGCGACCAGGCGATGATGCGGGCGATGGCCCGCCAGGCGGTCAAGCGCTACGCCGGCATGGAGCCCGGCCGGCCCGTGGGCGGCACGTACTACCTGTACCGGACGCTGCGGAACCTCGACCTCGAGGGCGTGCTCGAGCAGCTCATGGAGCAGGCGCGGCAGGACTCACCCGAGCCGTTGACCTCGCTCGAGGAGCGCCTGGAGCGCGACGAGTACGAGCACCGCGTCGACGAGTTCAAGAAGGAGATCGAGGCGGAGATCCGCCGTCGGCTCGTCGCCGACCGGGGCGTCGAGGCGATGGCGAAGACGCTGCGCAAGCCGCTGCCCGAGGACATCGACTTCATGCACGCGAGCCGCGAGGAGATGGTGCAGCTCCGCAAGGCGCTGCAGCCGCTCACGCGCCGCCTGGCGGTGCGCCTGGCACGCAAGCGGCGACACGGCCGCAAGGGCGCGCTCGACTTCCGCAACACCGTGCGTCACTCGCTGAGCTACGGCGGAGTGCCCGCCGAGCCGAAGTTCAAGTACCCGCGGCCGGCCAAGCCCGAGATCTTCGTGATCGCCGACATCTCCGGCTCCGTCGCCGCCTTCGCCCGGTTCACGCTGCACCTGGTGTACGCGATCTCGGGGCAGTTCTCGAAGGTTCGCAGCTTCGTCTTCATCGACGGGCTCGACGAGGTGACCCGGTTCTTCGAGGGCACCGACGACATCGTCGAGTCCATCCACCGGGTCAACAGCGAGGCCGATGTCGTCTGGGTCGACGGCCACTCGGACTACGGCCACGCCTTCGAGGTGTTCTGGGAGCGCTACGGCGCCGACGTGGGGCCGAAGACCACGGTCATCGTGCTCGGCGACGCGCGGAACAACTACCACTCCTCGCAGAGCTGGGTGATCAAGGAGATCCGCAAGAAGGCCCGTCACGTCTACTGGCTCAACCCCGAGCCGAAGGCGTACTGGGACACTGGCGACTCGATCGTGGGAGAGTACGGCGTGCACTGCGACGGCACGTTCGAGTGCCGCAACCTTCGCCAGCTGGAGAAGTTCGTCGACCATCTGGTCTGACCAGGAGCAGAGGCCATCTGGTCTGACCAGGAGCAGAGGCCACCTGGTCCGGACCAGCAGCAGAGGCCGCCTGGTCCGGACCAGCAGCAGAGGCGATCTGGTCTGAACGGCCGGAGCATGTGGTCCGATCGGCCCGAAGGTGCCTCGAAAGTTTCACCCGGTCCGGCCGGATGCCGATCGTTCCGTGCATGGGCTCCATCGGCTGCGCGGACGACATCGAGGACACGGGCGTCGTCGAGTGGCACGACCGTGACCTGCTGGCCGCCATGGCCGGATCCGAGAGCCCCGACGTGCTGGTGGTGGTCGATCCCGACGGCGTGATGCGCTACATCAGCGACGCCGCCCAGCGAATGCTCGGGCATGAGCCCGAGGCGTCCACCGGATCGCCGATCTGGGAGTTCGTGCACCCCGACGACATGATCACGGCGGGTGGAGCGATGCAGGAGGCGAGCCGCACCGAGGGGTACCACGTGCCGTTCGTGCTGCGGGTCCGTCACGCCGACGGAGGCTGGGTCCGCTGTGAAGTGAACGGCGTGACACTCGACGGTCCGGGCGGCACGTGGGTCGTGCTGGCGCTGCGAGCCGAAGCGGACCGTGACGAGACGATGGATCGACGGGTGCGCATCGAGCACCTGATCCGGCTGGTGTCGCTCGAGTGCTCCGCCGTCCGCTGGAACGACGTCGACGGGCTGGTCGAGCGGTTCCTGCAGGACCTGTCGACCATCGTCGGCGCCGAGTCCGCGGAGCTGGCGTGGCAGGAGAGCGACGAACCGCTGCGCGTCGGTGCCCGATGGCCGGTGGTCCGCACCGGCCCGGTGGCCATGCAGGGTGGCAGCGAGTTCACGCCGCTGTGGCCCTTCGAGGAGTCATCGGCCGAGCTCCTGCACTTCAGTGCGGATCTCGCCAGCTTGGCGCCGTCGGAGGTCCGGGACCGCTTCGTACGGCTGCGTACCCAGGCGGTGGTCGAGGTCCCGTTGAGCCCCCGCCGGCCGTGGGCGGTGCTCCGCCTGGCGTTCGGTCCGTGCTGGAACCGCTGGGACGACGCCAACGTGGATCTGGTGGTCGTGCTCGCGTCGACGCTGATGGCGACGTTGCGCCGCTGCCTCGCCGAGGCGCACCTGCACCAGCAGGCTCGGACCGACCCGCTGACGGGGTTGATGAATCGTGCCGAGCTCTACCGCAGGTTCGAGGAGCTGCTGAGGCGCCACGACGCGGATGAGGCCGAGCTCGGGGTGCTCTACTGCGACCTGGATCTGTTCAAGCAGGTCAACGACCGGTTCGGTCACGCTGCCGGCGACGAGCTGCTGCGTCAGGTCGCCGACGAGCTGAGCACCAACGTGCGCGACGTCGATCTGGTGGCCCGATTCGGCGGGGACGAGTTCGTCATCGTCTGCCCTCAGCTCGAGACGAGCGAGACCCTGGAGCGGATCATGGGACGTGTCTGCAACGCGGTGCGTCGCCTGGCGCCCCACGGTGTGCCGATCCGCTTGAGCGTCGGCGCGGCGGTCGCCCGGCCGGGGCTGGGTGTGGATGAGCTGATCCGTCTGTCCGACGAGGCGATGTATCGCGCCAAGCGGGGGATCCGGGTCGCAGCGCCCGTGCACTGACCGTTCGCCGTCGGCACGGCCCGACCGCCGTCCGAGGCGGACTCCTCGCGACCCGGTGACAAACCGTCCCGAATAACTGGACGTTCTGTCACGGAACCTGACCGCGAGTCACCCAACCGTCCCGTTTTTCGGGACGTTCTGGCGTGGGTCCTGCCCCCGAGTCACCGAAGTGTCCCGATTTACGGGACGGTTTGGCAGCGGTGGTGGGGGAGCACCTCAGGGCAGGTGGGCGATGGCCTCGTCGAACACCCGGAACAGCGCAGGGCCGGCCTTGTCCTCGCGCGCGAGTACGCCGTGCTTGCGGCACCGGGCGAGCAGGTCCCGAGCCTCGCGGCCCGGCCACGGGCGCGGCAGCAGCTCCGGCGGCAGCAGCGGGTCGTGCTCGAAGCAGGCGTTGAAGCGGATCGCGATCTGCAGGACCCCGGGCAGGAAGTCGTGTTCGCTGATGCGCTCGCCTCGGTACCGCATGGCGGCGAGCGCCTCGGGCACGCTGCTGTAGACCGAGATGAACTCCTGGTACTGCCCGGCGACGTCGTCGAGCGGCCACAACCGGGCGGCCAGGCGGCGGGGGTCGGACTCACCCGCGATCACCAGGTCGTCAGTGCTCCACGACGACACGAACTCGGTGATGCCCAGCCGGGTTGCCTCGGCGGTGATGTCGTCACTCCACCGGTGCGGCGAGACGTAGAGCCCGGGCTGGATGCTGGCGCCGCCGAGCGCCAGCAGGTGATCCCTGAAGGCGTCGCGAGCGGTCCTGCTGGACTCCGGGATGGCGAACGAGACCAGGCGCCAACGCCGGTCCCAGCCCCGCCCTGCGGCGTCCTGAGCGTACGCCAGCAGGTGGCGCTGCTCGGTCACGTCCAGGGTGGCGCGACCCGCATCGGTCGCGCGGTACACGGCGTCACGACCCTCGCCGGCTCGGACGTAGAGCCCCTCGGTGGTGAGACGGCGCATGCAGGATCGGACGGTCTCGACACCGATGCCGCATTCGGCCGCGACCCGGTAGAGCTCCGAGCCGTGCACGGTCCCGTCGCGATGTGTCAGGCCGAGCACCATCAGCCGTGTCGGCAGTGCTTCGTCGTCGAGCCCGAGCGACACCGCTGCTCGGCCCCACTCACCGCTCGTGCCGGCACCGCCGTCGTGGCCGGCCCCACTGCTCGTGCCGGCACCGCCGTCGCGGCCGGTCGGTTCTGTGTCGGCCGTGTCGTTCACGACCGCCATCGTGGTGCCGGTACCCCGCGGTGTCAATCGAGGCAACCGGTCGCAACGGCCAAGGCCCACCGGGCGGGTCGTGATGCTGGACGACGGCGGGAGCGATCGGTACCGTCACGACCTGTTCGGCCAGGTCGGCCGGCCGGGAGTGCGGGGGTGGACATGTCGTTCGTCGACAAGGTGAAAGGTCGTGTTGCACGGTCGAAGCCGCGGGTGTCGGAGTGCGCCATCGTCGTGAGGCCGCTGCCGCTCATCGCCGATGAGATCATCTCCGCCGGACCGGACTTCGAGTTCAAGGTCGTCTTCGACCCGACCGACCGCCACCTGGCCCAGATCGAACCGGCGGAGCGCCTCGAGCTGCTCAAGGGGCCCTTCGCCCGGGGTGCGGTGGTGATCCTCGCGATCCACAAGCCGACCGACCGTGCGATCGGCAAGATGTGGCTGCTCACCCAGTCGCCGATCGAGGGCGACGGCAAGCGGGGGCTGCTGCCGATCAAGCTGGCCAAGGACGAGGCGTTCCTGTTCGACCTGTGGGTGCACGAGGACTTCCGTCGCCAGGCCGTCGGCATCACGATGGCCTACGAGATGGGCGCGGCGGCCGACGAGTTCTTCCGGGACAAGCGCTGGGTCTACGGCTACGCGCACGTCGACAACGAGGCGTCGATGTCGCTCATGTGGGACATCTACGGCATGTGGACCGTGCAGCGGATCAAGGAGTACCAGATCGGCGACTACCACGTGGGTGTGGTGCCGAACTCCGACGAGCCGAAGTTCGGCCCCTTCTCGAAGCGTGGCCGCCATTCGGGCGACGGCTTCCAGATGCCTGGTCGTCCGCGCAGCGGCAAGGGCTACCGCGACTACCACCACCCCGAGGGCTTCGCCCGGCGCAGCGCCTACATGACGCTGTCCGACGACTGGATGTGGCCGGGTCCCGAGTGGTTCGACAACGACCACCCGCTCGACGCGGACGGCCGTCCGGCGTTGCCCGACACGCTGCCGCGTGATCTCCCGGAGGGCTGGACGCCCGGCTGACGGGAACCCGGGCTGACGGGAGCCCGGTCCGGTAGGAACCGCTGGGCTGCGTGGCAGGCGGCGGCCGCCCTCAACGGCTGGACTCAGCCGAGGTGCAGGCCGCACTCCGTCTTGCCCGAATCGGCCCAACGACCGGAGCGGGGATCCGCTCCCTCGGCGACGGGCTGCGTGCAGGGCATGCAGCCGATCGACGGGTAACCCTGCAGCGTCAGCGGGTTGACGGGCACGTCGCGTTCGGCGATGTACGCGTCGACGTCGTCGGCGGTCCAGTTGGCGAGCGGGTTGACCTTGATGAGACCGCGCAGGTCGCGGGCGACGATCGGGGCGTTCGCACGCGTCGGCGCCTCGTCACGACGCAGCCCGGACATCCAGGCCGCCTTGCCGGCGAGCGCCCGGTCGAGCTGGCCGACCTTCACCGCGGAGCAGCAGTTGGCCGGGTCGACCTTCCACAGCTCTTCCTCCTGGCGTGCCACGGTCATGATTCGCAGGTTCAGGCCGTAGCGGCGCCGGACCGTCTCGACGGTCTCGAGCGTCTCGGGGAAGTGGTAGCCGGTGTCGATGAACACGACCTCGATCGCCGGGGCGACCTTGACGGCCAGGTCGATGAGCACGGCGTCGGTCATCGACGCCGCGAGCGCGAGGTGCGGGCCGAAGTGGTCGGTCGCCCAACGCAGGATCTTCGACGCGGGGTACGACTCGAACTCGGCGTTCAGCTCGGCGAGCTCGTCGTCGGTGAACTCGGCCGCCCGGAACGGACCGGGCAGCGGCTCGGTCGGTGCGTTCGTGGCGGTCAGCGTCTTGGTGGACGGCAGCGTCATCGACATCAGACGGCACACTCCGACTCGCCGAGCTCCTTCTCGTAGGGCCCGGTCTCGCCGTAGTCGACGTAGAAGTCCTCGTTCTCCTCGGGCGTCGGGAAGACGTCGAGGTCCTTGAGCCACTCGGCGACGCCCTTGGCCCCGCCGGAGCGCTCGAGCCACTGCTGGAACGGCTCGGCGAACTCGCGCTCGCTGGCGAAGCGTCCGATGACGCGCACGGTGGCCTCGGGTGCGGCCTTGGCGGGCAGGCGGAGCGCCTTGGCGCCGAACTGGATCTGCTCCTGGCCGACGTACCCACCGAGCAGCATCTGGTACCCGGGGGCGGAGCGCCCGTGTGCGCGGCGCTCGGCGCCGAAGAAGCCGATGTCGGAGATGTGGTGCTGACCACAGGAGTTGGTGCAGCCCGAGATGTTGGTCCGCACCCCTTCGATCTCGCCCAGCCCGGCGGCGTCGAGCGCCTCGCCGATGGCGTCGGCGAGACCACGGGACTGCGTGACGGCCAGGTTGCAGGTGTCCGCTCCCGGGCAGGCGACGACGTCACGGCTGAGCTCGGCGCCCGGCAGCGCCATGTCGATGGCCTCGAGGCGCAGGTAGAGGTCGCCGAGCTGGTCGTCGCTCAGGCCACGGAACACGAAGTTCTGACGGTTGGTGATGCGCACCTCGGCATCGAAGTCGCGGCTGATCGCGGCGATCCCACGGAACTGCGCCGCGGTGACGTCGCCGAGTCGCGACCAGGCGAGCGCCGAGACGGTGCCGTTCGCCGAGCCACGCACGACGTTGGCCTCGGTCCAGCGGAGTCGGGGAGAGGTGCCACGGAGGAACACGGGCTGGCCCTGTCCGACGGGGGTGACGTCGCCGCCGCTGCCGGCCGGTGCGTCGCCGCGCTCGATGACCTGGGTGGGGATGCCGCCCGGCCAGCTCGAGGACGCCATGAGGAACTTGCGCGAGGCGAAGATGCGGCGCTGCATCTCGTCGAAGCCGAGCTCGTCGACGACCCACTTCATGCGGGCGCGGAGCTTGTTGTCGCGGTTGCCGGTCTGCTCGAAGACCCGGACGCAGGCCTCGATCGTCGCGAGCAGGTCCTCTCGAGAGGTGAACTCCTCGAGGGCGAGCGCCGGGTGCGGGTTGGCGCCGAGACCGCCGGCGACGAACACGCGGAAACCTGCCTCGACGGTGCCGTCGTCGAGGGTGCGGTTGACCGCGATGACCCCGACGTCGTTGAACATGGCCTGGCCGCAGTCGGTGGCGCAGCCCGAGAAGTTGATCTTGAACTTGCGGGGCAGCCGCTGCGAGATCGGGTTGCGCAGGAAGTGCCAGAAGGCGGCATCGGCCCAGGCCTGGATGTCGAGCACCTCGTGCGGGCAGGCGCCGGCGAGGTGGCAGCCCATGACGTTGCGCACGGTGTCGGAGCACGCCTCACGCGTGGTCAACCCCACCTGGGCCAGGTCCCACAACAGGTCGGGCACCCGCTCGAGATCGACGAAGTGGAACTGCACGTTCTGGCGTGTGGTGAGGTGGCCCCAGCCGCGGCTGTACTTCTCGGAGATCTCGGCCATGGTGTCGAGCTGCGTCGGCGTGATCGCGCCGTAGGGCGCCTTGATGCGCACCATCTGGTTGTGGCCGCCCTGGCGCTGGCCGTAGACGCCATTCGCGAGTCGGAAGACCTTGAAGACGTCCTCCTCGATCGATCCGTCGAGGTAGCCGGCGAGGCACCGTTCGAACTTCCGGATGTCGGCGATCATGCCGGGATCGACGTCGATCCCGTCAGCGAGGACCTCTCCGTCGGTATCGATCTCGATGGTGCTCATGGATGGCTCCCGGGGGTCGGCTCGAGCTCGGGGTCGACAATGCCGACCGCGGAGGTCGAGTTTACCGGTCAAATCCGACCAGTCCAGTCAACAATCAACGACCGGCCGGTCACGCTCGCTCGGCCCGCCCGATATCCGACGCGGTTTCCGGGCGTTCACCCGAGAAACGGAGCGGATTTGGGGCGCTCGGAGCGCGGAGTGCGGAGCTCGGAGCGCGCCGAGGCTCAGCGACGGGTGCGCAGCAGCTCCGAGACGCGGAACGCCAGGTCGACCGACTGGCGGCCGTTGAGGCGGGGGTCGCACATCGTCTCGTACCGCAGGCCGAGATCGCCGTCGAGCAGGTCCTCGGCACCGCCGAGGCACTCGGTGACGTCGTCGCCGGTCAGCTCGACGTGCACGCCGCCGGCCCAGGTGCCCTCGGCCTTGTGGGCGTCGAAGAAGCCCTTGATCTCGTCGAGGATGGCGTCGAAGTGGCGCGTCTTGCGACCGCTCGGCGCGGTGAAGGTGTTGCCGTGCATCGGGTCGCACGCCCAGACGACCGGGTGGCCGGCGTCGGTGACGGCACGCAGCAGCGGCCGGAGTCCGTCGGTGATCCGGTCGGCGCCCATGCGGGTGATCAGCGTGAGGCGGCCGGGGATGCGCTCGGGGTTCAGCGCCTCGCACAGCTCGATCACCTCGTCCGCGGTGGCGGTCGGGCCGACCTTGCAGCCGACCGGGTTCGAGATGCCCCGGAAGAACTCGACGTGTGCGCCGTCGACCTCTCGGGTGCGCTCACCGATCCAGACCATGTGCGCCGAGCAGTCGTACCAGTCGCCGGTCAGCGAGTCCTGCCGCGTGAGCGCTTCCTCGTAGCCGAGCAGCAGCGCTTCGTGGCTGGTCCAGATGTCGACCTCGTGGATCGCGGGGACCGTGTTGTGGTCGATGCCGCAGGCGTCCATGAAGCGCAGGGCGCGGTCGATCTCCTGGGCGAGCTGCTCGTAGCGCCGGCCCTCGGGGCTGGCGGCGACGAACTCCTGGTTCCACTGGTGCACCCGCGACAGATCCGCGAAGCCGCCCTTGGTGAAGGCGCGCAGCAGGTTCAGCGTGGACGCCGACTGGTGGTACGCCTGGATGAGGCGCTGGGGATCCGGGACGCGTGCGGCGGCGGTGAAGGCGATGTCGTTCACGATGTGACCGCGGAAGCTGGGCAGCTCGACGCCGTCGACGGTCTCGGTGTTCGCCGAGCGGGGCTTGCCGAACTGACCGGCGATGCGACCGACCTTCACCGTGGGCACACCCGCGGAGTAGGTCAACACGACCGCCATCTGCAGGATGACCTTCAGCCGTTCACGGATCGAGTCGGCCGAGAACGAGTCGAAGGACTCGGCACAGTCGCCCGCCTGCAGCAGGAACGCGCCGCCCTCGGCCACGCGGCCCAGCGCCGAGGTCAGGTTCCGGGCCTCGCCCGCGAAGACCAGCGGCGGATAGGTCGACAACGTCTTCACCGCTGCGTCGTGCGCGCCCGCGTCGGGCCATTCCGGCTGCTGGAGCGCGGTGCGGTCACGCCACGAGGTGGGTGACCACGAGCCGGCGCTCGGTCGTTCGGTCGAGGTGGGGGACATCGTCGCCAAGGCTACCGGTCCGACCCTGCGGCGCCGAAGCGGGTATCGCCCGCTCGGGCCGGGTGCGGGCTCAGACCGCGGCGGCGAGCGCCCGGTCGCGCACGGTGTTCACCGCGCGCTTCACGAGACGTCGAGCGGCCTCGGCGGTGACGCCCAGGTCCTCGCCGACCTCGCGGTAGCTGCGTCGCTGGCCGTCGTTCAGGCCGAAGCGCTGCTCCACCGCCTCACGTGCCCGCGGGTCGAGCACGTCGAGCAGTCCGTTGAGCCACTCTGAGTGCTCGGCGTCGAGCAGCAGGTCCTCGGGGCCGGCCTTGGAATCGGCGAGCAGGTCGACCAGCTCGTTCGAGTCGTCGTCGCCCACGGTGCGGTCCAGCGACGTCGGCGTGGTGAGGCGGTGCAGTCGGGCGTTCTCGTCGTCGAGCTCGTCGCCGTCGCCGGCGACCTGGCGCAGCGCGGCGCGCAGGGCGGCGGAGCGGTCGCCGGGCAGGCGCACGAGCGATGCCTTCTGGTCGAGCGCACGTCCGATCGACTGACGGATCCAGAACGTGGCGTAGGTCGAGAACTTGAAGCCCTTGCGCCAGTCGAACTTGTCGACGGCGTGCTCCAGGCCCAGGTTGCCCTCCTGCACCAGGTCGAGCAGCTCCATGCCCGGGGGCAGCGGGTAGCGGCGTGCGACGCTGACCACGAGTCGCAGGTTGGCGCGGATGAAGCGGTCCTTCGCGGCGTCCGCCGCGGCGATCGCCCGACGGATCTCACGGCTGTTCTCGCCTGCGGCGCGGCGTGCACGGGCCTCGGTGCCGAGCTCGATCGTCCGGGAGAGCTCGCGCTCGTCCTCGGCGGTCAGCAGTGCGACCATGCCGATCTCGTTGAGGTACATCCCGACGGAGTCGCTCATCTCGCACAACACCTTCTGTCCGTGGGTCCTTCGACGGGGCCCGGGGTTTCTGTCACTTCGGTTCGGAGCTTCTGCATCGGGAGGTTGTGTTTTCCCGATGCAGTCGGTATCGGCGGTCTCAGGGGCGAGTTGAGACTCTGCTGAACGAAAGTTCGCACGGCCTACGCTGCGTCGATGCCCGCCGATGCACCGGATCCGACCGCCCCGCGTGCCGCTGGTCGCCGCGTCGGGTTGTTCGGCGGCACCTTCGACCCGCCGCACGTCGGTCACCTGGTCACCGCGATCGACGTCCGTGAGGCGCTCGGCCTGGACGTGGTGCTGATGGTCGTCGCCAACGAGCCGTGGCAGAAGGTCGGCAGCCGTGAGATCAGCCCGGCGGCGGTCCGCGTCGAGATGGTGCGCGCCGCGGTGGGTGCCGAACCGGGCATCGAGGTGAGCGACGTCGAGGTCCGCCGCGGCGGGCCGTCGTACACCGTCGACACCCTCGAGGCGCTGCAGGCCGACGAGCCCGACGCGGAGCTCGTGCTCGTCGTGGGCTCCGACGCGGCGGCCGGCCTGGACAGCTGGGAGCGGGCCGAGGACGTGGCGCGATCGTGTCGGATCGTGGTGGTCGAGCGCCCGGGAGCGTCGACCCAGGTGCCCGACGGCTTCGACGTCGAGCACGTGCACGTGCCGAGGCTCGACGTCTCGTCGACCGAGCTGCGCCGACGGGTCCGCGAGCACCGCTCGTTGCGGTACCTGGTGCCCGACCCGGTGATCTCGATGATCGAACGGGACGGCCTCTATGGTGAGCCCCGATGACCCTCGCCCCGCCGGAGAGCTCCGGAGAGTCCGCCGCCGCCGACGCGGGCGGTGCCGACGGCGACATCCGCCCGGTCGTACGGCAACGGGTCGCGACCCGCAAGAAGCGCCGCCGGCGCGCGGTGGCCGTGCAGACGGTGCTGACGGTGGTCTCGGTCGTGCTGCTCGCCGGGCTCGGCGTCGTCGGCTACCGCTCCACGCTCAAGATCACCGGCGGCCGCGAGAGCGAGGTGACCGATCCCGCGGCACCGAACTACGTCGCCGAGGTCCGACCGACGTCGGTGCGACTCGTCGCGGTCACCGGAGGGCCGTGGCGGGACGACACCCCCGCGGACCAGGTGCTGGGTGCCGCGATGCTGGTGATCGAGAACGGACCCGACGACGTGCAGGTCGTGCCGGTCTCGCCGTCGATGACACTCGGCCAGTTCGAGGACGCGCCGCCGGCGAGTGCCGAGACCGTCTTCGCCGAGGGCGGCATCGACGTGCTGCAGGTTCGACTCGGCGCAGAGCTGACCTTCGGTCCCACCTCCACGCTGTCGGTCACGGCCGCGGCGCTCGAGGCGCTCGCCGGACAGGTCGGACCCATCACCTTCCAGAACTCCGACGCGGTGACGCTCGCGACCTTCTCGAGCGAGATCATCGTCGAGTACCCGGCCGGCGAGCTGACGCTCGAGCCGACGCAGGTCGCCGAGTTCCTGACCGTGCCCGGCTACATGGAGGACGGCTCGAGTCGGTCGCTGCGCACCGCGGCGGTGTGGAACGAACTGCTCCGGCTGCTCGCCGAGCGCGGCGGGCCCGACGAGATCACCGGGGTCGAGGGCGAGGGCGTCGAGGAGTTCTCCGAGCTGATCGCGACCTTCGCCGCGACCGAGGTCCGCTTCGACCTGCTGCCGCTGGTGCCGGTGCCCGACCCGATCGACCCAGCGGTGATGTCGCAGGGCGTCGACGCGGCATCGATGCCCGACTGGGTCTCGCAGCACGTCTCGTTCCCGACCTCGGCGTTCCCGGGCCAGCGTCCGACCGTCGCACTGCTCAACGGCACGACCGACGACCAGGCGGCCCGCGCGCTCGCCCCCCGGATCGTCGTGGCCGGTGGTGAGGTCGCGCTGCTCGGCAACGCGGAGTCCTTCGACCTGGCCACGTCGTCAGTGGAATACAGCACCCCCGAGGCGAAGGCGGCCGCGGAGCAGATCGCCGCGGAGCTCGGCCTGTCGGCCACCTCGGTCGAACCGTCGCCGAACAACGTCGACGTCGAGGTCAGGGTCGGCAAGGATCTCGCGCCGTGACCGACACCGACCCCTTCGAGCTGGCCGTCGCCGCGGCACGTGCCGCGG
>JALYWI010000109.1 GCA_030852785.1 Actinomycetota bacterium
CGGAGCACCCCACGGCGGTGTCGGTCCGGATCGTGTGCGACGGTCTCGATCCCGAGGTGGTGTGGGTCGACGAGGCGGTCGCCGTCGAGCCGCAGGCCATGGCTGACGATGCACCCGAGCAGGGCTGCGGCTGGACGCCGACGCTGCGGGTCGCCGTCGACGACACCTGGCGCAGCGGCATGTACGTGGTGCAGCTCGGTCCAGCGGGAGGGGAAGCAGCGGGTGCGGGTGCCGGTGCAGAGAGCGCAGCTGCCGCGCTGCCGAGCGCGTGGTTCGTGGTGCGCGCCGCGACGCCGACCCCCGGTGCGCCGCTGCTGAAGCTCGCGACGAACACCTGGAACGCGTACAACGACGTCGGCGGCCGCAACCTGTACACGGGTGCCCTGATGGCGTCACCGCAGCGGCCCCTGGGTGCCGGCTTCCTGTCGAAGCCGTCGGGCGAGGGGAGCCGCGTCGTCGACGACACCGGCGACTTCCTGAACTTCGCGATCGACCACGAGCTCTCGCTGTGGCACGGCATGTCCGGTTGGGCGGGGCAGGAACGCCGCTTCGTGGAGTGGGCGGAGGCCGCCGGCATCGAGCTCGACTACGCCATCGACGCCGATCTGGACCGGCCCGACGGCGCCGCACTGCTGGTCGGTCGCCGGCTGCTGCTCAGCGTCGGCCACGACGAGTACTGGACCTGGGGCATGCGCGACCGGGTCGAGGACTTCGTCGCCGCCGGAGGCAGCGTCGCGTTCCTGTCCGGCAACACGGCGTACTGGCAGGTCCGCCTGGAGCACGACGACCGCGTGATGGCCGCCTACAAGCACCACTACCGCGAGGACCCGGTGACGGGCACCGACCGCCAGCACCTGGTCACCTCGATGTGGGCCGACCCGCTGACCGGTCGTCCCGAGGCCGCGATGACCGGTGTGAGCTTCACCCGCGGCGGCTACCACCGCGTGCACCTCAGCGCGCCGCGTGGGTCGGCGGGTTACGAGGTGCAGCGCCACGAGCACTGGCTGCTCGAGGGCACGGACCTGTGCCGTGGCGATCTCTTCGGCACCGAGGACCGCGTCGTCGGCTACGAGTGCGACGGCACCGACCTGACCGTCGTCGACGGGCTGCTCACCGCGACGGGATCCGGTGGGACACCCGACGGGTTCACCGTCGTCGCCACCGCGCCGGCCACCGCGTTCGACCGGGTCACCACCCCGCTGCCCGTTGAGGAGGGCAACGAGTACGAGCTCGAGTTCCACGCGAAGCGGCTGCTCGGCGCCGACACACCCGAGCACATGGAACGCCTGCGCCACGGGTTCGCCGTGCTCGGCGAATGGACCCACGCATCGGGCGGCACGGTCGTCACCGTCGGCTGCACCGACTGGGCGTACGGGCTCGGCGACCTGACCGTCGCACGGATCACTCGCAACGTGCTGCGACGACTCGGCGGCGTGCGCGGCCGTGCGGCGTCGCCGCTGATCGATCTGCTCGACGCCGGCTGGGCCTCGCTCGACGAGCTGCTCGCCGGACTCGAGCCGAGCGAGTGGACCGCGCCGACGGGCTGTCCGGGATGGTCGGTCCAGGACAACGTGTCGCACCTCATCGACTACGAGGCGGTGCAGCTCGGTCGGCCCCGTCCGCTGCACGACTTCGACATGCCCGACCACGCGCGCAACGAGCTGGGTCAGGCCAACGAGCTCGGCGTCGATGCTCGTCGGTCGATGTCGGGCGCCGAGGTCCTCGAGGAGTTCCGGCGGACGGTCGCCGCCCGCTCGGAGCAGCTCCGGGGTCTCGTCGCATCGGATCTGGACCGTGAGGTGCTCACACCCGCCGGCCCCGGCACCGCCCGCGACATGCTGCGGCTCCGGGTGATGGACACCTGGTCACACGAGCAGGACATCCGCCGAGCGCTGCGCCGCCCGGGCCACGTCGACGGCCCCGTGGTCGCCGAGTCGATCGACTACTTCGCGCAGTTCCTGCCGTTCGTCGTCGGCAAACGCGCCGGCGCCCCCGACGGTGCCAGCGTCGTGTTCGCCATCGGCGACGTCGCCCGGCTGGTCGTCGAGGTGGTCGACGGCCGTGCCCGGCTCGGGACCGACGAACCCGCGGCGCCGACCGCCGTGCTCACCGTGCCGGTCACCACGTTCGCCGCGCTGGTCGGCGGCCGCTCCGACGTGCCCGACGACGTGGGCGTGGACGGCGACGAGTCACTCGCCCGCGCCGTCGTCGCGGGGATGGGCTTCATGCCCTGAGTGCTCTATGCCGTCGGCAGGCGGGGCACGACGTCGACGATCAGCGGGGCGATCGGGCTGAGCTGCAGCACGTCGGGCAGTGCACGGACGATCGCCTGGCGGCCCGAGAGCTGGATGCGGCCCGCTCGGAGGGCGGCGCGCAGGTCCTCCTGTCCGAACCACAGCTGGTACATGGTCGCGAGCGGTGCGTGCACCGTGGCGTCGACGTCGAAGCCCGGGTCGAACGTGCACACCGACGGTCCGCCCGCGTCGCGCACGATCCAGAAGCGGCGACGCTGATCGACGAAGTCGAACTCGAGCACGAGGCGCGGCTGGGGCAGCGGTGACAGGTCGAGCCGGTCGTGCACCCACCACATCAGCAGCTCCGGGTCGAGCTCGTCCTCGCGGGGGTCGCCGAACTGCCACTTCGCGCCCCAGACGCCCAGCTGCATGACCACGGTGTCGAGCTCGCGGCCGGCGTCGGTCAGCAGGTACTCCTCGCCGACGTGCTCCACGATCCCGGCGTGCTCGAGCTGGCGCAGCCGTTTGGAGAGCAGCGAGCGGGACAGCCCCGGGTTGCCCCGCGCCAGGTCGTTGAACCTGGTCGATCCGCAGATCAGGTCGCGCACGATCAGGAACGACCAGCGTTCGCCGAGCACCTCGACGGCGCGGGTGATCGGGCAGTACTGGCCGTAGGTCTTGACCGGGTCGTCCCCCGCCCGGTCCGGCGTCGTTCGGTCCGGCATGTCCGGCCTCCTCGTTCCCCGCTGGAGCCTACGACCGCAGCGGATCGCGAGGTCGGTGGCGTGCCGGTCCAGATCCTGCACTGGGAGGCCGGCGGGTCGCTCCGTACGTTCGACACGAGGCCGACGTGCGACGTCGGCGGAGAGCGAGGAACGACGATGACCATCGTGCAGGACACACCGACCGCCACCCCCGGGGGCACGCCCCGTTGGCGGGAGCTCACCGACGAGCTGGTGCCGATGCTGGCAGCGCTGGCCGACGGCGCGGACACCTCGGGGGAGTTCGTGGCTGCCCAGATGGACATGCTGCGCGAGCGTCGCCTGATGTCGATGCTGGTGCCCACCGAGCTGGGCGGTGGCGGCGCCTCGCATCCCGACGCGTGCGGGGTGCTGCGCGAGCTCGCACACGGCTGCCCGGCCACGTCGTTGACGTTCGCGATGCACACCCACCTGGTGGCGGCGCAGGTCTGGCGTCACCACCACGACCTGCCGGCACCCGTGCTGCCGAAGGTGGCGGCGTCCGAGCTGATGCTCGTGTCGACCGGTGCGAAGGACTGGATCGACTCCTCCGGATCCGCCGTCGCGGTCGACGGCGGTTACCGGGTCAGCGCCACGAAGTCACCGTCGAGCGGCGCTCCGGGCGGCGACGTGCTCGTCACCAGCGTCCGTTGGGAGCCGGCTGCGGGTCCCGATGCGCCCGACGGTCCCCAGGTGTTGCACCTGTCGGTGCCGTTCTCGGCCGAGGGTGTGCGCATCGAGCGGACCTGGGACTCGGTCGGGATGCGTGCGACGGGGTCGGACACCGTGGTGCTCGACGACGTCTTCGTGCCCGACGCTGCGGTGTCGCTCGTGCGCCCTGCGGGCGTGTGGCATCCGGTCTGGAGCGTGGTGCTGGGCGCGGCGATGCCGCTCATCATGTCGACCTATGTCGGTGTGGCCGAGACCGCGGCGGAGCGGGCCATGGCCCTCGTGCGACCGGGCGATCCCCGGCCGGCGACGGCGACCGCGGTGGCCCGCATGCGGCGCAGCCTGCGCACGGCACAGGACTCGGTCGCCGCGATGATCGCGGCCTCGGACGACCTGCGCTTCGCCAACGACATGGACACGGCCACCTCGACGCTCGAGCGCAAGGTCGTCGCTGCGGATGCGTGCATCGACACCGTCCGGCTCGCACTAGAGATCGGTGGTGCCGGCTATGCGAGCAGCAGTGGTCTGGGTCGGTTGTTCCGAGACGTGCTCGGCGCGGCGTACCACCCGTTGCCGACCGCGGCCCAGGAGCAGTTCTGCGGCCGAGTCGCCCTCGGCCTCGAGCCGGTGTGAACTGCCTCGAGCCGGTGTGAACTGCCTGGAGCCGGTCTGAACCGGCCCGCTGCTCAGCCCAGCGGGCCGGGCGGCGGGTCCTTGACCACGCCGGGGCACGAGTAGCCGGCGGCCGCGAGATCACGG
This sequence comes from Actinomycetota bacterium, assembly GCA_030852785.1. Taxonomy (GTDB): domain Bacteria; phylum Actinomycetota; class Acidimicrobiia; order Acidimicrobiales; family Microtrichaceae; genus JAFAFN01. The sequence goes on from JALYWI010000109.1 coordinate 4,403, forward strand.
CAGTACGTGCCCGACGCGACCCGCCAGCTGTCGTCGATCAGCAGGACCCGCCCGATCTCCCACTGGTAGCCCGGACCGACCCGGTAGAGGATGTGCGCCTCGGTCGGCGAGACGAACACGGCGGAGCGGAACTGCGGATCGAGCTGCGACATGTAGGGGGCGACGACGTCGTTGGCGATGAGTGCCCGGCGGACCTTGTCGTAGGCGTCCGGGTCCTCGACGTGCTCGCGTTTGTCCGCGGCGTACACGTTGGCGAGGTCGTAGACCGCTCGCAACGAGGCGAGCGCCTGGTCGGCCGCGGCGGTGGGGTCGGCCGGCTGCTCGCCCGGCGGGGGCAGGGTCGGCGCATCGCCGACCGGGGAACCGAAGATGTCGGTCTCGCCCGGCATCGGGGTGTTGTCGACCTGGCCGTTCGGCACGGCGCAGGAGCCGTCGACCTTCGAGAGGTCGAAGCGCCACTCGTCGGTCCGCAGCTCGAGCCCGTCGCCGCCGAGTGGGATGCGGACCTGCTCCGAGGTCTCGGTCCCGTCCTCGTGCACCCTGCGCAGGGTGGCGTCGACGCCGTCGGCCGGGGCGGTGTCGGGGTCGAGGGCGACGCGGAGCAGGTTCCATCCGTCGAGCGGCTGGGACTCGAGTCCGTGGCCCTCGATCACCGATGGGTCGGCGGAACTGAGCTCGACCACCTGGTCGTGCCCGTAGACGACGGCGATCGCCAGGATCGCCGGCTGCTCGGTCCACTCCTCGAGCGGCGGGTCCTCCCACACGACCGTGGTGTCGGGGGTGTCGGGGGTGTCGGTCGTGCCGGGGGTGTCGGAGGTATCGGGGGTGACGTGTCCGGTCCCCACGTTGTCGGCGGGCGTGGTCGTGTCCGGCGGGAGCAGATCGGGAGCGTGCGAAGGTTCGTCGGGCAAGGGCTGATCCGCGAGCGTGGTCTCGGTCGTCTCGGTCGTCTCGTTCGGCAGAGCCACGGGGATCGACGACGTCATCGATCCGACCAGCAGCCCGTCGCCGGCCTCGACATCGGCGTCCGAGCTGGGTCCGTCGAAGCCGTCGGAGACCAGGGTGTCGCTCACCGAGACCCGGGTCGAGAACCAGCAGTGATCGGGCGCGACCCACTCGCCCTTGCGCAGCGCCTCGAAGTACTCGACCTCGAGGTAGCCGTTGTCGCCCTGGACGCCGTCCAGGCGGCCGCCGGCTGCGCCGTAGGCGTTGTCGCCCGCGAGCATCGCTCGATCGGCGTCGTCGCCGAGCTCGCCCGCCACGAGCTGGACCCCGCCGTCGTCGCCGGTGCAGGCGCCGCCGAGCAGCGACATCGCGGCGAGTGCCGCGACCGTCGCGCCGATCCTGGCCGACCGACCGTTGCGTGTGTGCCGCATGAGCGTCCCCGTTCCTCGTCGGAGCGAACCCGTTGTGTGTACACGGGTGTCGCTCGATCCTTGCACGGTTCGACGGTCGGCGTCGCCGATCGGTTCCCGTCTGGCCGCCATCGCGGTGCGTCGGTAGGGTGCGCCATGCCGCCCACCCAGGTCGGCGACCGCCGGCTGTTCGGCCGGTGACAACTGAACACGCTCCTGCAGTGGGGGAAGCCGGTCGAATTCCGGCACTGTCCCGCAACCGTAGGTGGCCCCCGTCCAGCCGAAGCTGGTGGACGGACCACGAGTCGGAATGCCTGCTCGGGAGCGAACAGCTCAACAACATCCGTCGAGGACTGCGGAACGTGAGCTCGGAATCGCTGCGCGGTGGTCCGTGCGCCGGTTGCGAGTGCCCGTCGGGTCCTCGCAACGAAAGGCGATGCGATGTCCCCTCGAACGAGGCTGTTCAACCCGGGAAGGCGCCGGTCGAGCGCACTCCTCTGGCTCCCGCTGGTCGCCGCGCTCGGTCTCCTGGCCGCGGCGTGCGCACCCCCGACCGAGCCACCCGGCTCGACCACGACCACGACCACCACCACGACCCTCGCCGAGCCGGTCGGCCCGACCGTCACCGGCCAGGCCTGCCAGCCCACGGCGGGCGTGACCGTCGTGGTCGACTTCACCGCGCTGGACGACACCGTCAAGATCGCGTGCGCACCGGGCGAGCAGGCGAGCGGATTCGCCGCGCTGGCCGCGACCGGCTTCACCACCAGCTCCGAGTCCGGCGCCGGCACGATCTGCACGATCGACAGCCTGCCGATCGAGGGCTTTCCGTTCTGTTGGCTGACCGGTGGCTACTGGAGCTACTGGAGCGCCCCCGATCGGGCGACCGCGTGGGACTTCAGCCCGGTCGGCTCGGGCGCCGGAGCGATCGCCGAGGGTTCGGTCCTGGGCTGGTCCTGGGCACCCGACTTCGACGGGGCCGCACCGCGCGTGGGCGTCGCCGACCTGGCGTCCTACACCCCCGAGGTCCTGCTCGAGGACTGCGAGGTGCCCGACGCCCCGGTGCTGAGCATCATCGCGGCCAACGAGACGCTGCCGTTCAGCATCGCCGGTGCCTCCGGTGAGGACGACAGCGCGATCGAGATCGCGGTCATCGCCCCCGATGCCGATCCGGCGACCGCCGTCTTCGAGAACGCCGACTCCCTGGCGCTGGCGCCCTACAGCGGCCGCACGATCCGGGTGCTCGCCCGCTCGATCGCCGACGACTGCGCCGTCGGCGACGTGTTCGACGCAACCTACGACGTGCGCGCCACCTACGCCGGGCGTCTGGCGTTGAACGCCGACTCCCCGGCGATCCCGACGTCCAGCCCGCTGATCCTCGGGTGGGCCACGGGCCACAGCGAATACGTGCCCGGCGCGGACGTGACGCCCACCTTCCAGAATCCCGCGGGCGGCTACGGCAGCGCCGCGAGTGGCCTGGTCGTGCTCGGCAACGCCGGCAGCATCACGATGACCTTCGATGCACCCATCACCGACGGGGCGGGCGTCGACTTCGCCGTGTTCGAGAACGGCTTCCTGCAGAACAGCACCAGCCAGCTGTTCTTCACCGAGCTCGGCTACGTCGAGGTCTCCTCCAACGGCACCGACTTCGTGCGCTTCGACTCGGCGAGCCAGCAGACCACGGCGGTCGGCGCCTTCGGGTTCCAGGACCCGCGCCTGCTCGGCGGACTCGCCGGCAAGGATCCGGCGGGCTTCGGCACGCCGTTCGACCTGACGGCGCTGCAGAACACGACGGCGGTCCGCAACGGCACCGTCGACCTGGCTGCGGTCACCCACGTGCGCATCGTCGACGTCGTCGGCGCGGCGGACTACCCCGCGGTCGGCGACACCTACCCCGACGCCTTCGGTCGTCAGATCCTGGACGCACACAAGACCGTCGGGTCGGGTGGCTTCGACCTGGCCGGTGTGGCCGTGCTCCACCGGGCGGACCGCTGATGCGGAGGGCCATGGCCGCCCTGTTCGACCGGACCTGGCCCGCCGCGCTGGTTGGGCCAGGAGTGGGCTGAGCCTGAGCTGATCAGGTCCCGGGCGTTCGATCCTCCCCGGCCGTCCAGGACCTGATCGCCTCTGCGGCGACCTGTCGCAGTGGCAGACCGACGCGCTCGGCGACCCGGGCGACGTCGTCGTGTTCGGGTTTGGCGCCGTGGGGGCCGACCTTGACGCGCACGACGTCGTCGCGGAGCCTCACGTGCTCGATGCGGCGGTCGAGCTCGAACTTCTCGACGGCCCGGCGGCGGAAACCCAGCGTGCCCGTCTCGGCCGCGATCATCCGGCGGACGCCGGCCTCGAGTTCAGGTCGGCACAGCACGCTGATCATGTGCGCGGGTCGTCCCTTCTTCATGACGATGGGCATGATCCACGCGTCGTCGGCGCCCTGTTCGAGCAGCCGTGCGACGAGGTGGCCGAGCACCTCGGGGGTGACGTCGTCGACGTTGCTCTCGATCACGACCGCCTCGACCGCGCCGGGCTCGACCGCTCGGGTGTCAGCGTCGGTCTCGGCGGTCTCCAAGCGCACGACGCCGAGCACGTTGGCGTACTCGGCAGGGTCGCGGGTGCCGGCGCCGCGGCCGCTGGCCGCGATCCGGCCCGCCGGAAGGGATCCCCACCCGTCGGCCATGGTGGCGAGCAGCGCGACGCCGGTGGGGGTGGCGGTCTCGCCGGGCTGTTCGACGGGCACGGTCGGCAGCCCGATCAGCAACTCGAGCGTCGCGGGCGCGGGCACGGGCACTTGGCCGTGCGCCATGGTGACCACTCCGGTGCCGAGTCCGATCGGCGCCGAGGTGACCACGTCGGCACCGAGAGCGTCGAGTGCAGCCCACGCGCCGACGATGTCGACGATGGCGTCGATCGCGCCGACCTCGTGGAAGTGCACCTCGTCGATCTCGATGCCGTGCACGGTCGCCTCGGCGACGGCGAGCGCGCGGAAGGTCCGCCGGGCACCCTCCGAGACTCGCGCTCGGAGCGGGGCGGCCGCGAGCATCGCGTCGATGTGCGACCACGAGCGGTGGTGGTGGCCCTCGTCGTGCTGGACGCGGACCGAGGTGGCGGTGAGCTGGCATCGCGTCGTGGACCCGACGACGTGCAGCTGCCAGCCGTCCAGCCCGAGCGCGGTCAGCTGGTCGCGCACATGGTCCTCGTCGGCACCGACGTCGAGCAGCGCGGCCATGACCATGTCACCGGCGACGCCCACCGCCGGGTTGAACCAGACGGCGTCGGTGGTGTTGGCGTCGGTGGTGTTGACGTCGGTGGTGGGGGACTCGCTCACTGCTGGCTCCCGACCGCGCCCACGATCCGGACCGCGGCGGCAGCGGCGCCGTAGCCGTTGTCGATCCCGACCACCGAGATGCCGGGGGCGCACGAGCTGAGCAGCGACAGCAGGGCGGTCATGCCCTCGAACGTCGTGCCGTAGCCGACCGACGTCGGCACCGCGATGATCGGTGCGGGGATCAGACCGGCCAGCACCGTGGCGAGCGCAGCCTCCATGCCGGCGACGACGACCACGACTGACACGTCGCGCAGCTCGTCGAGGGAGTCCATCAGCCGGTGCAGACCGGCGACGCCGACGTCGCGGACAGCGCGCGTCGGGATGCCCTGGGCCTCGAGGGTGCCGCAGCACTCGTCGAGCACGGGTGCGTCGGAGGTGCCGCCCGAGACCACGGCGACGGGCGCGACGTCGCGTCGCGGGGCGTGACGCCACGTGAGCGTCGAGGACCAGTGCGCCGTGGGAGCGAGCACCTCGAGCGCCACCAGCTGCTCGGCGGTGCACCGCGTCACGATCACGGGCCCGTCGCCACCGCCCGCGCCATCACCGTCGAGCAGCGCTCGGACGATCTCGACGCACTCGGCGGTCGTCTTGCCCTCGGCGTACACCGCTTCGGGCATGCCCGTGCGACGGGTCCGGTCGAGGTCGAGGCGGGTGTGCCCCAGATCATGGGTCCGGCTGCTGTGGGTCCGGCTGCTCACGTCAGCGCGGCGTTCAGGTTGCCCGAACGCAGACCGGCGAGGTCGAGCGTGACGTAGCGGTAACCGACGGCCTCGAGCAGCTCGACGATCTCGGCGGCGCGGCCGGCGGCGAGGGTGAGCTCGTCGGGCGGCACCTCGACCCGAGCCGTCTCGTCGTGGTGCCGGACGCGCAGGTCGCTGAACCCCAGGTTGCGCAACGCTGCCTCGGCCCGGTCGACCCTGCTGAGCAGGTCGACGGTGACTGCGGTGCCGTACGGGAGTCGCGACGACAGGCAGGGCATGGCGGGACGGTCCCACACGGTGAGCCCTCGGTGGTGGGCCACGGCGCGCACGCTGGCCTTGTCCATGTCGGCGGCGACCATCGGGAAGGCCGCGCCGCGTTCGCGAGCAGCGTCCTGGCCCGGGCGGTGGTCGGACAGGTCGTCGGTGTTCACCCCGAGCACGACCGTCGCACCGCGCACCGAGGCGATCGGCCCGAGCGCGTCCATCAGTGCGGTCTTGCACCAGCGGCAGCGGTCGCCGTCGTTGGCGACGTAGCGGGGATCGTCGAGCTCGGCGGTGTCGACGGTCGTCCAGGGCATGCCCCAATCCTGTGTGAGCGACCGGCAGTGGTCGAGCTCACCGCTGGCCAGCGACGCGGAGCGGGCGGTGACCGCCAGCGCACGCTCGGGGCCGAGCACCTCGTGCGCCACGTGTGCCAGCACGGCGGAGTCGACGCCGCCCGAGAACGCGACGACGACCGAGTCGAGTCGTGCGAGCTCGCGTCGCAGGGCTTCGAGCGCAGGGGGCGCGGCGAACAGGTCGAGACCGGTGCTCATGTGGGCAGTCTGTCAGCCTCGAAGACCACCGGGGCATCGAAGGCCGCCTTGCGGGCCGCTCGACGCAGCACGGCCAGCACGGCGGGACCGAGCAGCACGATCGCGACGGCGTTCGTGATCGCCCGGCCGGTGTCCCACCCGATGGTCGAGCTCGCAATCGTGAACAGCAGGAAGCGGCGCAGGTTCTCGAGCACCGGGTCGCCCGCGACGAACGACAGCTGGGTGTCGGCGCCGACGGTGTAGGGCCAGAACCACATGTTGAGCAGGAAGCCGAAGACGTAGGCGCTGACGATCCCGTAGGCGGCGAGCATCGCGATCTCGGCCCTGCCCCGGGGGCGCTGCGGCAACAACCCGGCGCCGAGCCCGATCCAGCCCGAGGCGAGCATCTGGAACGGGAGCCACGGACCGATCCCGCCGGTGAGCAGCGCAGAGGCGAACAGCGTGGTGTTGCCGAGCACGAAACCGAAGCCGGGGCCGTAGACCCGTCCGGCCAGGATCAGCATGAAGAAGACCGTCTCGATGCCGGCCACGCCCGCGCCCATCGGTCGCAGCGCGGCGCCGATGGCGGACAGCACGCCGAGCATCGCGATCGACTTGGTGTCCATGCCGCCGCTGTTCAGCTCGGCGAGCACGACGGCGAGGATCGCGGGCAGGATCACGACGAAGATGAACGGCGCGTCGGAGGAGTGCGAGAACTCCTCGGGCGGTGCCAGCAGCAGCGGCCACAGGAACATGCAGAGCCCGGCCATGCTCACCAGCGTCAGCGCGATGGCCGAGCGGGCGCCGATTCGCACCGTGTGGCGCCGCGCGGTCACTGCAGCGATCCGCCGAGTGCGGTGGCGATCTCGCGGACGGTGAGCCAGGGCAACGGGCTCACGATCTTCGCGATCTGCGGGGCGAAGGCGGGCGACGACACGGTGACCTCGGCGGTCGGTCCGTCCGCGACGATCTCCCCCTCGGCGAGCACAACGACACGGTCGGCGCTCGCCGCCACGAACTCGACGTCGTGGGTCGAGATCACCACGGCGTGACCGTCATCCGCGAGCTCGCGGATGAGGGCACCGAAGCGTTCCTTCGCGTGGTAGTCGAGACCTCGGGTGGGTTCGTCGAGCAGCACGACCCTGGGCGACGCGCTCAGCTGCACCGCGAGGACCAGCGCCATCCGCTGACCTTCGGAGAGGTCCCTCGGGTGGGCGTCGGGATCGATGTCGGGAACGATCCGCTCGAGCAGCCCGGCGGTCGTACCGGCGGTGAGGTCGGTGTCGGCGTCGGCCTGGGCGCACTCCTGTGCGACGGTCGACAGGTAGAGCAGGTCCGAGGGTGTCTGGGGGACGAGACCCACCACCTGTCGGGCCCGGGCGGGGCCGAGCTCCGCCGGATCGCTGGTGCCGGTGCCGGTGCCAAGGTTCGCGACCTGCACCGTGCCGCCGTGTCGGGGACCGGACCCCTGCAGGGCCCAGAGCAGCGACGACTTGCCCGAACCGTTCCTGCCCATGAGCGCCACGACCTGTCCGGGCACCAGGTCCAGGTCGATCTCGCGGACTGCGACGACCGGGCCGTAGCGCACCACGACCCGCCGGGCCTGCAGCAGGGGGTCGGCGTCGTCGGTGAGCGTGCGCTCCGGGACGGAGACCGCACCGAGCCGTTCGCGCAGGGGACCGGCGAGCCGACGTGCGTCGCGCACCGACAGCGGCAGGGGCGACCAACCGGCCAGGCGGCCGAGCTGCACGACCGGCGGGGCGACCGAGCTGGTCGCGAGCACCTCATCCGGGGTGCCGCTCTGCACCGTGCCGTCGCCGTGCAGGTAGAGCACCCGGTCGGCGTACTGCACCACCCGCTCCAGACGATGCTCGGCGATCACGACCGTGACGCCCAGGTCGTGCACGAGTCGGGTGACCGCTGCGAGCACCTCTTCGGCCGCAGTCGGGTCGAGCGCCGAGGTCGGCTCGTCGAGCACCAGGATGCGAGGGTGGGCGGTCAGCACCGACCCGATCGCGACACGCTGCTGCTGGCCGCCCGAGAGCGTCCGCAGGGCACGGCCACGCAGCTCGGCGATGCCCAGAAGGTCGAGCGTCTCCTCGACGCGCTTGCGCATGACGTCGGGCGCGATCGCGAGCTGCTCCATGCCGTAGGCGAGCTCCTCCTCGACGGTGTCGGTCACGAACCCGGCGAGGGGGTCCTGGCCGACCACGCCGACGACGTCGGCGAGCTCTCGCGGGGGGTGGTCTCGGGTGTCGCGCCCGTCGACGGTCACCCGGCCGGCGAGGGTCCCGCCGGTGAAGTGAGGGACCAGGCCGTTGATCGCCCCGAGCAGGGTCGACTTGCCCACGCCGGTGCGACCGACGACCAGGCAGAGCTCACCCTCGTCGATCCGCAGGTCGACGTCGTGGATCGTCGGGGACGTTGCTTCGGGGTAGGTGACGCTCACGCGGTCGAAGGAGATCATGCGCCTGTCGTTCCTGCAGCGGTCGTTCCTGCGGCGGTCGTTCCGGGTGGTGGAGGGGCGATCCAGGCGGGGAGGATACCGATCAGGATCCCGAGCGACGCCACTGGCGGCAGGGGCGGCCACGCCAGCGGCTGCAGCGAGGGATTGAGGTTCGCCGGGTCGACGTCGGCCGCGACGAACAGGACGGTGGCGACTGCGATGCCGCACAGGGCGACGCCCCACTCGGGCAGGTGCCAGGGGTCGGGCCGGTAGCGGGTTCTTCGGACGCGACGCCCGCCGAGCACGAACCCGGCGCCGGCGCTCGCCATGCCGAGCACCAGGACGGGCAGTCCGAGCCCGCGTGGAGTGGTGGTGTCCAACAGGCCGTAGGTGCCGACGCACACACCGCCGAGGCCCACGAGCACCAGCGTGCCGGTGACGACCCGGGCAGCCCGGGGCACCGCTGCGGTGCGCCCGTAGCCGCGTGAGTCCATCGCTGCGGCGAGCAGGAGCGAGCGGTCGAGCGCGTCGGTCATGACGGGGATGACGACCTCGCGGAACAGATGGGTGCGTCGGCCGGCCTCGCCGCGGAGCTTGCGGGCCCGATGGATCCGCAGCCCGCTCTCGACGAGCTGGGGCGCGACGGTGAGCGCGACGGTGATCGCGACGCCGAGCTCGTAGAGGGCGCTCGGCACCGACTTCAGCAGCCGCTTAGGATTGGCGAGCACGTTCGCGGCACCCAGGCAGATCAGCAGCGTCGCCAGTCGGAGGCCGTCGTAGAACGCGGCCAGGACCCCCTCGAGCGACACGGGGCCGCCGATGCGGATGCCTGCCGCCGCGTCGGGCAGCGGGATCTCGGGCAGCGTGAAGAGCACGTGCTCGCCGTGCTGTCCGTCGAAGAGCGTCCGGAACACGACGCGCATGACGATGATGAAGAGCCCCAGGTAGAGGTACGCGACGAAGCCCCTCGCCCAGGGTGCGTCGGTGCGCCGTGCCGACACGACGAACGCGACGACCGCCAGCACCAGCGCCAGCAGCAGCGGGTTGGTCGTCCGGCTCGCCGCGGTGGCCATGCCCAGTGCCCAGATCCACCAGGCGACGGGGTGCAGCGCGCGCGGCAGGCGTGAGGCCGTGATGGTCACTCCGGGTCGACCGCACGTCGACGGTTGACGACGACGGCACCGCCGCCCAGGGCGAGCACGACCACCAGCGCGACGAGCACACCGACCGGAGTGCTCGAGTTCGCGGAGCCAACGGAGCCGTCGCTCGTCAGGTCGACCGCGCCGATCGCGGACTCGTCACGATCGCCGTCGTCGTTGCGTCGATCCGACCGTTCGGCCTCGTCGGTCTCGTCCAGCACCTGCGCATCTTCAGTCGTCGGGCCGGCCTGCGTCGAGTCGTCGGCGGCACCGATCGCTCCGGGGGCTTCGGAGCCGTCGACCGGCGCAGGTCCGCCGGTTGCCGTGCCATCGGATGAGTCGGGCGCTGCGTCCGGTGCCGAGCCGTGTGGCCGGGCGTGCATGGCAGAGCCGGAC
>JALYWI010000124.1 GCA_030852785.1 Actinomycetota bacterium
CGGTCGTCCCGTTCGGAGTGCTGGCCACGGCGGTCGACGTGCTCGGCTGTGCCGTCTGCGGACGAGCGATCTCGCCGGACTGGATGGCGACGTCGGTCATGTCGCTGCACCTCGGGCCGGTCGACGCCTCGCGTGAGGTCGTGCTCGACGTCGCCGTGCTGCGGGCGGGTCGCAGCACGGTCACCGTCGAGGTCGACGTGCGCCAGGACGACGACGCGCGCCCGACGCAGCGGGTCGGCTCGGCAGTGCTCACCTTCTCCCGGCTCCCACGTCGGGCGAGCACGCTCGTGCTGCCCGACAGCGGCGGTCGACCCGGCGACCGCTACGGGTTCGGAGACCCCTCGGACGGCTCCGGCGCGATCGGCCCGCGGGTCGACGGGTTCGACGCGGCGATCGGCTGTCGATCGGTGGACGGTCGCTCGGGCCTCGTTCGAGCGGACATCTCGCCCTACGTGCGCAACTCCTTCGGTGCCGTCAACGGAGGAGTGGTCGCCGCAGTCGCCGACGCGGCCGCACGCGCGGCGGTCGACCGCCCCGACTGGCGGACCCTCGACCTCACCGCGAACTTCCTGGGCCAGGGCCGCGAGGGCCCGATGGTGGCCGACGCGGCCGAGGTACGGCGCGACGAGCACTCGTGCACGGTCCGGGTCGAGGTGACCGATGCCGGCCAGCTCGACGACGCAGGAGCGCCGCGGCTGATGGTCGTCGCGCACGTCGTGCTCGGCCCGTGTTGACAGTTCGCAGGGTCGGTGGGTCTAGCATCACTTCGCTCGGACCGCAGTCGCGGCGAGCGACGGTCCGGTTGGACGGACCGCCCCACGCACTGCGCCCCTGACAGGCGGCGTCATCGAGAAAGCGCGAGTCGCCCGTGAGCGGTCGTTCGAAGTCGCGAGCCGGACTTGGCGCTCTGACGCTGGGCGCGCTCGGGGTGGTCTACGGAGACATCGGCACCAGTCCCCTGTACGCGTTCCGTGAGACGTTCCACGGGCACCACCTGCCGGTGACCGACGACAACGTGATCGGTGCCTGCTCCCTGGTGTTCTGGGCGCTCATCATCATCGTGTCGGTCAAGTACCTGGTGTACGTGCTGCGCGCCGACAACAGGGGCGAGGGCGGCATCCTGGCGCTCACGTCGCTCGTCGCGCCGCGCCACGGTGCGGTCATGGTCGGGCGCATCAAGTGGCTCGTCCTGCTCGGACTGTTCGGCACGGCGCTGCTCTACGGCGACGGCGTGATCACCCCGGCCATCTCGGTGATCTCCGCGGTCGAGGGCCTCGAGGTCGTCGAACCGAGCCTCGGCAGCTACATCATCCCGATCGCCGTCGGCATCCTCGTCGCGCTCTTCGCCGTGCAGCGCCGGGGGACCGGGGCCGTCGGCAAGGTGTTCGGTCCGATCATGATCGTGTGGTTCCTGACCATCGGTGTGCTCGGGCTGTCGAAGATGGTCGGCGACCTGGGTGTGCTGGCAGCGGTGAACCCGTTCAGAGGGCTCGGGTACCTGTTCGGCAACGGCCTCGACGGATTCCTGTCGCTGGGGTCGATCTTCCTGGTCGTCACCGGCGGTGAGGCGCTCTACGCCGACATGGGGCACTTCGGGAAGCGGCCGATCCGCCTCGGCTGGTTCACCGTCGCCCTGCCGTGCCTGATGCTCAACTACTTCGGTCAGAGCGCGCTGCTGATGGACGATCCCGGCGCCATCTCGAACCCGTTCTTCCTGATGGGCCCCGAGTGGGCACGCCCGATCCTGGTCGTGCTCGCGACGGCGGCCGCGATCATCGCCTCGCAGGCGCTCATCTCTGGCGCGTTCTCGATGACCGTGCAGGCGGTGCAGCTCGACTACCTGCCACGTCTCGCCATCTCGCACACCTCGGAGTCGCACGTCGGGCAGGTCTACGTGCCGACGGTCAACTGGCTGTTGATGATCGGCAGCATCGGCCTGGTGCTCACGTTCCGGACCTCGAGCAACCTGTCGGCGGCCTACGGCATCGCCGTCACCGGCACGATGGGCATCACGACGCTGCTCATGGCCTCGTACGCCCGCAAGGCGTGGCGTTGGTCGACGCCGAAGATCCTGGCGGTGACCGTCCCGCTGCTGGTCATCGACCTGGGCTTCTTCTCGGCGAACATCGCCAAGATCCCCGAGGGCGGTTGGTTCCCGATCGTCGCCGCGATCGCCATCATCTTGTTCATGACGACCTGGCGGACCGGTCGTCGCCTGCTGGCCGAGCGGATCCGGCGTGGCGAGGTCCCCATCGACGACTTCCTCGAGGACCTCGAGGGCGCCGCGCTCACTCGGGTGCCGGGCACCGCCGTGTTCCTGTTCAAGGGATCCGGCGCGGCGCCGCCCGCGCTGCTCACCAACACCAAGCACAACCGGGTCGTGCACGAGCGCGTGATCCTGCTGTCGGTGCTGACCTCGGATGCCCCCTACGTCGACGCCGCCAACCGAGGTGAGGTGCAGGAGTTCGGACAGGGCTTCTACCAGGTGACCCTGCACTTCGGCTTCATGGACGAGCCGGACGTCGAAGCCGGTCTGATGGCACTCGGCGACGACCGCCTCCCGATCTCCGAGGGTGAGCTCACGTTCTTCCTCGGGAGGGAGACGGTGATCGCTGCGCCGATCCACGGCATGGCGCAGTGGCGGGAGCGCGTGTTCGCGCTCCAGCTGCGCACCTCGGCCAGTGCCGCGCGCTTCTTCCGGCTGCCCACCGACCGCGTGGTCGAGGTCGGCTCGCAGGTCGAGATCTGAGCGTCGGTCCGGCGCGCCCGCCAGCCGTGGAACTTCCTCGGAGTCGCGCATTTCCCGGCGATCTGCCGATACCGTGCCGATCGGCGCCGGTGACCGCACCGATGCCGGAACGACACGGGGATCGACCCCGGAGAACGAGAGAAGCACCACATGCCAGACCTGATTGCCATCGCCTACGACGACACCACCACGGCCATGTCCGCCATGGACGAGGTGCACCACCTCGCCGAGGACCTCGTCATCCAGCCCGACGCCGTCGCTGCGATCGTCCGCGCCGATGACGGCAAGTACCGCACGATCACGAACCAGCACGAGGTCGGCGCCGGCGCCACCTGGGGTCTCTTCTGGGGCTTCCTGTTCGGGATCCTCTTCTTCGTCCCCGTGCTGGGCATCGTCCTCGGCGCCGGCATGGGAGCGATCATGGGCAAGATCACCAAGGCCGAGATCGACAAGGGCTTCCAGGACCAGATCCGCGACGCCCTGCAGCCGGGCACCTCGGCGCTGTTCCTCATCGTCGAGCAGATGACCACCGACAAGGCGACCGAGGGTCTGGCCAAGTTCGGCGGCACCGTCATCAAGACCTCGCTGTCCAAGGAGGCAGAGGCCGAGCTGCAGGAAGCACTCCACGGTTCGGGCAACTGACCGGGAACGCAGCGCTGCGAACCACGACAGGAACGGGCCGGTGCACCGCACCGGCCCGTGCCGCGTCCCGGTGAACCCGCCGACCCACGACGTCGTGGTCGTCGGGGGTGGCTCCTCGGGCGCGGTCCTCGCGGCGCGACTCTCCGAACAGCCCTCGCGGTCGGTGCTGCTGCTCGAAGCCGGCGCCGACGCGCTGCTGCACCCGCCCGACGCGGTGCTCGACGGTGGCAGCCTGCCCGGAGCCGCGGACCCGTGGGTCCGCCGGTACCCCGCGGAACTCGGTCGCGGCACGCACGGGACGCTGGTGCGCGGCGCGCTGCTCGGCGGTGGCAGCGCGGTGAACGGCGGCTACTTCATCCGCGCGACGGCACACGACGTCGACCGGTGGTTCGGACCGGACGACCCGGTGTGGTCCTCGCGGGCGGTGCTGTCGTCGTTCATCCGCTCCGAGCGCGACCTCGACCTCGGACCCAGCGAGGTGCACGGCGCCGAGGGGCCCGTGCCGGTCCTCCGCGGCGCGCTCGGCGGCGGCGATGCGGTGACCGCTGCGTTCTACGAGGCGTGCGCGGCGAGCGGCCACCCGCCGGAGCCCGACAAGAACGCCTGGGCCTCGCCGGGGTTCGGACCCGTGCCGCGCAACGTGGTGGGCGGGGTCCGGGTGAACACGGCGATGGCGTACCTGGGGCCGGCGAGCGACCGACCGAACCTCGAGATCAGGACGCACACGGCGGCCCGTCGGGTGGTGTTCGACGCCGGACGGGTCGTCGGCGTCGAGGTGTCCGGTCCCGACGGACCGGAGATCGTGCCGGCCGAGCGGGTCGTGCTCTGCGCGGGCGCCGTCGCCACGGCCCAATTGCTGTTGTCGTCCGGCGTCGGCCCGGCCGACGAGCTGCGCGCCGTCGGGGTCGACGTGGTGGTCGACGCACCGGGTGTGGGCACACGCTGCTCGGATCACCCGGCAGTCGAGCTGTCGTTCGTCCCGGCCCACGCCGGGGATCCGGGCGGCGGGATCATCGACGGTGCGCTGCACGGCGTGCTCCGTTCCGGTGACGAGTGGAGCCCGTACGAGGTGCTCGCGGTGCGCAGGTCCTACGGACGGGCGACGGGCGACGACCCCGACGACGCGGTGCTGCACCTCCGGCTGTCGCTGATGCAGCCGCGCGCACGCGGCGTGGTGCGTCTGCGCGGCACGGACCCGACCGCGACGCCGCACATCGACCTGGCGCATCTCCACGACCCCGCCGACCGCGACGACATGCGAGCCCTGGTCCGCCTCGGCGCCGAGCTGCTCGCCTCCCCGGCGATGGCAGGGGTGGTCGCCGAGCCGCTCCATCGGCTCGCGCCCGCTGACCCCGACGTCGAGGTCGACGCCTTCGTCGACGAGCACCTGCGCACCTCGATGCACCTGTCGGGCACCGCCCCGATGGGTCCCGACTCCGACCCGTTCGCGGTGGTCGACCGGCGCGGTCGGGTGCGCGGCGTCGAGGGCCTGTCGGTGGCCGACACCTCGATCCTGCCGGCGGTGCCCACGAGGGGACCGGCGGCCACGGCGATCATGCTCGGGGAGCACGCGGCCGCCCACTTCGGTTGAGCGGTCCGACGGGCCGTGCGGGGCGCCGTACCATGTCGCTCCGACGCGCCCCGACCGGGGTCGCGTCGTGACCAGGGGGAACCGATGTCCACGACCGCCGTCCGGCCACGTCCGTCAGCGCGCCGTCGCCGCGCGACGACCGCAGCGATCGCCGTCGCGCTGAGCGCTGCGCTGCTCGCCGGCGCCTGTTCGTCCGACAGCGGCGAGGACGACGGAGCAGCCGAGCAGGCGTCGACCACGACCACCGCGGCTGCGCCGGACCCGGACCTCGCCCCACCCGACGAGCCGGGGCCGTTCGCGGTCGGCCGCGCGACGATCGAGTTCGAGGACGCCGCTCGCAGCCGTCCGCTCGTGGCCGACGTCTGGTACCCCGCCGATGCGGGTGCCACGGGCGAGCCGTCGGTGTACCAGTTCCTGCCCGGTATCGAGTTCGCCGCCGAGACGGCGCTGGCCGACGTCAGCGTCAGCACCGACGGGCCCTTCCCCCTCGTCGTCTACTCCCACGGCAGCGGCGGCCTCCGCTACGTCGCCTCGTTCTTCACCGAGCTGCTCGCCAGCCACGGCTTCGTCGTCGCCTCGGTCGACCACGTCGGCAACACCGCGGTCGACACGATCGGTGGCGCCGAACCGCCACGCGAGCAGATCGCACACGACCGCGTGCTCGACGTCGACGTCCTGATCGACCAGATGCTCGAGCAGTCCGCTGCGGCCGACGGTCGTTTCTCCGGGTCGATCGACCCCGAGCGCGTCGGTGTGACCGGTCACTCCTTCGGTGCCTTCACCTCGCTCGCGACGGCTGGCGGCTACACGAACGAGCTCGGTGCGATCCCGGCCGACGAACGCGTCGACGCGATCGTGGCGATGGCACCGGCGTCGCGCCTGAACTCCGACGAGGAGCTCGAGTCGATCGACGTGCCGACGCTGCTCGTCTCGGGCACCCTCGACGAGACGACACCGATCGAGCCGCAGACCGAGCGTCCGTGGGAGCTCATCCCGGGCCGTCCGCTGTGGCGGGTCGACATCACCGACGCGGGGCACCAGTCGTTCACCGACGTGTGCCGCTACCAGGAGCTGTTGCCCACGTTCGCCGAGGTTCCGCAGGTGCTCATCGACGCGGTCGACGAGTACGCGAGCGAGGGGTGCGGCGGCGACCACGTGCCGATCGCCGAGGCGCACCGGTTGATCAACCGCTCGACCGTCTCGTTCCTCCTGGCGTACGTCGCGGGCGAGGACGGCTACGAGGCGTTCCTGGCCGAGGAGCTGCCCGGCGAGGTCGTCCAGGTCAAGGAGTGACGAGGTCGGGCCCTCGCCAGGGGCGCCTGCTCGAGGTCGTCGGGCGACCCTGGGTCTACTGGTCGATCGGCGTGGCGGTGGTGGCGACGGTCCGGATCCAGCGGCAGGGCGCGAGCTGGTGGGTGGCCGCCGGCATCGGTCTCGGAACAGCGGCCGTGGTGGGCGTGGTGCTGCGCTCGGCGCGTCGGGTCGAACTCGGGCGCCTGCGATCGAACCGGGCCGTTCGGTCCGTGCTCGCCCACTTCCGTGGCGACCGGGACGACTCCTCGGGGACCGCAGAGGCTCAGGGCGACGACACCGATGGTGACTGAGCCAGGGGCCCGTCCTGTCAGCTCGGATCTGACGTGGGTCAGATCCGAGGGATCAGGTGGGGGCCGAGCCGACGAGGATCGCGAGGAACGCGAGGATGGCCACGACGCCGACCTGGAACGCGGCCGCGTGGCGACCCAGGCAGACGAGTCCGCCCATGTCCGGCTGGTTGATGTCGCTGCAGTCGATCCCGCCGAGCTCGCACCCGCTCGCCACGACCGCGACAGCGATCAACACGGCCACCAACGCCACGTGCTTCCTGTGCAGGTTCATGATCTCCCCCTCCGCCGAGCGTCGCACCCACCCCTGGGCAGCGTTTCCCGCTCGGTCTCCGGAGGTCACTCTAGGCACAGCGTCCTGGCCTGTGACCCGTAAAGGCCGGGAGCGGGCTGGTCCCGGGGCGCTGCGGTCGCCGTACCGTCGCACGGGCAGTCCCCATGGTGGTCGGCCGGGGTGCGACGATGTCGCCATGGTCGATGACGACGACGGCGCCGCACAGGTCGACCGGTACCTCGCAGGCGTGCCCGAACCGCAGCGCAGCACGCTCGAACGACTCCGCGAGGGACTGCTGCGCCAGCTGCCCCGTGCCGAGGAGGCCATCCGCTACGGCATGCCGGCGCTGACGCTGCAGGGCAAGGCGGTCGCCGGCTACGCGTCCTTCGCGGACCACTGCGGCTACTACCCGATGAGCGGCGACGTGATCGCCGCGGCGGGTGACGCGGTCGCGGGCTACGAGGTCTCCAAGGGCGGTCTGCAGTTCCCCGTGGACCGGCCACCGCCGATGACCCTGGTGCGACGGTTGGTGACGCTCCGTCTCGCCGAGCTCGCCGCGGTGACCGAAGGGGTCCGGTTCGAGTTCTACGGCGACGGCCAGCTCAAGGCGACCGGTCGCATGAAGGGCGGCGAGCTTCACGGCGCATGGACGTGGTACCGCAAGGACGGCTCGCTGTCGCGCACGGGGCGGTTCGACCTCGGTCGTCAGGTGGGAACGTGGACGACCTACGACCGCTCGGGTGACCCGGTCCGGGTCACGAAGTTCTGACGGGCGGCGCCGACGACGGGACCGGCGTCGGCTGACATACTCACGGGATGGCGCACGACCTGGTCATCACCGGCGGCACGATCATCGACGGCACGGGGGCTCCTGCGGTCATCGGCGACGTCGGCATCGACGGCGACCGGGTCACCGCGGTCGGCGACGTCAGCACCGTCGGAGCCGGCAGGGTCATCGACGCCGACGGCCGACTCGTCACGCCCGGGTTCGTCGACCTGCACTCGCACCTCGACGCACAGGTCGGTTGGGACCCGACGATGTCGTCGTCGTGCTGGCACGGCGTCACGTCGGTGGTCATGGGCAACTGCGGCATGACCTTCGCGCCGGTGCGCCCCGGTTCCTCGGAGCTGCTCGCGACGGCCATGGAGTCCGTCGAGGACATCCCGGCGTCGTGCATCCTCGACGGCCTGCCATGGGACTGGGAGAGCTACGGCGAGTACCTCGACGTCGTCGACGGCCTGCCGAAGGGCATCAACGCCGGCGGGTACGTCGGCGATGTCGCCGTGCGCCTCTACGTCGCGGGCGACGCCGCGTGCGAGCCCGACTTCGTCGCCAGCGACGACCAGCTGTCGCTCATGGCCGATCAGGTCGCCGAGGCGATCACCGCCGGTGCCTTCGGCTACTCCATCTCGCGCAGCCTCGTGCACCGTGTCCCCGACGGGCGCAACGTGCCGGGCACCTGGGTCGATCCCGCGGAGTTCTTCCGCACGGCCGCACCGCTGCGCGACCTCGGCCGGGGTGTGCTCGAGTGCGCTCCCCGCTACAACATCGAGAACGCCCCCGGGAACCGTGTCGACGAAGAGGTCGGATGGATCGCCGAGATCAGCCGGGTGCTCGGTCGACCGTTCAGCTTCAACCTGCAGCAGGTGCGCTCCCTCGACGACCACTACCGGCGTGTCCTCGAGCTCTGCGTCGCGGCGAACGCCAACGGGTCGCAGCTCCGCCCGCAGATCACACCTCGCAACGTCGGCGTGCTGTTCAGCTTCGCGGCGAACACGCTGATCGACGACCTGCCGTCGTTCCAGCCGCTGCGGTCGCTCGACCTCGCGGGTCGACTCGCCGGCATCCGTGACCCGGAGGTCCGGGAGCGGCTCGTCGAGGAGGGTCGCGGCAAGCCGACGGGCTCGTTCGAGATCATGTACCTGATGCCCCACGACGAGCCGACCGCTCGCTACGTGTACACCGACGACGACTCGATCGCCGGCATCGCCCGCCGCCGCGGCGTGTCGCCCGTCGAGGCCTACCTCGACGCCATGGACGTCTCCGACGGCAGGGCGATCGTCAACTGGCCGGTCATGAACGAACGCGACGAGGCGATCGAGGAGATGATCACCTCGCCGGTGACGATCATGGGACTCGCCGACGCGGGAGCCCACGCGACGCAGATCATGGACGCCTCGCAGCCCACGTACTTCCTCTCGCACTGGGTCCGCGACCAGGGGCTGCTCGGCATCGAGGAGGGCGTGCGCCGCCTCACCTCGGACACGGCGTCGTTCATCGGGTACCGGGACCGCGGGGTGCTGCGTGAGGGCGCCTTCGCGGACCTCAACGTGATCGACCTGGACGCGCTCGCGCTCGACCTGCCCGAGATCGTGCACGACTTCCCCGGGGGTGCGCCGCGTTTCGTGCAGCGGGCGACCGGCATCGATCACACGATCGTGAACGGCCGGCCGTTCATGGAATCGGGCGAGCACACCGGCGAGCTCTCGGGTCGCCTGCTGCGCAGCACCGACTGACCGGGCCGCACCTTCAGCCAGGCGCGCCGCGACCGAGGGTCAGATGTCCTCGTCGCCGAACTCGATGCGACGGAACTCCTCGTCGGAGAGGCGATCCTCGGGTGCCTCGGCCGCTGTCTCCTCGCGGCGACGGTTCATCGTCGACACATAGGCGACGACGACGAGCACCGCTGCGACGGCGAAGATGATGACTCCGTAGACCATCGGGCCATCCGAGCACAGTCCGGGGCCGCTGTCGTCGATGATCGGGCGCGTCGATGCCGGCGCAGCAGTTCATGCCGACGCAGCAGTTCACGTCCAGGCAGCAGTTCATACCGACGAAACGCTGCTGCCACACACGCTCCGTACGGTCGGTCGCCATGGGGGCCTCCATGTGCATCGGTAGCCGGACGTGATCGAGTCGGTCGATCCGTTCATCGGGACCGGGGTGACGGACCTGCGCGAGCCCGAGGGTCTCGCCGCGACCTGGTGGTGGCCCAAGCCGCAGGTCGGCAACACCCACCCGGGGGCCACGAGCCCGTTCGGCATGGTCTCGGCGTGTGCCTACTCGGGCGCCTATCCCACCGGCTACGGCATGCACCAGATGAGCACCGAGGGGGTGCCACCGCTGCTGTACGAGGACCTCCGGGCATCGGGCTTCACCCACTTCCAGCAGTCGGGGACCGGCGCCATCCGGAAGTACTACAACTACTTCCGCGTCACCCCGATGATCGAGCCGCTCGACGCGCTCGACACGCTGTGGGCCCTCGAGGACGAGGTGGCCGAACCCGGCTACTACTCGGCGACGATGTCGTCGGGCATCCGCGCCGAGCTGACCGTCGGACCCAAGTCCGCGGTGCACCGCTACACGTTCCCCAGCCACCACGATGCACGGGTCGTCGTGGATCTGTCGCTGGGAGGACTCGCGATCGAGCACGGGCGGACCGTCCCCATGCGGGCCCGCCTGGCGGTCGTCGCACCCGGTGAGGCGCAGGGCGAGATCGTCGTCGAGGGCGTGCCCCTGTCGGTGCACATCGAGTGCGATGCCGCACGGTGGCGCCAGATGCTCTTCTACGACCGTCGCCTGATGGCGGGCGGTTCGAAGCTGGAGTTCGACTCGATCCGGTTGACCACCCTCCGGACGTTCGGTCTGGTGCTGGTCGGCCCGACCGACGTGGGCGAGGAGGTCGAGCTGCGCATGGGCTTCTCGCTGCGCGGGGTGGACCAGGCACGCGAGAACCTCCACCGCGACTGCGGCTCGGCGCTGCACTGCTTCGACACGCGCCGTGCGGCGACCCAGGAGGCGTGGCGCGGTCACCTCGACCGGATCGCCGTGGAGACCTCGTCGAGCGAGCAGCGCACGACCTTCGCCACGAGCATGTACCACTCGCTGATCAAGCCGTGTTACGCCCCAGACGAGAGCCCGTTCTGGACCACGTCGAGGTCGTTCGTGTTCGACATCGCGACGATGTGGGACCTCTACAAGACCCAGCTGCCGCTGCTGACGCTGGTCGCCCCGGACCGTGCGGTCGAGCTGGTCTCGGCGCTGCTGTCGGTGAAGGAGGAGGAGGGCAACTTCCCGATCGGCTACCGGATGGCACGCGGCACCGACCGCTTCTTCCGTCAGGGCAGTGCGCTCGCCCACACGTTCTTCGCCGATGTCTGCGAGCTCGGCCTGCCCGGTGTGGACTGGGAGTACGCGCTCGTGCACCTCCACGACGACCTGCGCCGCAACTACGGCGAGGACTTCCTCGAGAAGGGTGTCGCCCACCCGGTCACGCACACGCTCGACCTGGCCTACGGCTACCACTGCACCGCACGGGTGGCGCGCCACGTCGGCGACGCCGAGCTGGCCGACCACCTCGACGAGCTCGCCGCGCGATGGCGCAACGCGTTCGATCCCGACACCGGTCTGCTCGTCGATTCGACCTTCTACGAGGGAGGCAGGTGGAACTACTCGTTCCGCCTCTTGCACGACATGTCGTCGCGCATCGACCTCGCCGGCGGCGAGACGTCGTTCCTCGAGATGCTCGACCGGTTCTTCGGCTACGACGCACCGCCGGTCGAGCAGCTCGGCGTGCCGCCCTGTGGCGACGCGCTGATCGCCGGCTACGCGCTCGACCGGTTCGAGGGGCTGAACAACGAACCCGACATGGAGGTGCCCTGGGCGTACCACTACGCCGGGCGTCCCGACCGCACCGCCGAGGTCGTCCACGCGGCGGTGCACCAGGCGTTCGGCACCGGCCGCGGCGGCCTGCCGGGCAACGACGACTCCGGTGGCCTCAGCTCCTGGTACGTGTGGGCGACCCTCGGCCTGTTCCCAGTGGCCGGGCAGGGGCTCTTCCTGGTCAACGCTCCCGCGGTCGACCGGTCACGCATCCGTGTCGCCGGGGGCGACCTGGTGATCGAGGCCGAGGGCCGCGACGCGTCGCCCGGGGCGGGGCCGCAGTACGTCCAGTCGGTGTCCTTCGACGGCGAGCCCCTCGAGCACAGCTGGCTCACGAGTCGCCAGGTGCACCGCCCCGGTCGTCTCGTGGTGCGCCTGGGCCCGGAGCCCTCCGACTGGGGCACCCGTTCCCGTCCACCGTCCACGCCGTCGTCCCGTCGCTGAACCCGTGACCGTCCCCGAAGGAGCACCGCTGATGATCGATCCGTTGCCCACCCGCCGACTGGTGATCGTCGTGCGCGCCGATCCGGTGATCTGCGGACACTCCGGCGAGGCCCGCAACCTGGCCGAGGCCGCGCTGCAGCGCGGCTACGACGACGTCCGCATCGTGACGTGGCCGATCGAGGCGCTCGGCGCGCTGCCGTTGAAGCCACTCGGGTCGGTCCTGCCCTACAGCCCCGGCATCGTGGTGGAGCGACCGGAACCGGTCGGCGACTACAAGGTGCCCGACGGCCGGTTCACCGGCGGCATGGTCGGGCGACTCGTCGAGCTGTTCACCGACGGCGTGCCGACGGTGTGCATCTCGCTGTACCTGACCCCGCACGCCAGCGTGGTGGTCGAGGCGCTCGCGGTCTGCCGCGCGATGGGCATCGAGCCGAGGGTCACCACGATCGCCGAGGCGGTGGGCTCCGACATCACCAACGTGGTGCGCTCCTGCGTCGAGGAGGGCCGCTTCGGCGCCGCGGCGCACACCTTCACCTCGTTCCTGGCGCACGACCACTGCGTCGCCGTGTCCGAGTACACCCTGGACTGCATCATCGCGGCGGCCGACGACGTCGACGCCGGGTGGGGCACGTCGTTCGGGCAGCAGTGCCGTGAACGCGTGGGCATCTCGTACCCGGCGATCGACTGCCATGGCACCGCGGTCGACGACGCGCAGGTCGTCGACACACTCGCCCGTCGCGGTCTCGAGCGGGATCGCTACGTGCTGTTCCTGTCGAGGATCAGCCCGGAGAAGGGCGTCGACGACCTCATCGACGGCTACGCCCGTTCCGCGGCGAGCGACGTGGTGCCGCTCGTCATCGCGGGGACGGGACCGGCGCTCGACGCGCTGCGCGAACGAGCGGCCCGGTCCCGTGTGGCCGACCGGATCGTGTTCCTCGACGACGTCGACGACGCCGAGAAGTGGGCGCTCATGGCCGGCTGCGCGACGTTCGTGCTGCCGAGCAAGGCGACACCCGCGTTCGTCGAGACCTTCGGGATCGCGCTCGTCGAGAAGATGCTCGCCGGTGGCGGCACGATCATCACCACCGCCACCGGGGGCATCCCGGAGGCGGTCGGCCCGCACGCCACGACGATCCCGGTCGCATCACCGGCGG
>JALYWI010000132.1 GCA_030852785.1 Actinomycetota bacterium
CCCGACCTGCAGCGCACGCTCGCCGCCTACCGGGACGAGGGCGTCGACGTCGTCGCGATGGAGGTGTCCTCGCACGCCCTGTCGTTGCACCGGGTCGACGCGCTGCGCGTCGAGGTGGGGGTCTTCACCAACCTCGGCATCGACCACCTCGACTTCCACGGCACCCAGGAGTCGTACTTCGCCGCCAAGGCCAAGTTGTTCGAACCGGGCAGGTGCCGCGTGGGCATCGTGAACGTGGACGACGTGCACGGCCGCCTGCTCGTCGACGCCGGCGGTGACGAGCTCCGGCCGGTGTCGGCCCGCGACGTCACCGACGTCGTGACGACCCGGCGGGGGAGCGCGTTCACCTGGCGCGACCGCCGCGTCGAGCTGCCGATGCCCGGTGACCACAACGTCATGAACGCGCTGCTCGCCGCCGAGTCCTGTCACGCGCTGGGCGTGCCCGACGACCTGGTCGCCGCAGGACTCTCGGCGCTCCCGCCGGTGCCCGGCCGCTTCGAGACCTTCGGCGGCGACGACGATCCCGCCGTCATCGTCGACTTCGCCCACACGCCGGAGGCCCTGGAGCACGCCCTGGTGACCGCTCGCACACTGTTGGATCCACGCGGACGCCTCACGGTCGTGTTCGGATGTGGTGGTGATCGGGACCGCGGGAAACGACCGCTGATGGGTGAGGTGGCGTGCCGTCTGGCCGACGTCGTCGTCGTGACGTCCGACAACCCGCGTTCCGAGGACCCCTCCGAGATCATCTCGCAGGTCGTCGCGGGCTGCGTGTCGGAGCCGACGACCGAGCTCGACCGTCGCTCGGCGATCGCCGACGCGGTCCGCGCCGCGAGTGCCGACGACATCGTGCTCGTCGCGGGCAAGGGCCACGAGCAGGGCCAGGTCTTCGCGGACCGGGTGGTGCCCTTCGACGACCGCGACGTGGTCCGAGCGGCGCTCGCCGACCGATCCGGCGGGGGTGAGCGGTGATCACGCTGCTGCTCGCCGTCGGCATCTCGACGGTCGTGTCGCTGGTCGGTACCAAGCTGCTCATCCTGTGGCTGACACGGCGCGCCATCGGCCAGCCGATCCACGAGGACGTGCCCGAAGGTCACCTGGTCAAGGCCGGGACCCCGACGATGGGCGGCATCGCGATCGTCGTCGGCGGGCTCGCCGGCTACATCGGGTCGAACCTCTACTACGGCGTCTTCACCTGGACGGGCATCGCCGTCATGCTCGCCATCGGCGGCGCCGGACTGGTCGGCTTCCTCGACGACTGGATCAAGATCTCCAACGAGCGCAACCTCGGTCTCGGCAAGGGCGCCAAGCTCGGCGGGCTGCTCGCGGTCGCGATCGGCTTCACCCTGCTGATGCTGTGGCGCACCAAGGTGCACACGACCATCAGCTTCACGCAGTGGTACGACGTCGGCTGGGAGCTCGGCAAGGTCGGCTGGGCGGTCTGGGCGGTGCTGCTCATCCTCGGCGCCTCGAACGCGGTGAACCTCACCGACGGGCTCGACGGGCTCGCTGCGGGCTCCGCCGGCCTCGTCTTCGCCGGCTACCTCGTCATCGGCTACTGGATCTTCCGCTACTCGGGCTTCTACGGCATCAACGTCGGCCTCGACCTGGCGATCGTGTCCGCCGCGATGATGGGCGCGTGCGCGGGGTTCCTCTGGTACAACGCCGCACCTGCCCAGATCTTCATGGGCGACACCGGCTCCCTCGCCATCGGCACCGGCCTGGCCGCACTCGCGCTCAGCTCGTCGACCGCCTTGCTGCTGCCGATCCTCGGGCTGCTCTTCGTCATCGAGACGACCTCGGTGATCCTGCAGGTGGCGAGCTTCCGGATGTTCGGCCGTCGCATCTTCAAGATGGCGCCGATCCACCACCACTTCGAGCTCAAGGGCTGGCCCGAGACCCGGGTGATCATCCGCATGTGGATGCTGACCGCCGCCTGCACCGCGCTCGGCCTCGGCCTCTTCTACCGCGAGTTCATCCGCGGGGGAGGACTCGGGTGACCCGATCCGCCACCGCGCCGCTGACCGAGCAGCGGTTCCTCCTCTACGGCATGGGCGTCACCAACACGGCGGTCGCCCGTGCGCTCGGCGCCCGCGGCCTGGTCGCGCTGCTGGTCGACGACGGCGACGCCATGCGACTCCGGACGATCGCCGACGAGCTGGGCACCGAGTCGGTCCACGCACCGGACTCCGCCCGTCTTGCCGAGCTGCTCGACGCGGTCGACGCCGTGATCCCCGCACCGGGCCTGCCCGAGCACCACGCCGTGTTCGCCGCAGCGGCGGCGGCAGGCCGCCCGGTCCTCAGCGAGTTCGACCTGGCCGGCGCCTGGGACGACCGTCCCGTGCTCGCCGTCACCGGCACGAACGGGAAGACGACCGTGGCCACCCTCGTCCAGTCGATGCTCCAGCACTCAGGGCTCGAGTCGGTCGCGGTCGGCAACCTCGAGACCCCGCTCGTCGCAGCGATCGACGACGCCGGCATCGACCGGTTCGTGGTCGAGGCCTCGTCGTTCCGACTGGCCCACAGCCGGTCGTTCCGCCCGTCGGTCGCGACGTGGTTGAACTTCGCCGAGGACCACCTCGACGTGCACGACTCCCTCGAGGCCTACCGAGCCGCGAAGGCACGGATCTTCGCCGACCAGCGCAGCGACGACGTCGCGGTCCTCAACGGCGAGGACCCCGTGGTCGCCGCCGCGGCGCCGAGCGGTGCGGACGGACCGACGGTGCTCCGCTTCGGACTGGCCGCCGAGACCGACGGCCGACCCAACGACTACCACGAGACCGACGGAGTGCTGGTCGGACCGGACGGGGTCGAGATCGCGACGTCCGCCGACCTGTGGAGCTCGCTCCCGCACGACCGGTCGAACGTGCTGGCAGCAGCCGCCACGGCCCTGGCCGGCGGCGCGACGATCGACGGGGTCCGAGCGGCGCTCGCCGAGTTCGGTGGCCTGGCGCACCGGGTGCAGTTCGTCGGGGAGCACGCGGGTGTCCGGTGGTTCGACGACTCCAAGGCGACCGCCCCCCACGCCACCTCCGCGGCGGTGTCGGGTTTCTCGTCGGTCGTGCTGATCGCGGGTGGGCGCAACAAGGGCCTCGACATGTCGACGCTGGCCCACGGCGCCGATGCCGTCACCGCCGTCGTCGGCATCGGTGAGGCCGGGGCCGACGTCGTCGCCGCCTTCCCGGATCGCCCGTCCCACCTGGCCACGTCGATGGCCGACGCCGTCGCTGCCGCCGCCCGGCTCGCGTCGCCCGGTGACGTGGTCCTGCTGTCGCCGGGCTGCGCGTCGTTCGACTGGTACTCGTCCTACGCCGAGCGTGGCGACGACTTCACGCAGCTCGTGCGCACCCAGGTGCTCGGCGAACCCCCGGCCGAGGCAGGCTGATGGCGACCTCGACACGTCGGCCGCCCACCCGGCGCTCCACGACCAGCCGCAACAGCACGACCCGCAACAGCACCGGCCGCTCGAGCAGCACCCGGGCCCGCACGACGTCGACCACGCCGACGGCGGCGAGGACCCGGTCGTCGTCCGCGACCCGGAGCCGTTCGAGCTCGGCGTCACGCCGCCCCGAGATCGAGGTGGTCCGCGGCGGGCCGACCGCAGAATCGATGCTGGTGTGCTCGGTCGGGGTGCTGTGCCTGCTCGGCCTGGTGATGGTCTACTCCGCGTCGTCGGTTGCCTCGGTGCAGGGCGGCGGACCGAGCTGGCAGGTCGTCACGCGCCAGTTCATGTTCATGTCGGCCGGGCTGCTCCTGGCGGTCGGCGCGGCGCGGATCCCGCTGCGTGTCTGGCGCGACCGCCTCTCGGCACCGCTGCTCCTGGTCGCGATCGCACTCCAGGGTCTGCTCGCCCTCGACGTCGTGATGAAGGCGGCCGGGGGTCCGGGCATCCCGTTCGCGATCAGCGTGAACGGCGCCACCCGGTGGTTGGGCGTGGGCGTCATGCGCGGCCAGCCGTCCGACGTCGCCAAGCTGGCGCTGATCCTCTGGCTCGCGAAGCTGCTCGACGTCCGCTCGCGCGACATCGGCTCGCCCGACCTGCTCAAGCCGGTGCTCGCGGTCACCGGTCTGCTCGGCGCGTTCATCATGGCGGGTGACGACATGGGCACCACGCTGCTGATCGGCGTGATCATGCTGACGATGCTGTTCCTCGCCGGCGCGCCCGTCCGTCACGTGGGCGGCATCGCTGCGGCCGGCCTGGCGACGGCCGTGCTCGCCCTGTTCGCACTCGAGGGTTTCCGCCTGCAGCGCATCTCTGCGTTCCTGAGCCCCGACGAGCACATCGCCACCGAGGGCTGGCAGCTGCTCCAGTCGCAGATCGGCTTCGCCTCCGGCGGGCTCTGGGGCAACGGCCCGGGCAACTCCCGGGCGAAGTGGGGCTACCTGCCCGAAGCCGACACCGACTTCATCCTGGCCGTGATCGGCGAGGAGCTGGGCCTGATCGGGAGCCTCATCGTCCTGGGCGCCTTCGTCGTGTTCATGCTGGCCGGCATCCGCATCGCCCTCCGGACCGACGACCGCTTCGGGCGACTCGTCGCCTTCGGCATCACCACGTGGATCGGCGTGCAGGCGCTGATCAACATCGGTGTGACCGTCGGGACGCTCCCGACCAAGGGCATAACCTTGCCCTTCGTGTCCTACGGCGGATCCTCCCTGATGATGTGCATGCTCGCGGTCGGCGTCCTGATGTCCGTCGCCCGCGCTCGATGAGCACGGAGCACCGCTCGGAGCAGACCTGGGCGGTGATCGCCGGCGGCGGGACCGCCGGGCACCTGATGCCGGGCCTCGCCGTCGCTCGAGCGCTCGTCGCACGGGGCCACGACACGTCGTCGATCCACTTCGTGGGCGCCAGCCGCGGCCTCGAGGCCGAGCTCGTGCCCGACGCCGGTTTCGACATCACGCTGCTGCCCGGTCGTGGCATCCAGCGACGCCTCACGCTCGACAACGTGGCCGCGATCATCGGGTTGGTGCGGGCCCTGATGCAGGCCGTCGGACTGGTCCGTCGCCGCCGCCCCGCGGTGGTCGTGGCACTCGGCGGGTTCGCGAGCGCGGCCTGTGCCCTCGCCGCGGTGATCTGGCGGGTGCCGCTGGTGCTGATGGAGCAGAACGCCCGCGCCGGTGCGGCCAACCGCCTCGTCGCCCGGTTCGCGAAGGCGTGCGCGGTGCCGTTCCCCGAGACCGACCTGCCGCGGACGGTCGTCACCGGCAACCCGGTGCGCGACGAGGTCCTCGCCGTCGCTGCGGACCGCGACGTCGCAGCCGCCCGAGCCCGTCTCGGGGTCGATCCCGAGCGCACGATGATCGTCGTGTTCGCCGGGTCGCTCGGCTCACGCCGCATCAACGAGGCGACCTTCGCCGCGGCCCGAGCGCTGTCGACGCGTGACGACCTGGCGATCCGCCACGTCGTCGGCGCCCGCGACTGGGACGACCGCGAGCTCATCGAGACCGACGGACTCGACTACACGCAGGTCCGCTACGAACACGACATGGCGACCGTCCTCGCCGCGGCGGACCTGGCGGTCTGCCGCTCGGGCGGCACCACCGTGGCGGAGCTCGCCGTGATCGGCGTCGCCTCGATCCTGGTGCCACTGCCCATAGCGACACGTGACCACCAGCGAGCGAACGCCCAGCCGCTGGTCCGAGCCGGTGCCGCGGTGCTGGTGCCCGACGACGAGCTCGATGCGCCACGGCTCCTGAGCGAGATCGCCGCCGTCGTCGACGCATCGCCGATCGACGGCCGGTCCCGTGCCCGGGTGATGTCCGACGCGGCCAGGTCCCTGGGGCACCCGGACGCGGCGAGCGACGTCGCGGACCTGGTGGAGTCGAACGCGTCGCGGCCCTCGTGACCGCCGAGCACACGCCGCCGTCGCTCGACACCCCACGACGCATCCACGTGGTGGCCGCCGGCGGCGCGGGCATGTCGGGCATCGCGACGGTCCTCGCCCAGCAGGGCCACGAGGTCACCGGCTCCGACCAGGTCGACGGCCCGGCGGCGGAGCGGCTGCGCGAGCTCGGCGTCGAGGTCCACGTCGGTCACCACGAGGACCACGTCGGCGACGCCGAGCTGGTCGTGATCTCGACCGCCGTCTCGGCCGGCAACCCAGAGGTCGTCGCGGCGCGACGGCGGGGGATCGACGTGCTCGGTCGCATCGACCTGCTGCCCGCCCTGGCACGACGGCAGCCGTTCGTGTCGGTCTCGGGAACACACGGCAAGACCACCACCACCTCGATGCTCGCCACCGCCATGGTGGGCGCCGGCGCGGACCCGTCGTACCTGATCGGTGCGCCCGTCCCCGTGCTCGGCGGCGCCGCGGCGCACGGCGGGGGCCGGTGGTTCGTGCTCGAGGCCGACGAGAGCGACGGCAGCTTCCTCGCCGGGCCGCGAGCGGCGGCGGTCGTGACGAACATCGAAGCGGACCACCTGGAGTACTGGGGCGGCTGGGACGAGCTCGTCGCCGGCTTCGAACGATTCCTGGCCGAGACCGACGGCCCCACGGCCGTGTGCGCCGATGACCCCGTCGCCGCCGAGGTGGGACGTCGCGTCGGCGCCGCCACCTACGGCCAGGCCGCCGACGCGACACATCGGATCGAGGACCTGTCGCTCGGCTCCGAGGGTGCCTCGTTCACCTTCGTCACACCGAGCGGCTCGGTGCCCGTGTCGGTGTCGGTCCCGGGCGTGCACAACGCGCTGAACGCCGCGGGCGCACTGACCCTGGCCGAGCTGCTCGGACTCGACCTGACCGCGGCCGCAGGGGCGCTCGGTCGCTACACCGGGGTCGCGCGACGCTTCGAGCGGCGCGGTCGCCGGGGAGGTGTCGACTTCGTCGACGACTACGCACATCTTCCGACCGAGGTGCGCGCCGCGCTGTCCGCGGGACGCAGCGGCGGCTGGGACCGGGTGGTGGCGACCTTCCAACCGCACCGCTACTCGCGGACACAGGCGCTGTGGAACGAGTTCGCCGACGCCTTCGTCGACGCCGACGTCCTGGTCCTGACCGACGTCTACGCGGCGGGCGAGGCGCCACGCCCGGGTGTCAGCGGCGCACTCCTCGTCGAAGCGGTGACCGCTGCGCACCCCGAGTCCGACGTGCGCTGGGCGCCCACACTCGACGACGCCGCCGACCTGCTCGCAGCCGAGCTGCGCGCCGGTGACCTCTGCATGAGCATCGGCGCCGGCGACGTCACGGACCTGGCCGACCTGGTGCTCGCCCGCATGCCCCTCGCCCCTGACCTGTCCGCGCTCGACGAGGCGCTCGGCTTCCTCGGCCCTCGTCTGCTGGCCGACCATCCGTTGGGGCCGCTGTCGACCTACCGGGTCGGTGGCCGCGCCGCTCGCTTCGTCGAGGTCGCGGACGCCGGCGAGCTCGCCGTCATCGCCGCAGCACTCGCGTCGCTCGCGGCCCCCGTGCCGACCCTGGTCGTGGGACGTGGGTCCAACCTGCTCGTCGCGGACGCCGGGTTCCCGGGGCTGGCGGTCGTGCTCGGCGAGGGGTTCACCCACATCGAGATCGGCGGCGGTGGTGACCCGTCCGTCGTGCGGGCCGGCGGCGCGACCAGCCTCCCGGTGCTGGCCCGGCGGACGGCGGCCATGGGCCTGCGGGGCCTGGAGTGGGCGGT
>JALYWI010000133.1 GCA_030852785.1 Actinomycetota bacterium
GTGCAGGGCGGTCACCGCCGCAACCGCGGCACCGGCGACCGCCGGGCGGTCGAGCGCGCCGTAGACGACCGAGCGTCGGGCACCGTCGGAGGCACCCCGCAGCTCGACACGGATCGCCCCGATACCGCCCTCGTCCGGCGGTGGCACCAGCACGGGGAACGGGGCGAACGCCCGGTCGCGCCGCGACGCCGCCAGACGGGCGGTCACCCGCTGCACCCCGGGGAAGCAGGGCACGAGCAGCGCCGGCTCGGCCAGCTCGGCGCGGTAGCAGTCCCTGGCCCCGATCGGATCGGGGAACCAGCTCAGCTCGCGGCCCGAGAACCCAGGACGGCGGACCCACGCACCGTCGCGCCAGTCGACCGCCGTGCCCCGCAGGGCCCGGAGCCGCTGCCGAGCGCATGCCGGGCCTGCGGCGCCGTGCCGCGACACGTGGATCTCGTCGACCTCGTCGAGCTCGCCCGCCGCGTGTCGCACCAGCAGGCATGACAGTCCCGGCGACATCGCCGCGCCCACGAAGAGCCGCACCCCACGCGCCACCGCCAGCTCATCGAGGTCGAGCAGCGCCCGCACCTCGTCGGGGTCGTCGGTGGTGCACACGACGTGTCGACCGGCCTCGAGCTGGCTCCGGGCGACGTCGAATTGGGCGCCGGCCTCACGGGCCACCACGACCGTCGAGATCTCGGTTCCCGACAGGGCACGCTCGGCGCCGTCACGCTCCTGGACCACCCGCACCTGGTCGCCGAAGGCCGCCGCGACCTGGGTCCGGCGCTCCCGGCGGCGGGTCACGACGGTGATCCCGTCGTTCGTCGGCTGGGCGTCCGCGCCAGGTGTCAACAGTTCTCGGGCGATGCGGACACCGAGGATCCCGGCGCCGACGACCGCGATCCGCCCCGCACCCGGCAGCGTCGAGCCGGTCGCAGCGGGGGCGCTGGTCGCCGATGCGCTGCTCACCCATGCGCCGGTCGTCGAGGCGTCGGTCGTCGAAGGGTCCCGGTCGGAGGACGTCACCGGAGCTCGTCGCCGTCGAGCTCTCGCCAACCGCCACGTTCCAACGGGCTCGGGTCAGCGCCCTTGAGGCGGAGCACCGCGCCGACGAGGGCTCCGAGAGCCACTGCGAGCACTGCTCGACGTAGTCCTCGCATGCGGTCTCCTGGGAGCGTCTCCGGTGGAGCGGTTCGTGGGGCTAGCTGGAGTCGAACCAGCGACCTCACCCTTATCAGGGGTGCGCTCTAACCAACTGAGCTATAGCCCCGCTCCGCCGGCGAGGTGCCACCGGCAGCGGCCGATCACGTTACCCGACGGACCGGTCACGTTTCGATTCGGACACCGGGCGAGCGGTCTCCTCCTCGATCACCGAGACCCAGACACCACCGATGATGTCGCTGATCAGGTTGAACACGAGGGTCGCGATGACCACCGCAGCGGTGAAGCCGAGCGACAGCAGCAGGGTGATCAGGCCGAACTGGCGGAAGATGAAGTCGCCGTCGAGCGTCCAGTCCTGGAGCGACAACGACGAGTTGACGACCTCTTCGAAGCTCTCGATCGTGCCCGCGTTGCTGGCGACGGTCCAGAGGATCACCGAGGCGATCATCACGATCAGCCACATGCACAGCGACACCAGCAGCGACAGCTTGAGCATCGACCACGGGTCGAGGTGGCGGATCAGACGACGCACCTTGCGTGCCTCGTAGCGCTGACGGCCGTAGCCGAGCACTCGTCGTGGCGCGGCGGCTGCCGGTGTGGACGACGTCCGGGTGGGCGCCGAGGACGAGGTCGGAGGCTGGCCCTGCGCCGAACCCCCGGAGGGTGCGGCGGGACCGCCGACCTTCGGCTGGCGGCGCGTGGGACGCGATCCGCCGGGCTCGCCGTCGGCAGGACTGACGGCGGTCTCCTCCGCTGACGGCGTCGATGTCACGGCCGACATCCTAGGGTGCTCACGGTCCACCCACAGGCTCTTCGGACCGGTCCACGCCGGCCGCCGCCGCATGCGCGACGGCGCTGCGCCCGCCCACCAGGACCGTCACGGTGACCCTGCCACCTGCGGCGTCGGACACCCGGACCTCGGTCGCACCGGAGCGTGTCGCGACGGCCCGGGCCGCGCCGTGACCTCCGCCGACTCCCGCCAACGCGCTCAGGTCGGCCACCGCGTCGGCTCGGGCCTGGTCGACGATCGACGGCGTCGCCACGCCGATCGCGCCGATGAGCCCCACGGCGACCGCCACCAGTGCCAGGACGAGCAGCGACGCCGCGCCCGTCATCGGTCGCGGCTCAGGCCTCGTCCGAGCCACCTGCGTCATCGGCACCGTCGTCGCCCGCCTCAGCGGCGTCCGCACCGTCGGCAGCTGCCTCGGCGGCGTCGAGATCGCCGCCGTCGGGACCGTCGGGATCTTCGTCGTCCGACGGCGCCTCCTCGGAGGAGAGCACCCGTGCCACCGCGGCGACCTTGGTCTCGTCGTCGTTGCGCATGACGCGCACGCCGGTCGCGCCGCGACCCTGGACCGAGATGTCCTTGACCCCGGTGCGAATCAGCACGCCGGCGTCGTTGATCAGGAGCAGGTCGTCGTCCTCGCCCACGAGGAAGCCGGTGACGACACGCCCGCGGTCCGCGTGCAGCTTGTGGGCGCGCACGCCCTGGCCGCCACGATGCTGGATCGAGAACTCGTCGATCTCGGTGCGCTTGCCGTAGCCGGCGTCGGTGATGGTCAGCAGTCGCAGCTCGGGTGCGATCGCGTCGGCACCGACGACCCCGTCGCCCTCACGCAGTCGCATGCCGCGCACACCGCCGGCGGTGCGACCCATCGGCCGGACGTCCTCCTCGGAGAAGCGGATGCCCTGGCCGGCCTCGGAGACCAGCAGGATCTCGTCCTCGCCCGAGGTCGGGATCACCCGGACGAGCTCGTCGCCGTCGCGCAGGTTGATGGCGATCAGGCCGTCCTGTCGGGAGTTGTCGTACGCGTTGAACATGGTCTTCTTGACCGTCCCCCGGCGCGTCACGAAGAACAGGTAGCGGTGCGTCTCGTAGTCGCGGGTGTCGATGATCGTCTGGATCTTCTCGTCCGGCTGCAGCCGCAGGAGGTTGACGATCGCCAGGCCCTGCGCGGTGCGGTCGCGCTGGGGGATCCGGTGCGCCTTGAGCCGGTACACACGGCCGCGGTTCGAGAAGAACAACAGGTAGGCGTGGGCCGAGGTGTGCACCAGGTGGGTGATGTAGTCCTCGTCCTTGAGACGGGCGCCGGCGACACCACGGCCACCGCGGCCCTGGGACCTGAAGGCGTCGGCCGCCACGGTCTTGATGTAGCCGCGGGCGGTCATCACGACGACGACCTCTTCGTCGTCGATCAGGTCCTCGATCTCGAGGTCGCCGTCGTCGTGCTCGATCGTGGTCTGCCGAGGCGTCGCGAACTCGTCGCGGATCTCGGTCATCTCGTCCTTGATCACCTGACGCAGCACGGCGTCGTCCGCGAGGATCGCCTCGAGGAACGCGATCGTCTCGCGCAGCTGTGCCATCTCCTCCTCGAGGCGCTCGCGCCCGAGTCGGGTCAGCGTCGACAGACGCATGTCGACGATCTCGGTCGCCTGGATCTCGCTGAACTCGAAGCCCTCGCCCTGGAGCGCCACGATCGCGGAGGATCGATCCGCCGATGCCCGGATGGCGGCGATGATCTGGTCGATCAGGTCGAGCGCCTTGAGGAAACCCTCGACGATGTGCGCCCGACGCCGGGCCTTGTCGAGACGGAACTGCGTGCGACGGGTGATGACCTCGACCTGGTGGTCGATGTAGTGCACCAGGGCGTCGCGCAGGTTCAGCGTGCGCGGCACGCCGTCGACGAGCGCCACGAAGTTGGTCGAGAACGTCGTCTGCAACGGCGTGTGCTTGTAGAGGTTGTTGAGCAGGACGTTCGCGACGGTGTCCTTCTTGAGCTCGATCACCAGGCGCGTCAGGCCGCGGGAGCGCTCGTTGCGGATCTCACGCACACCCTCGAGCACCCGGGCGTTGGCGAGCTCGGCGATCTTCTCCTCGATGGTCTCGACCGAGGTCTGGTACGGGATCTCGCTGACCACGATCCGGTCGCCGCGAGGTCCCTCCTCGATCTCGGCCTTGGCGCGCATCTTGATCGATCCACGACCCGTCCGGATGGCCGAGATGATGCCGGCGCGGCCCATGATCTGCGCGCCGGTCGGGAAGTCGGGTCCCTTGACGAACGCCATGAGGTCGTCCGGTGTGGCCTCGGGGTTGTCGAGCAGGTGCAGCGTCGCGTCGATGACCTCGCCCAGGTTGTGCGGCGGGATGTTGGTGGCCATGCCGACGGCGATGCCCTGGCTGCCGTTGACCAGCAGGTTGGGGAAACGGCCCGGCAGGACGTTCGGCTCCTCGGTGGAGCCGTCGAAGTTCGCCGAGAAGTCGACGGTGTCCTCGTCGATGCCCGCCAGCATGTGCATCGCGAGCGGCGTGAGGCGGCACTCGGTGTAGCGGTAGGCCGCCGGCGGATCCGAGGGGGAGCCGAAGTTGCCGTGCGGATCGATCAGCGGGTGGCGCAGCGAGAAGTCCTGGCCCATGCGGACGAGCGCGTCGTAGACCGACTGGTCGCCGTGGGGGTGGTACTTGCCCAGCACGTCGCCGACGACGGTCGCGCACTTGCGATGGTTGCGGTCGGGCCGCA
Organism: Actinomycetota bacterium; assembly: GCA_030852785.1. Lineage (GTDB taxonomy): Bacteria > Actinomycetota > Acidimicrobiia > Acidimicrobiales > Microtrichaceae > JAFAFN01. The sequence goes on from JALYWI010000133.1 coordinate 4,662, forward strand.
GGCCCGCCTCGTGCATGGCCCAGAGGATGCGCCGGTGCACCGGCTTGAGACCGTCACGCGCGTCGGGCAGGGCCCGGGCGACGATGACCGACATGGCGTAGTCCAGGAAGGACTGCTCCATCTCCTGTTGGATCTCGATCGGTTCGATCGTGCCCGACCGGGTCGAGACGTCGGATCCTTCGACGGGCACGTCCGGTGTGGGGTCGTCGCCCTCGGGGGTCTCGTCCACGGGGGTGTCGTCGCTCATCTCGAGCTGCTCCTTGCCGGCGGCCGCGCCGGGTGGGCCCGGCGCAGCTCGGGGTTGCGTGCCATCAGATGTCCGGGCGCTGCCATCAGATGTCCAAGAACCGGACGTCGGAGGCGTTGGTCTGGATGAAGTGCTTCCGGCTCTCGACGTCGTCGCCCATCAGGATCGAGAACACCTCGTCCGCGATGACGGCCTGTTCGACCGAGACCTGCAGCAGGGTGCGACGTGCGGGGTCCATCGTCGTCTCCCAGAGCTCCTCGGCGTCCATCTCGCCGAGGCCCTTGAGCCGCTGGAACTCGTTCTTGTGGTTCGGGTGCTCGGCGATGAACGCCGCCTTGGCCGCGTCGTCCTTCAGGTAGATCTTGTTGCGACCCACCTCGGTCGAGAACAGCGGCGGCTGTGCGATGAAGATGTGACCGCCCTCGATCAGGGGGCGCATCTGGCGGAAGAAGAACGTGAGCAGCAGCGTGCGGATGTGCGAGCCGTCGACATCCGCATCGCACATCAGGACGATCTTGTGGTACCGGATCTTCTCGATGTCGTACTCGTCGCCGACACCGGCACCGACCGCCGAGATCAGCGCCTGGACCTCGGTGTTCTTGAGCATCTTGTCGAGGCGCGCTCGTTCGACGTTGAGGATCTTGCCGCGGATCGGCAGGATCGCCATGGTCGCCGGATTGCGCGCGTCCTTCGCCGAACCACCCGCCGAGTTGCCCTCGACGATGTAGAGCTCGGACTCACGCGGATCCTTCGACGAGCAGTCGGCCAGCTTGCCGGGCAGCCCGGCGCCGTCGAGCGCCGACTTGCGACGGGTCGCGTCGCGGGCGCTGCGGGCGGCCTCGCGGGCACGAGCGGCCTGCACGGCCTTCTGCAGGATGCGCTTGGCCTCGGAGGGGTGCTCCTCGAGCCATTCCGAGAGCTTGTCGTTGGTGGCCCGCTCCACGAGCGAGCGCATCGGGACGTTGCCGAGCTTGGCCTTCGTCTGACCCTCGAACTGGGGGTCGGTGAGCTTCACCGAGATGATGGCCGTGAGGCCCTCTCGGATGTCCTCGCCCTGGAGGTTCTGGTCCTTCTCCTTCAGGAACTGGTGCTCACGGGCGTAGCGGTTGACCGTGTTCGTGAGGGACTTCTTGAAGCCCTCCTCGTGCATGCCGCCCTCGATGGTCGAGATGCCGTTGGCGAAGGAGTGCAGCCCGTCGGAGTTGTAGCCCGTGTTCCACTGGAACGCGACCTCGACGGCCATCGAGTTGTCGCCCTCGGACTCCTCCTGGGCGAGGTAGCCGACGTCGCTGAACAGCGCCTCTTTCGCCGCGTTGACGTGGCGCACGAAGTCCTTGATGCCGCCGTCGTAGCGGTAGACGATCGGCTCGTGGTCGTGGTCCGGCCGCTCGTCGGTGAAGGTGATCTGCAGGCCCGCGTTGAGGAACGCCATCATCTGGAAGCGTTCGGTCAACGTCGCGGCGCGGAAGTTGGTCTCGTCGAAGATCGCCGGATCGGGCCAGAAGCGCACCATCGTCCCGGTGCGGGGCTCGCCGTCGGGACCCAGAGGCGAATCGGCCACCGGCTCCAGACGCTCGACCAGTTCGCCACCGTCGAGGAAGACCATGCGATGGGTCTTGCCCTCGCGGTCGATCTCGACCTCGAGGCGCGTGGACAGGGCGTTCACGACCGAGCTGCCGACGCCGTGCAGGCCGCCGGACACCTTGTAGCCGCCGCCACCGAACTTGCCGCCCGCGTGCAGCACAGTGAGCACGACCTCGGCCGCGCTGAGCTCGGGATACTGCGTCGAGCGGCCGGTGGGGATGCCGCGGCCGTCGTCGCGCACCTCGCACCCGCCGTCGGGCAGCAGGCGGACGTCGATGGTCGTCGCGTGCCCGGCCATGGCCTCGTCGACGGAGTTGTCGACGATCTCGTAGACCATGTGGTGGAGCCCGGCGGGGCCGGTGGAGCCGATGTACATGCCGGGACGCTTGCGGACGGCCTCGAGGCCCTCGAGCACCTGGATCGCGTCGGCACCGTACGTGGTGGATTCTGAGGTCAAGCGTTGCCTCCGGACAGCAGCTCTGAGCCGTCGCCACGGCGGGTTGACTCCCCCGTGATGGTTGTGGACAACCTGTGGACCAGAGGTGGGAGACTCGCGTGACGTCGGTCTGAAATGGTACCACCTGCAGGGTGACTCCTCGGCCACCCGCGAGGGGACCGCGACCCGGTCCGATCCGCTCAACGTGAAGGCGGACGCACCTTCACCGACATCGAGTCCAGCACCCCGCCGCAGTCACTCAGCGAGCGGCTCGACGCACCTTCACCGACATCGAGACCAGCACCCCGCCGCCGCAGACCGCGTCGGCGGCGGCGACCAGGTCGCGGGCGCTCCAACGCAGGTGTTCTGCGAGTGCCGCGTCGTCGACCGCGACGACCAGTTCGCCATGGCGGACCGACTCCACCGCGCAGCGCGGCGCGAGCTGCACACCGACGATCGCGACCCAGTGCTCCTCGAGCAGCCGGACGGTGTCGGGACGAGCGAGACCGAGGGTCCGGTGCAGGTGGCTCAGCGAGGAGCCCACCGGTTTCATCGACTCCGCCGTTCCCGGCAGGGGTTCCCACGACATGAGCCCAGCCTAGGTCCGGGTGGTGACACGCCCGGAGGAAGTCGGCAGCCGGTCAGTCGCTCAGCGGTCAGTCGGTGAGCGGCACGCCGCGGGAGCTGGACACCTCGGTGCCCGACGGACCCGGCCGCACGGTGACGACCTGGGCGACGTCGACCCCGGACGGTAGGCCACTCGCGCTCGACAGCAGTGCCTGCCCGGCGGGCAGACTCCGCAGCAACGCCGCTGAGCGGTCCGGGTCGAGCTCCGAGAACACGTCGTCGAGCAGCAGCACCGGCGGCGCGCCGGTCACGTCGTGCAGCAGCCGGTGCGACGCGAGCCGCAGCGCGAGCGCCAACGAGCGTTGCTCACCCTGCGAGGCATGGGTCCGCGCCGGGAGGCCCTGCAGCACGACGGCCAGGTCGTCACGGTGCGGACCGACCAGGGTCAGCCCACGGCGCAGCTCGTCGCGGCGCGCGGCGCCGAGCGCGTCGCGCAGCCCCTGCTCGCGCCACGGTGCGACGTACGTCAGCGAGATCTGGTGATGCTCGCCCGCGACGTCCTCGTAGGCCTGCACCACGATCGGTTCGAGTCGGCCGACCAGGTCGTCACGCAGCTCGGCGAGACGCTCCCCCGACTCGACGAGCTTGTCGTCCCACACAGCCAGGGTGAACTCCGCCGCCTCGTCCATACGTCCGTGCGTCTGCTTCAGCAGGGCGTTGCGCTGTCGGAGCGCCTTGTCGTACTGCGAGCGGACCGCGTCGTGGCGCGGATCCAGTCCCACGAGCAGCTGGTCGAGGTAGGTCCGCCGCAACGACGGACCTCCCTTGAGCAACGACAGGTCCTCGGGCGAGAACACGGTGACCCGCAGTGCACCGAGCAGGTCGCGGGTGCGCGTGAGGCGCTGCCGGTTGAGCAGCACCCTGTTGCGCCCCGAGCTCACGAGCTCCGCCTCGATGAGCTGTTCACGACCCTCGGCCACGATCTCGCCGCGGACCACCGCAGACGGTGCGCCGGCCCGGATCAACGCCTCGGTCGGCGCGCCGCGGAACGACTCGAGCAGCGAGAGGTACCCGACTGCCTCGAGCAGGTTGGACTTGCCCACGCCGTTGGGTCCGACGACGGCACAGAGGCCGTCGGCGAGCTCGATCTCGAGGGCTTCGTAGGACCGGAAGTCCCGCAGCCACAGGCGCTCGACGCGCACCTCGATCAGGCGGTCCGGGTCAGGAGACCCGGACCGGCATCAGCAGGTAGAGGAAGTCCTCGCTGTCGAGGGGACGCAGCAACGCCGGCTTGAGCGAGTCGACGGTCTCGAGGGAGACCTCGTCGCCCGGAGTGACCTCTAGGCCGTCGACGAGGTACTCCGGGTTGAACGCCACGGTCAGCTCGTCGCCCTGGTACGACGCGTCGAGCTGCTCCGAGGCCTCGCCGACGTCGAGGGTGACCGCACGCAGCTCGAGCTGATCGGTGGTCATGGTCAGACGCACCGGACTGTTCTCGCGCGCCATGAGTCGCACCCGTCGAACGGCATCGAGCAGCGCCTGGCGATCGACGTGCAGCCGGTTCGGCTGCGCCGCAGGGATGAGGCCGCGGTAGTTGGGGAACTCCCCCTCGATGAGCCGGGTCGTGAGGTGCAGCGCACCGACCTGGAACGAGGCGTCGCGCTCCCCCAGGATCAGCGTCACGTCCTCGTCGTCGTGCAGGGCACGTGCCAGCTCGTTCAGGGCCCGCGAGGGCACCAGGACGGTCTGGTCCTCCTTGAGCGCGGCGGTGCCGGGCAGATCTCGCACGGCGAGGCGGTAGGAGTCGGTCGACACCATGCGCAGGCCCTGGCCCTCGGCGGCCAGCAGCACACCGGTGAGGATCGGTCGCGACTCGTCGGTCGACGCGGCGCGCACGACCTGCTTGAGGCCCTCGGCGAGATCCGCGGCGGTCAACGTGACCCGCTCGCCGACGGGGTCGACGAGGTTGGGGAACTCATCGGCAGGGATCGCGTGGAGACGGAAGTTCGAACGACCACCGCTGATGCGGGCCTCGTCCCCGTCGGTCTCGACGTCGATCGCGCCGCCCTCGAGCGATCGGACGATGTCGACGGCCATCTTCGCGGGCAGGACGGCAACGCCGTCGGTGCCCCCGGAGACCTCGATCTCGGTGGTGATGGTCAGATCGAGGTCACTGCCCGTCAGTCGCAGCGTGTTGCCGGCGAGCGAGAGCCGAAGCCCCGACAGCACCGGCAGCGTGGCGCGACTGGACGTGGCTCGTTGAGCGGTGGCAAGTGCTTCGACGAGCACGTCACGCTCACAGCGGAACTTCACTGCTTCTCGCTTTCCCCACTACTGGTGCTGTGTTCGTTGTTCAACCAGTGGAAGTAGTAGTTGGGCCTGTGGATTGTGGGAAACCTAGCGCAGGCCAACGCTGGCACGGGATGGTCGTCCACATGCCGTGGAGACGATCCACTGCACATGGATGGAACTACAACGATGTCTGTGCACGAGCCTCGGCGGGAGCTCGGTCGATCACAGCGCGATCCCGCTCCCATCGCGGTCGCGACCCCCATCTCACCCCATGTGTGATGGCGCTCGATCCACCGCTCGTCCACAGAGGTGTGTGCCATGGGACGGGTGTCAGCCCGTCGCGTGCTGCTGGATGAGCGCCTCGAGGGCGGTGACGTCCTCGTAGGTCTTGCGGCGCTCCTGCATGAGGTTGGCGATCTTCTCGTAGGCGTGGATGACCGTCGTGTGGTCGCGCCCACCGAACTCCTTGCCGATCTGCGGATACGAGAGATCGGTGAGCGAGCGGCACACGTACATGCCGACCTGGCGGGCATGCACCAGGTCGCGTGTGCGGCTCTTGCCACGCAGCTGCTCGACCTCGAGGCCGAACATCTCGGCGGTCCGCTCAGTGATGAACGCCGCGGTGATCTGCCGCGGCTTCGTGGAGCTGATGGAGTCGGCGAGGATCTCGGCGGCGAGCGCCACGGTGAGATCGGCGTCGTTGAGCGCGGCGTAGGCGCTGACGCGGATGAGTGCGCCCTCGAGCTCACGGATGTTGTACGTGATGTTCGCGGCGATGAACTCGAGCACGTCGGAGGGCACCCGTGAACCGGCGTGCTCGCCCTTCTTGCGGAGGATCGCCAGTCGCGTCTCGAAGTCGGGCGGCTGGATGTCGGTGATGAGGCCCATCTTGAAACGGCTGCGCAGCCGGTCCTCGAGGGTCGCGATCGCGTCGGGCGGGCGATCCGAGGACAGCACGATCTGGCGCTGCGCCTCGTGCAGGGAGTTGAAGGTGTAGAAGAACTCCTCCTGGAGCTGCTCCTTGCCCTCCATGAACTGGATGTCGTCGACGAGCAGCACGTCGATCTCGCGGTAGCGGCGCTTGAACTCGGGCTGGGAGTTCTTCCGGATGGCGTCGACGAACTCGTTCAGCAGCGTCTCGGTGGAGATGTAGCGCACCCGGTACGTCGGGTAGTTCTCACGCACGTAGTGAGAGATCGACTGCAGCAAGTGGGTCTTGCCGAGCCCGGCGCCGCCGTAGACGAAGAGGGGGTTGTAGCTGCGGGCGGGTGTCTCTGCGACGGACAACGCCGCGGCCTGGGCGAACCGGTTCGAGGGCCCGGTGACGAACGACTCGAAGGTGTAGCGCCGGTTGCCGCTGTCGGAGGGGGAGGTTTCTCCGGTGGCGTCGGAGGGTCCCGACGAGGACGTCTCGTTGCCGACGGTCGACGGCACGGGGGGCCGGGGGACGTCCGGCTCCGGCTGGTAGTCGTCGATCTCGACCTCGATCACCAGCGAGATCGATCCGTGTCCGGCGTCGGCGAGCGCTGCCTCCATGAGCCCGAGGTAGCGCTGCTCGATCCGCTGGCGCACCATCTGGCTCGGCACCGACAACGTGAGCACGCCGTCGACGAACTCCTTGCCGCGCACGTCCTGGAAGGTCGAGCTCCAGACGGCGTCGCTCACCTGCTGGACGAGCACGTTCGCCGTGTCGTCCCAGACCTGGGTTGCGTCGGCAGTCACGGACGCACTCCTTCTCCGCCTCGGACGTCATCCACAGCTGCATCCACATTCTGTGGACAACTCATCGAGTGGTGGGGCGAGCATCGGAACGTACTCAGGCGTCAGTCGTCGTGCAAGTGGACCGGGACCCGCCAGCGTACGGCACCGACGGGATCGGTTGGCGGCGTCGGAGCCCACAGCGTACGCTGGGTGCTTCCGGTACTCACCGGGGCACTTCTACGCGTTCGATCCTGTGATGACCCGGTGGACACCGGGTTCGATCCGGTGATGACGCACCGTCGGCGCTCGGCCACGACAGGCGCCTGCCCCGATCCGTTGACCCCAGGTCAGCGGATTTCGACGGGGACCGGACCTCGGACGGAACCGGTTCCGTCCACTTTCCCTTGGAGTTCCAGTGAAGCGCACCTACCAGCCGAAGACGCGGCGTCGCAGCCGCAAGCACGGGTTCCGGCACCGCATGGCGGACCGCGCCGGCCAGTCCATCATCAAGGCCCGTCGCCGCAAGGGCCGTCACAAGCTGTCTGCTTGATCGAACGGGTCAGCGGACGTGACGCCTTCCGTCGCCTTCGTGCCGACGGTGTTCGCGCACGAAGTGGACCACTCACCGTGGTCGTCGCGCTGCTCGGTCCTGCCGAGCACCCCGCCGTCGCGTTCGCTGTGCCGCGCACCGTCGGCTCCGCAGTCGTCCGTAATCGCCTGCGTCGCCAGCTGCGAGCCGCCGCCCTCGACCTGGAGCGGGACGACCTCCTGCCGCCGGCGGCGTACCTCATCATCGTGCGACCTCCGGCGCGTGGAGCCTCGATGACCACGCTCCGTGGTCACCTGCTTCGAGCCGTGCAGCAGGCGATCGCCGCGCCCACGGCCGGTCCGAGCACGCCGGCCACCACCGTCCAGCAGGCACGGTGACGACCTCCATGGCTCGCGACGTCGGCCCCGAGCAGTCCGTGCCCGAGTGCGGACATGCCCCCGACGCCGCTGAGCACGACGCCACACACGACGTGGCGACTCCGCATCGTTCGTTCGCCGCACGACCCCTGATCTGGGCCGTCGACGTCTACCAGAGGGCGCGAGCGGGTCGACCCTCGCCGTGCCGCTACACACCGAGCTGCTCGACCTACGCACTCGAAGCACTGCAAGCCCACGGTGCCGTCCGTGGCACGTGGCTGGCGTCCCGCCGCCTCGGTCGATGTCACCCGTGGGGTGGCACCGGCTACGACCCGGTCCCCGCTCCTCGTGACCGGCCACGCCCAACCCCCCGAGACCGAAGGGTCAACTGATGTTCGAAGGGTTCTTCGACGCACTCGCGTCGGTGCTGAATTTCATCTACACGCTGGTGCCGGAGGGGCTGCGACCGACCTTCGGCTTCGGCTTCGCCATCATGGGCCTCACGGTCCTCGTGATGGTCCTGATCACTCCGCTGACGGTGAAGAGCACCCGCTCCATGCTCCAGATGCAGCGCCTCCAGCCGGAGATGAAGCGTCTGCAGGAGAAGTACAAGGACGACCGCGAGACGCTCAACCAGGAGCTCATGGCGTTCTACCGGGAGAACCAGATCAACCCGCTGGGTGGTTGTCTCCCCCTGCTGGCACAGATGCCGGTGTTCATCATCATGTACCGCCTGCTGCACGGGCTGACCGAGCGCGACGGCGGTCTCGGTTCCGGCGCCGGCCAGGCGCTCGCGCAGGTCACGATGAACAAGACGACCACCCCGTGGATCCTCACCGACCAGTTCTTCCACCCGGCGCACCTGAACCCGAGCACTGCGCTGTACAAGGCGCTGAGCGCCACCAACGACATGAACTTCTTCGGGATGGACCTGTCGCTCTCCGCGGCCCAGGCGCTGCGCATCGGCGTGCTGATCGCCATCCCCTACTTCCTGCTCCTGCTCATCATGCTCGGAACCGGCCTGTTCCAGAACCGTCAGATGCAGGCACGGAACACGTCGGGCAACGTGAATCCGCAGCAGCAGATGATCATGAAGTTCATGCCGTTCTTCCTGCCGATCTTCTCTTTCGGCTTCCCGGCAGGTCTGGCGTTGTACTGGTGCACGCAGAACCTGTGCCGGATCGGCACGAACGCCTACATCACACGCAGCCTGTACAAGAAGGAACACGACGAGGACGCAGCCATCGAGGCCGCCTCGACCGAGAAGAAGAGCTCGAAGAGCTCCGCCAAGAACAACGGTGCCAAGAACGCGGACGCCAAGAAGGCCGTCACCGCTGGTTCGAAGGCGAAGAAGGACGCCCCTGCCCGTTCCGACGGGCCGGGCAAGAGCGCAAGGAGCCAAGCGGCTCATCGCAAGGCATCGGGAGCGGACTCGACGAGCGGGACCTCGTCGAACGGAGGCGGTGGTTCATCTGTGAACCCGCGCCGGTCTGGTGAATCCCGTCGTGGGTCCCAATCATCGAAGAAGAAGTGAGGACCGCAGTGGAGTGGGTCGAGACAACCGGTAAGACCATCGACGAGGCGAGGGAGCTCGCGCTCGATCAGCTCGGCGTGGACGCCAGCGAGGCTGAGTTCGAGACGTTGGAGGAGCCCAAGAGCGGGCTGTTCGGACGTACGAGAGGCGTTGCCCGAGTGCGGGCACGCGTGTCGCCGCTGACGCCGCGACCGAAGACGGAGCGTCGTCGACGGACCAAGAAGGGCACCGAGAGCGGCGGCAGGTCCGAGAGCGCCAGTCGGTCCGAGGGTTCGGACGCACCTCGCACCGAGGCACGCCCGGCCAAGAAGGCGCCGGCTCGCAAGGTCGCCCCGGCCCCGACGCCGGTGGCGTCGGACAACGGTGACGAGCCGGCCGAGGAGCGGGCCCCCCGTTCCGCCGGTCGCCGTGAGGACCGCGACGGGCCGCGTGAGCAGATGGACGGCGCCGAGCAGATCTCGGTGCTCGAGGAGTTCCTGGTCGAGCTGGCCAAGGGATTCGGTCTCGAGGCGACCGCCTCGTCCACCCTCGACGACGGCGAGTTGCGCGTGAACCTCTCCGGTGAGTCGCTCGGCCTGCTGGTCGGGCCTCGCCTCGCCACGCTGGACGCGATCCAGGAGATCGGTCGTAACGCCCTGCAGCGGCAGGCCGCCGGGCGTGAGTACGCGAAGGTGATCGTCGACGTCGCCGACATCCGCCAGCGCCGTACCGCTGCCCTCACCGAGTTCGTGACGGGTGCGGCCGAGAAGGTCCGTGAGGACGACGCGGAGGTCGTGTTCGAGGTCATGTCGTCGGTCGACCGCAAGCAGGTCCACGACGTCGCTTCCGAGCTCGACGGCGTGCGTTCTGCGTCCGAGGGTGAGGATCCCCGGCGCCGAGTGGTGCTGCGCAAGGACTGATCCCTGCCGGCTCTGCCGACATGAATGCAATCGACGGACGGGCGCCCTTCAGGGGCGCCCGTTCTGCGTTCGGGGTACTCCCCGTTGCGGCCACCCCTCGATGTTCCACGTGGAACATCGAGACGCTCGGCGTGCGGGCCCGGCGGGTACGCTGGTCGGGCGATGACGACATCACCCGACGGTTCGCCCGACCAGCTCGACGAGGTACTCGAACGCAGCCGCGAGCACGGCTTCCTCGGTCCGGGTCCCGTCGCACCCCAGCGTGAGCACGCCCGGGTCTTCGTCTCGCCGTTGCAGGCAGCGTCCCGGGTGCTGGACCTGGGCAGCGGCGGCGGTGTGCCCGGTCTCGTGCTGGCCTGGGAGCTCCCGGCGCTCGAGGTCGTGCTGCTCGACGCGATGGCCAAGCGATGTGACTTCCTGGAGACCGCTGTTGCCGAGCTCGGCCTCGGCGCACGTGTGCAGGTCGCCTGTGGACGGGCCGAGGAGCTCGCACGTGACGAGCAGTGGCGACGTTCGTTCCCCGTGGTCGTGGCCCGGTCCTTCGGTCCCCCGGCGGTGCTCGCCGAATGCGCCGTGGGATTCCTGACGGGACCCGGCGCCAGGCTCCTCGTCAGCGAGCCGCCCGACGCCACGGCGAGCGAGCTGCGCTGGCCGGACGCCGGCTTGGCCGTGCTGGGTCTCGCACGAAGACGCCTCGAACGGAGCCACGGCGGGACGGTGCAGGAGTTGGTCATGACGGCGCCGCCGGCTGACCGCTATCCCCGACGCGTCGGCGTACCGGCCAAACGCCCGCTCTTCTGACGCTGGCACGACCGGGGTGACCGGGTGCGGC
>JALYWI010000134.1 GCA_030852785.1 Actinomycetota bacterium
CGAACAGGGGAGCAGCCTCGTGACCGACGTCCGACGACGATTCCTGCTCGCCGCTGGGTTGGGCGCGGCCCTCGCCACCGTCGTGTTCGTCCTGGTGCTGCAGAGCGGCCGCTCCGGCCTGCTCGACCACGACCTGCTCGGCAACTTCTACGACGGCCAGGCGCGGGCGCTGCTCGACGGCCACATCGACGTCGATCCCGACATCCCGGGCTTCGAGGGCTTCCGCATCGGCGAGAAGACCTACATCTACCAAGGCATCGCGCCGACGCTCGTGCGGATCCCGCTGCTCGCGGTGACCGACCGCTTCGACGGACGGCTCACCGGGGTCTCGATGATCCTGGGGTTCGTCGTCACGATGGCCTCGGTGGTGGCGGCCGGGTGGCTGCTGCGGCGCATCGTCCGCGGTGACGCGCCGCTCGGTCGACTCGAGGCGGCGTGCACGACGGTGGCGACCTTCGGCATCGGCGGCGGGTCGCTGCTGTTCCTCGCCTCGAAGGCCTGGGTGTACCACGAGGCCCTGGTCTGGGGCTCGGCGTCGTGCCTCGCGTCGCTCACCTTCCTCATGTACTGGCTCGACGGACGCCGCGGCCGAAGTGGCGCCGCTGGCGGTGCGGGCCGGGGCCTCGCCACGTTGGTGCCCGCAGTGGTGCTCGCCGGCGTCACGATCAACACCCGCACGTCGATCGGGCTGGCGCCGATCGCCGCACTCGGGCTGATCTCGCTCTGCCTGCTCGTCGCGTGGGTCCTGCCCCGGCACTCGCCCAAGGTCGAGCGAATCTCGGGCTGGTCGCCTGCACGCTCGACGACGGCGCCGGCGCTGTCGCTCGCGGTGGTCGTCGTCGGCGTGCTCCTGTCGATGGTGCTCTACGCCGCGGTGAACCAGGCCCGCTTCGGATCCGCGTTCAGCGTGCCGCTCGACCGTCAGGCCCTCGTCGCCAACGACGTCGCCCGCCAGGAGGCACTCGCGGCGAACGACAACTCGCTCTTCGGCCTGCAGTATGCGCCGTCGGTGCTGGCGCAGGTCGTCCGACCGGATGCGATCGGGCTACGCAGTGCGTTCCCCTACCTGGGATTCCCGTCGACGAGACCGGCGGTGCTCGGCGACGCCGTCTTCGCCGAACTCGACTGGTCGGCGAGCCTGCCCGCCAGCCAACCGATGCTGCTGCTCGCCGGGCTGTTCGGCATCGTCGTGCTGGTCGTGCCCCGTCGAGGGCTCGGACGGGCCGTGCGCCGAGCGGACGAGACCGGTGACCCGACGGACCCGACCGAGCGGATCGCCGCGATGCGCATACCGGTGCTCGGTGCGGCGATCGGCGGCTCCGTGGTGGTGGTCTTCGGCTACATCGCGCAGCGCTACCTGACCGACCTGTTCCCCGTCGCGGTGCTGACCGGCCTGGTCGGCCTCACTGCGCTCGCCGGCCGCGCGGCTGCCGACACAGCCACACCCGACACAGGCGAGACCGCCGATCGCGATCCGGCGCGGACCCGACCGGCGGTGATCGCCGGCGTCGTGGTGCTGGTGCTCACCTCGCTGTGGACCGTCGTCGCGAACGCCGGCATGGCGCTCCAGTACGGCTTCGAGGTCTCCCCGGGTGTCACCGAGATCGAGCGAGCCGGCTGGCTCCGGCTCCAGGAACGACTCGGCGGCAGCTTCGAGATCGTCGCCGTGGAGCCGGCCGAGCCGCTGCCGCCCGCCGAGCGGGTCGGACGACTCGCGGTCGTGGGGGACTGCGACGCCCTCTATCGCAGCAACGGCACGATCTGGTACCTGATCGAGAGCGGTGAGGCCGAGGACGGACTGCGCCTCGACGTCGAGCGCGACGGCGCGCTCGAGGGTCCCGTCACCCTGCTCGGCAGCAGGGGCGGCCGTGCGGCGGGCCCCGGGACTCGCCTGGTGCTCGAACCGCTCGGCGGCGACGTGGCCCGTCTGGTGGTCGAGGTCGACCGGCCCGACGGCGTGCAGCGCTCCCTCGTGGGCACGGAGTTCACCCTGGCCGACGGTTCGACCACGCCGCTCGACGTGGCGTTCGACCGACGCACCGACACCGTCGTGGTCACCGGCCCCGACGAGGAGCTGCTCCGGGTCCAGATCGACCTGCCCGAGGGTCCGCTCGAGCCCGGCGGCGACGGTGCAGGGGCAGACGGTGCAGGGGCAGACGGTGCAGGAGCCGTGACGGTGACCGCCTCGGGATCAGCGACCCCGCTGTGCGACCGGATCCGCCGCTGAGCGCGGGGCCCGCCCCGACGCTCGCACGCCCCAGGCCATCGCCGGCCGTTCGACCAGGTACCAGCTGAGCGCCGCGCAGATCAGCGTCGTCACCACCGTGAAGGCCATCATGCCCACGAAGCTCGAGTTGAGCGCCGGCTGGTCGGTGATCCGCAGGTAGACGTCCTGCCACGCCTCGTGCCAGATGTAGATGCCGTACGAGACCAGTCCGAGCCAGACCATCACCCGGTTGGCGAAGATCCAGCGGGCGGGGCCGCGGTCGCTGCGGGCGAGCACCGCGGGGATGACGATCAGCGCCGCGAAGACCACGTAGAGCAGGCGGACCGCGTAGGCCTGGCTCGGGGTGAACGTCGGGAACATCGGCAGGTCGAGCTGGGTCGAGACCAGCCAGAAGACCCCGAGGGCGGCGATCCAGCACCCGAGGGTGAAGGGCGCCCCGGTGAGCCATGTGGGCAGACGCAGTCCGCGCTGCGCGACCCATGCCGTGACGACCGCGAGGAGCATCCCGGGCACGAAGTCACCGATGCGGAACGGGAGCCAGGTGCCGAGCTGGGCGAAGGTCGAGTCCGCCACACCGATGCGGACCAGCCACAGGTTGGCGAGCATCGACACGACGAACAGGGCGACGAGCGAGATGATCTCGACACGGACCTGCCGCTCCGGTGTGCGCTGCTTGAGCGACATCAGCCACGCCCAACAGGGCACGAACACGTAGAACGCGACCTCGGTGGCGAGCGACCAGGACTGCTGGATCGGTCCGCCCACGAGCTGCTGGGAGTCGTAGACCTGCAGCAACAGGAAGTGGGCCACGATGCTGTGCGGCTCGAAGAACGCCGGGGCACGCAGCACGAACGCCACGATGACGAGCGCGACCCAGTACGCCGGGATGATGCGCAGCACACGCCGACGGGCGTACGCGCCGACGTCGCCGCGCTGGCGGTTCTCGAACCGGGCCGCGACGACCGGGCGGTAGAGCAGGAAACCCGAGAGCACGAAGAAGATCGACACGCCGACGTCCATCCGGGCCAGGTACGGCCCGATGCCCGGGGTGCGGGTGATGTAGCCGCTCAGCAGCCCAACGTGGGTCACCAGCACGCCGATCGCGGCGAGCGCACGGCAGCCGTCGAGGGTGGGGTAGTGCACCCGACCGGGAGTGAGCGGACGCTCGGCCTCGACCCGCTCGCCGCCGGAGCGCCTGCCGCCGGTTCGTTCGTCGCCGGTTCGTTCGTCGACGCCGTCGCCGGCCCGCACCTGACGGTTCATCCTCCGGATCGTAGGCGCGCGGTAGCCTCGCTCCGTCGACCACAGCGGCCCGTCGACCACCGAGAACCGCCGCCACGGAGCCCTGCCGATCACGGAGGCCCCGCCGATCACGGAGGACATGTGACACCCAAGCGAATCGGCATCCTCGTGGTGGCGTACAACGCCGCCACGACACTCGCTGAAGTGTTGGACCGCATCCCGGACGACTTCCGACCCTCGATCACGACGGTGATCGTCGGCGACGACCACAGCCAGGACCAGACGCACCTGGTCGCCGTCGGCTACCAGCAGATGGACCCCGACCTGCCGATCGAGGTCACCCGCCACGAGCAGAACCTGGGCTACGGCGGCAACCAGAAGTGGGGTTACCGCAAGGCGATCGAGGACGACCTCGACGTGATCGTGCTGCTGCACGGCGACGGCCAGTACGCACCCGAGCTGCTGCCCGAGATGGTCGCCCCGCTGCTGGCCGGCGAAGCCGACGCCGTGTTCGGTTCCCGCATGATCGACGCCGGAGCGGCCCGCCGCGGCGGCATGCCCCTCTACAAGTTCGTCGGCAACCGGATCCTGACCACCGTCGAGAACACCGTCGGCGGCGTCGAGCTCTCCGAGTGGCACTCGGGTTACCGGGCCTACTCGGTCGCCGCGCTGCGCCAGCTGCCCTTCGAGCGCAACAGCGACGGCTTCGACTTCGACACCCAGATCATCATCCAGCTGATCGAGACCGGTCAGCGCATCGTCGAGATCCCGATCCCGACCTACTACGGCGACGAGATCTCGCACGTCAACGGCCTGAAGTACGCGAAGGACATCACCGCCGAGGTGGTGCGCTACCGCGCCCACAAGATGGGCTTCGGCACCGGAGAGCTCGCCTTCGCGAGCTCGGCGTACGACCAGAAGGACGGCGAGGGCTCCTCGCACCGCATCCTCTCGGACTGGCTCGCACGACGAACGGATGCCCGCATCCTCGACCTCGGCTGCTCCGACGGCCGCTTCGCCCAGCGGCTGCGCGACCTGGGTCACACCGTGACCGGCGTCGACGTCGAGACCCACGAGGGCGTCGAGGATCGCGTCGACCGCTTCGTCGAGGCCGACCTGGAGCGCGGGTTGCCCGCCGACCTGGACGGCCCCTACGACGTGGTGCTGGCCGCCGACGTGCTCGAACACGTGCGCCGACCCGACCTGCTGCTCTCGGAGCTGCGCGGCGTGCTCGCCCCGGGTGGTTCGCTGATCGCCAGCGTGCCGAACTTCGGCCACTGGTACCCACGGCTGCGGGTGGCGCTCGGACGGTTCGACTACGACCGTCGCGGCATCCTCGACAACGACCACGTGCGCTTCTTCACCCGCCGCAGCTTCGAGCGGCTGGTGCGCGCCCAGGGCTACTCGGTCGCCCGTCGCGACGCCACGGGCCTGCCGATCGAGGTCGCCGATCGTGGCGGCAACGGCCAGGAGATCGACGCCTCGCCGATCTCGAAGCTGCTGACACGCATCGACCGCATCGCCGTGTCGCTGCGACCGCAGCTCTTCGGGTACCAGTTCCTCTACGAGCTGCGTCCCGATCCCGCCCGCACCGACACCGCCCGCGCCGACACCGACGGCGTGCAGCCCGGGACAGGGGCGTGACCTCGGCGACCGACGAGACCGGCGTGTCCGAGACCGACGACGCAGCGACCGTCGACGCAGGGGCGGCGACGTCTCGCTGGTCGCCCGACGACCGCCGCTTCGCGGTGCGCCTGGCGCCGATCATGGCCCTGGGCCTGGCCGTGCGGCTCGCGTTCGTGCTGATCCGCCAGTCACGCATCGAGCTCGGCCAGGGCGACGCGTTCTGGTACCACATGCAGGCCCGACTGGTCGCGAACGGCCAGGGCTTCCTCAACCCGTTCGACTACTACCTGCACGGCGGGATCGAACGTCCGGGCGCCGACCATCCGCCGGGGTTCGTGGTCGTGCTCGCCGCGCTCGACTGGATCGGGATCGACGGCCACCTGGCGCAGCGGGTCGTGATGTGCGTCGTGGGCACGGTGTCGATCGCCGTGATCGCCATCGTCGGACGCCGTCTGGCAGGCCCACGTGTCGGTCTGATCGCCGGGCTGCTCGCAGCGGTCTACCCGAACATCTGGATCAACGACGGCATGTTGATGGTCGAGACGATCGTGGTGCTCAGCGTCGCTCTCGCACTGTGGGGCATGTACCGCTACCTCGACCGGCCGACGAACTGGGCGGTCGTCGGGATTGCCGCCGCGCTGACGATGTTCGGCATGGTCCGCCCCGAGGCCGTGGTGGTGTTCCCGGTGGTCGTGGTGCCGATGATCCTGGCCCGTCGGACGCTGTCGTGGCCGACGCGGCTGCGACACCTGGCGCTCGCCGCGCTCGTGCCGATCCTGAGCTTCGCGCCGTGGGTGGCCTACAACCTCGGCCGCTTCGAGAAGCCCGTGTTCCTCTCGACCGGCGCGGGGCAGACCTTCGCCGTGGGCAACTGCGACCTGACCTTCTCGGGCGAGCTCATCGGCTACTGGACCCAGGACTGCCTGCGTCCGCCGCACATCGACCCGCCCACCCAGGACGATCCGTCACTGCGCGACCCCGTGTACCAGGAGTACGCGTTCGACTACATCGCCGAGCACCGCGGCGAGCTGCCCAAGGTGCTCGCCGCCCGCGTCGCCCGGATCTGGCATCTGTACCGGGTCGACCAGAGCCTGGTGCTCGACGGCTACGTCGAGGGCCGTGAGGGCGGACTGCCCGGCAACGGGTTCCGCCTCATGCGAGAGGCCGTGTGGTCGTACTACGTGCTCGTCGGGCTCGGCATCGCCGGTTGCGTGATCCTGCGTCGACGTCGTGTGCCGATCTACCCGCTGCTCGCGCAGCCGGCGATCGCGACCTTCTCGGCGCTGATCTCGTTCGGCATCACCCGCTACCGCACCGGGTTCGAGGTGGCACTGGTGCTCGTCGCCGCCGTCGCGCTGGGCGCGATCTGGACCGCGCTGTTCGATCAGCCGGGATCCGCAGCTGAACCCGGCCCGTCGGACGACGCATCCGACGAGGGCCCTGCAGTCGACGACGGCGCAGCGTCCGGACCGGCAGCATCCGACGGAGCAGCGTCGGAACCCGTGGTGGGCAGCCGCTCCGGGGGCGTCTGACCGTCGCGCAGCGCGGCGATCGCCGCGTCGTGGGCCGCCTGGAGCAGCGCCACGTCCTCGGCGAGGGTGCGGATCCGTTCCTCGGAACGGGAGAACTCCCACGAGAAGTGCACGACGATCAGGAACAGGAACCCCACCGCGAGCAGCAGGAACGTGGCCGGCGGGTAGTACACGCCCGCCGCACGGGAGACACGGTCGAGCAGCCCGGGGAACACTGCGACGGTCGCCAACGCCAGCGCCACGACGATCCACAGCAGCGAGTACTTGCTGCGCAACCGGTTGCTGCGCACCAGCCGGATGATGAACACGATGCTGAGCAACGTGACGATCACGACGAAGACGTGGGCGCGGGTGCTGAGCGAGCCGTCGGTGACGGGCTCGACGTCGGACGCCCATGCGAGGAGCAGCGGCAGGGTCATGAGGAGCCTCCGTCGGCCACGACCGGCTGGGCACGTCGCCGGCTCGCCCTGGTCAACATCGTGAACACGACCCGGACGTAGTGGTAGATCAGCTTGAACCGCACCGCCGAGGGGCTGCCGCCCGCCCGCTGGTGCATCTCGACGGGCACCTCGGCGATCCGGAAGCCCTCGTAGTTCGCCGCGAGCAGCGCCTCGACCGACTCCATGTACTCCGAGGGGTAGCTCCGGGCGAAGTACTCGAGCACCGGCCGCCCGAAGGCCCGGAAGCCCGAGCTGGTGTCGGTGAAGGTCCGCCCCGAGAGCAGGCGCATGGTGAAGCGCAGCAGGTGCATGGCACCGCGACGTGTGCGGCCGACGTCGTAGGTGCTCGTGTCCGCGAAGCGGCTGCCGACCACGAAGTCGGCGTCGTCGAGTGCGGCGAGCAGCACCGGGATCATCGACGGGTCGTGCTGGCCGTCGGCGTCGAGCTGCACCCCGGCGTCGTAGCCCTGTGCCACGGCGTAGCGGAAGCCCGTGCGCAGTGCGCCACCGATGCCCAGGTTGAACGGCAACGTGAGCACCACGACCCCCGCCGCGCGGGCCACCGCGGCGGTCTCGTCGGTCGAGCCGTCGTCGACCACCACGACGTCGCACTCCGGCACCGCGGCGCGCAGATCGGCGAGCACCGACGGCAGCGTCGACGCCTCGTTGAGCGCGGGGATGATGACCAGGACGCGGATGTCGGTTCCTCCGGGTGGACGCGAGGCCTCACCTTGTCACATCCCCCGACGAGGGAGTCACATCCCCCGTGGAGGGAGGGCGACCATCCCGGAGCCCGAGCGAACCGGGAGTATCCTCGCTCCGTGCTGTCGACGGACCAGGTGAGCGACCGTGCGGGCGAGAGCGGCCGGCGCCGGCTGCACCTCGAGGCCCGCGACCTGATCGCGTTGGCCATCGTCGGCGTCGTGCTGCTGGTCCCGGTCTGGGGGCTGCTGCGCTACCAGGGGCCCCCGATGGAAGAGGGCTTCATGCTGGCCTTCCCCGAGCAGATCCTGCACGGGCGGTTCCCGCACAAGGACTTCCTGCACCTCTACGGCCCGGGCTCCCTCTACGTGCTCGCCGGTGTCTACGCGCTCTTCGGCACGAACCTCTACGTCGAGCGCTTCGTGGGGCTGCTCCAGCACGCCGGCGTCGCCTTCGGCATGTTCGCGCTGCTACGACCGTTCGGTCGGAAGATCGCGACGACCTCGGCGGTCATCTCGATCCTGCTGCTGATCGGACCCGGTGGCCTCTCGGCGATGGCCTGGAACGGCGCCCTGGCACTGGCGGTCTGCTCGATGGCCGTGGCCACCGCCGCGGCCCGACGTCCCGCCGAGCGCAGCGCGACCCGGCCGCTGGTCGCCGCCGGGGTGCTCGCCGGCGCCGCGTTGCTCTACCGCCCCGACATGGTCATCGCGGTGGCGCTCGGGCTCGGGCTCATCTGGTGGGACCTGCCTCGCGAGCGGCGCCGCCCGCTGCTGGTCGCCGCCGGCGCGACCCTCCTGCTCTATGTGCCCCACCTGTTGATCTCGGGTGTCGGCAACTCGTTCCGCGGCATGTTCCTCGAGCCGGTGTTCGACCTGCGCGAGGGTCGGGCCCTGCCGGTACCGCCCTCGTGGGACCACATCGACGGCTTCCTGCAGCGGGCGGGCGCATTGCGGACCGACGGTTGGGCGCTGCCCATGCCGGCGCTGTCGCAGCAGATCACCCTGTGGTTCTGGCTCGTCCCCCTGTCGATCATCCTGGTCGTCGTGGCCGCGTGGCGTCTGCGCCGCCGGGAGCGCGACAGCGACCGTGCACGGGTGCTCTGGCCGGCGGCCTGGTTCGCCGCCGCGCTGCTGCCCCAGGCCATGCAGCGCCCCGACACGACCCACCTGGCGTGGGTCTCGGGCATCTCGTTCGCGCTGGTGGTCCCCGCGGTCGCCACCCTGCTCGAGGGTCGCAAGCGCTCGTTCGGGCCGTGGACCCGCTACCTGGCCGGCGCCGGGCTCATCGCCGCGATCCTGGTGGTGGTCATCCCGTTCTACCCGGCACGCACCTACATCGACCTCGCCGCGCAGAGCCTCGGGCGGAACCGCTTCGGCGCCCCCATCACCGTCGACGGTCGGACCTTCTACTTCGGCGACCAGGGCGGAGCCTCGCAGGCCCAGCAGGTCGCCGATGCGCTGGCCGACGCGTCCGAGAAGGGGGAGCGGCTCATCGCCGGGCCCACCGACCTGTCGCGGACCAACTACAACGACTCGTTCTTCTACTACCTCTTCCCCGACCTGGTGCCCGGCACCCGGTACATCGAGATGGACCCGGGCATCGCCAACAGCGACGACTCGGGCCTCGCCGAGGAGCTGCGCCGCAACGACTGGCTCATCCTGTCGGCGTCGTCGGACCTGTGGAACGAGCCGAACAGCAGCACCACGGCGGGTTCGTCCGAGCCGAACGAGGTGGTGGCCGAGCAGTACTGCACCGTGCTCGACGCCGGTGGCTTCCAGCTGTTGGTGAACACCGCCAACGGCCGCGGGACCGACCTGTGCGCCAGCGACGCCGGGTGAGGCCTCGCCGCCTGCCCCGGGGTGTCGCAGCGCGCTGACTACAGTCGTTCCATGACTGCCGCGCTCGTGGTGCCCACCTATCAGGAGGCCGAGAACATCGTGCCGTTCCTGCGCGCGGTCCGCGAGCAGTGCCCGGAGCTGCACATCCTCGTGATGGACGACAGCAGCCCCGACGGCACCGCGGCGCTCGCCAAGGACGAGGCCAACTCCCTCGGCGGGGTCGAGGTCGTGGTCCGGCCCGTCAAGGAGGGGCTCGGCGCGGCGTACCGCCACGGGTTCCGCCACGCGCTCGCCGCCGGATACGACCCGGTGGCGCAGATGGACGCCGACTTCTCGCACCGGCCAGAGGTGCTGCCGTCGTTGTTCGACGCCGTCGCCGCGGGCGCGGACGTGGCGGTCGGCTCCCGCTACGTGCCCGGCGGCTCGGTGCCGAACTGGACCTACTTCCGGCGATCGCTGTCGCAGTGGGGCAACGGCTACGCCCGCTTCATGCTGCGCCTGCAGCTGCGCGACGCCACCACGGCGTTCCGGGTCTACACCGCAGAGACCCTCGAGCGGATCGACATCGACGGCACCCGGGCCAACGGCTACCTGTTCCAGATCGAGACGGCGTTCCGCCTCTCGCAGGCAGGTGTGCGCATCGTCGAGCTGCCGATCACGTTCCTCGACCGTGTCGCGGGTGCGTCGAAGATGGCGGTGCTGCGCACCATGGTCGAGACCGAGCTGCGGGTCACCTGGTGGGGTGTCTCGCTGCGGCTCCCCGGCCTGAGCGAGCGGTTCCGCTCCTCGGCACCCGGCCGCTTCCTCGAGTCGAAGACCCACCCCATCGGGCCGCCGGGCAGCGAATGAACGGCCGCCCGCCACTCCGCGCACAGCCCGCCGCGACACCGATGAAGGGTGACCGCGTCGGTACGATGTTCGGCGTGCTCCGGGTCCGCAGCAGCCGCCAGTCCACCTCCACGGTGGTGTGACGCTCCCCCGGGAGCGGCCGGGGGCAGAGCGTCCGACAGCCCCGGCGCCGCACGAGGTCCAGCGCATCAGTCGGCGGATCCGCACCGAGCCGCTCGGCTACGTCCCGTCGCTCGACGGCCTCCGGGCCGTCGCGGTCGCCGCGGTGCTCTTCTACCACGCCCGGTTCGAGTGGATCCCCGGCGGCTACCTGGGCGTGTCCGCCTTCTTCACGCTCTCGGGCTTCCTCATCACCTCGCTGCTGCTGCGCGAGTGGGCCTCGGAGTCCGCGCTCGATCTGCGGAGGTTCTGGACGCGCCGGTTCCGGCGGCTGCTGCCGGCGTCGTGGATCACCATGGCGCTGGTCGTGCTCTTCGGCGCGCTCGGCGTCTGGAACTCGGACCAGCTCCGTTCGCTGCGCGGCGACGTGCCCTTCGCACTGCTCGAGGTCGTCAACTGGCACTTCATCGTCGCGGACCGCAGCTACGGCGCCGAGTTCACGGCGCCGTCGCCGCTCGAGCACTTCTGGAGCCTGGCGGTCGAACAGCAGTTCTACCTGCTGCTGCCCGCAGTGATCATCGGTGTGCTCGTCGTCGGCTCGACGGCCCCGCCCCGGCGTCGCCTGCGGCGCCTGGTGATGGTGCTGGTCGGCCTCACGGTCGTCTCGGCGGTCCTCAACGGCCTGCTCGGGCGCTCGTCGATCGACCGGGCGTACTTCGGCACCGACACGCGCATGGCCGAGATGCTGATCGGCGCCCTGCTCGCCTGCTGGACGCTGCGCCGCACCCGTCGGTCCGAGCCCGGGCACCGCACCATCGCGGTCGCTGCCGGCGTGGTCGCAGCGGTCGTGACGGTGTGGCTGTGGCACGTCGCGGCGCTGTCGTCGTCGTGGATGTACCCGTGGGGGCTCCTGGTGACGGCACTGTGCACCGCGGCGATCATCCACGCCGCGCTCCAGGGTGGCGTCGTCGCGTCGGTGCTCAGCGTCGCCCCGCTGCTCTGGCTCGGTCGCATCAGCTACGGCGTCTACCTGCTGCACTGGCCGATCTTCCTCTGGCTGTCGCCGGCACGGACAGGTTGGTCGCAGTGGCCGCTCTTCGGGCTCCGGGTCGCCGTCACCCTCGCGGCGTCGGTCGTGCTGTTCCGGCTCGTCGAGAACCCGGTCCGTCACCGTGAACGGCTCACCGCGCGCCGCACCGCACCGATCGCCGCCGCGGTCATGGTCGTCCTGCTGCTCGGCGGGACGTGGCTCGTCACCCGCGACCTGCCACCGCCCTCCGAGATCGCCCGGGCGTCCGCCGCGCCGTCCACGACGCTGCCGCCGCCACCACCGGTGAAGGTCCTCTTCGTCGGCGACCAGTCCGCCGCGGCGTACGGCGACGCGCTCGGCACCGTCGAGGGACTCGACGTGGCGGTCAGCGCCGTGCCCGACTGCGGCCTCGCGGTCGGTGGCTGGGTCACGCTGCCCAGCGGCGCGGTCGAACGGGATGCCCGCCGTTGCGACTCGGCGCAGCAGACCTGGATCGACGCGATCGCCGCGACGCAGCCCGACGTGGTGCTCGTCTCGACCGCTGCCAGGGACCTCTCCGACCGTCGGCTCGACGCCACGGGCACCTGGGCGCCGGCCACCGATCCACAGGTCACGAACTTCCTGCGCACCGACATCGGCCGGGCGCTCGACGACCTGGGCGCGGCCGGCACCGAGATCGTGCTGCTGACCGCACCCTCGCGGGTCGACACCGCCTCACCGGCACCGCTGCCGGCAGCGCCGGTCAACGCGGACGAGACCGACCTCGTGCTGTCCGAGATCGAGCTCGCCGAGGTCTCCCGCGGGGCGCCCGCTCCCGGCTTCAGGGCCAACGACGCGGCGCTGCGGGCGGCCCATGACGCCGTCCTGGCCGAGGTCGCGGCCTCTCGCAACGTGTCGGTCATCGACGTCGCCTCGACGGTCGAGGGCTTCGAGCTCGAGCCCGGCGCCCCCGCGGTGCTCGTCGATGGCCGCCTGGCGCTCACCGCCTCGGGCATCGACGAGCTCGGCAGCTGGCTGGTCGAGACGCTGCGGAACCGTGCACCGTCGGCCGCGGCGGCCCCGTCACCGCCGCCGTTCGCCGTGGACGCACCGCTGCCACCGGCGCCCGAGGCACGTGATCGACGACACGTCGCCGCGGGTCGGCGGGTGACGGCGCTGTTCGCCGGCGACTCCGCGACGTTCGCGCTCGCCGAGGCCGCCACACGCTGGGGCAGCGCCAACGGCCAGCTCGCCGCGGTGAACACGACGCAGTTCGGCTGCCCGATCGCACGCGGCGGCGACTACCGCTTCCTGCGGGACCTGCGCAGCCTCGACGCACGGTGCGACTGGGGCAGCTTCCTCCCGCCCGCCGTCGCCGGCAACCGGCCAGAGGTCGCCGTCGTGGGCTCCGGCATCTGGGAGGTCGTCGACCGCCGCCTCGAGGGCGACGACCGCTACCGCGACCTGACCGAGCCCGCCGTGGCCCGCTACGCCCTCATCGAGTACGTGTCGGTGATCGACACCCTGGGAGCCGACGGCGCCACCGTGGTCGTCCTCAACCAGCCGCACATCGAACCCGGGCTCGACCAGGGCTACCAGGGCCTGCCGGAGTCCGACCCGGTGCGCATCGACCGCCTGAACGAGCTGCTCGCCGAAGCGGTCTCGCTGCGGCCCGGGGTGGCCACCCTGGTCGACCTCGCCGGTTGGGTCGGCAGCCAGCCCGACGGCACCGACGCGGCGAACCGTCCCGACGGCATCCACTTCACCGACGCCTTCACCGATCGGATCGCCGACTGGCTCGGACCGCAGCTCGTGGCGATGGGGCGCGGCGAAGCCGTCGGCACCACCTGAGCCTGCGGTCCCCTGTGGGCTCAGCCCAGGCGTGAGCCGGCGCGTGCACGGTCGCGGGGCAGCACGGGCGCCTCACGTCCGGTGCCACTGCCGCTGCCGCCGGACTCCTCGTGGTAGTCCTCGTCGACGTTGACGGTCCAGATGTCGTGGGGGCCCTTGCCGAGGATGTTCTCGACCGTGAGCATCGCCGTGAGCATCGAGTGGTCCTGGTTGTTGTACTTGTGCATGCCGTTGCGGCCCACGGGGTGCACGTTCGGCGTGTTCGACGTGATCCAGTCGTTCAGCACCGCGACCTTCTCGGTGTAGACGTCGTCGTAGACCGGATAGGCCTTCGGCTGGCGCACGACGTAGCCCTTCTGCACCTGGGCGGGGTCGACCAGGCCGAGGATGGCGAGCTCGCGCTGACCGCGCTCGATGAGCTCCTCGTCCGACGACGTCCAGAGGTCGTCGCCCTCGAACACGAAGTACTCCAGACCCAGGCAGGTGTTGCCGTCCTTGACCAGGTACGGCGACCACGACCCGAAGTTCTGGATGCGGCCGACCTTCACGTCGGGGGAGTGGATGTAGATCCAGTTGTCGGGGAAGCCGGCGGCCTCGGGCACGACCAGCGCGACGGTCAGGAAGTCACGGAACCCGAGGTCGTCGGCCGCGGCGAGCACCTCGGCCGGCGGCTGGGGGTCCATGGAGCGCAGCAGCTGCGGGAACGGCATGGACGAGATGACCTCGTCCGCGGGGAACTCGAGCGCCGCGCCGTCCTTGCTGCGAGCGAAGACCGTGTCGGCCTTGCCGTTCGCGTGGGTGATGCGCTCGACGCGGGTCTCCATCAGGACCTCGCTGCCGCCCGCGACGACCTTCTCGGTGCAGACCTCCCACATCTGACCGGGGCCGTACTTCGGGTACTGGAACTCCTCGATCAGGCTGGTGACCTGGGCGGAGCCCTTGCGACGGCCCGCGAACTTGGCGCGGATCGGCTCCCAGACGGCGTCGAAGATCGACATGCCCTTGATGCGCTGCGCGCCCCAGTCGGCCGAGATCGCCGAGGCGGGAACACCCCACACCTTCTCGTTGTAGGTCTTGAAGAAGTGGTCGAAGAGACGTCGGCCGTAGTTGGCGACGATGTAGTCCTCGAGGGTGTCCTGGGTCTTCGGCGGGCGGACCTTCACCGCGAGGTACGACAGCACGCAGCGCACGGCCTCGACCGGCCCCAGGTTGAGCAGCGCGTTGACCGGCTTGATCGGGTAGTCGTAGTACTTGCCCTTGTAGTAGATCCGGCTCATGCGGGGCCGCAGCAGGAACTCCTCGTCGGGCAGGATCTCGTGCCAGAGCGCCTCGACCTCGGGCACCTTGGTGAAGAAGCGATGGCCGCCGATGTCGAAGCGGTAGCCGTCGCGCTCGACGGACCGGGAGATGCCGCCGACGATGTCGTCGGCCTCGATGATCGTCGAGGTGTGGCCGGCCTTCATCAGCTCGAAGGCCGAGGTGAGCCCTGCGGGGCCCGCACCGATGATGACCACCGACGGGTCGGCCGCACCGGAGGGGCCGTCGGAGCCCGAGGGCCCGACGGTCGGGGTGACGGACTCGGCGTCCGCGGGCTGGGGGGTTTCGTTCGAGTCGTCAGTCATCTCAGTCACGGGGAGCTCGGTCACGGTCGGGAGGTGGCCTGCCACGGGTCGCCAAGGGGCGGCGCAGGCCGTCGCTCGACGTTAGCCCGTCCACCGCTGCACCCCTGGTTCATCGGACGCCCGTCACAACCGGTTGCTCGAGGCCTTTTGCAGCGCCCCGGGGCCCCGCCCGGTCAGGCCGTCTGGAGTTGGCGCAGCGGCGCCAGCTCGGTGTCGATCCGGCGGATCGCGACGATGTGCTCGGTCCGGAAGCTGGCGACGCGGACCGACCAGCAGTCGACCGCCTGCCGGGCGCCGTCGGTGCGGAAGAACGTCGTCATCGACTGCTCCTGCTGGTACGCATCCGCCTCGTCGACGCACTCCACGGTGCCGTCGGCGAGGGTCACGTCGAACGAGGTGGTGATCGTCATCTGGGGACCTCCTGGTGAATCCGGGCGACCTGCTCGTGATCGCCGTGGACGACGCTACGGCGACCGCCTTGTGGATCGATAGAGCCGCAACCGTGTGAATTGCCGGGGGACAGCGCACCGGCAGCGGGGGACAAGCCGCCCGGACAGGGGGAGGAGCGGTGGACGAGCGAGCCGGTCCTGGGGAGGACCGGTCGTGCGTGGCATGCTGGGACGATGTCCGGGACGATCGACCAGACCGCCACGCCCGCCGAGGACGAGAGCCTCTCGTTCACCTGCCCCCGCTGCCGCCTCGAGGTCACCGAGGAGTTCTACGGCCCCTGCGGTTCGTGCCGCACCACGCTCCGGGTCACCCAGGCCGGCGAGCAGCGCGACGTCGAGGCCGCGGCCTACGAGCCGAAGATGAACGTCACCCCGAACGCCGTCGCGTCCAAGGAGTGACCGCGTCCAAGGAGTGACCGCTCCGCGAGCGGCTACTCGGCGACGGCCTGCTCGCGGGCCCAGCGGTAGTCGGCCTTGCCCGACGGCGCCCGCACGATCTGGTCGCGCCGGACGATGACGCGGGGCAGCTTGTAGCGGGCCAGGTGCCGCGCCGCGACCTCGACGAGCTCGCGGTCCTCGACGTCCGCGCC
The DNA here is from genome assembly GCA_030852785.1 of Actinomycetota bacterium. Classification (GTDB taxonomy): domain Bacteria; phylum Actinomycetota; class Acidimicrobiia; order Acidimicrobiales; family Microtrichaceae; genus JAFAFN01. Next base: position 16,080 of record JALYWI010000134.1, read on the forward strand.
GCCGCGCAGCTGCACCACCGCGACGACCTCTTCACCCCAGCGGGGCGACGGTCGACCGCACACCACGGCGTCGAGCACCGCGGGGTGGGACTTCACGGCGGTCTCGACCTCTTCGGCGAAGACCTTCTCGCCACCGGTGTTGATGCACACCGAGTCGCGGCCCCGCAGCTCGATGCGCCCGTCCGCGCCGTGACGTGCGCGGTCACCCGCGACCGCGTAGCGCTGCCCGTCGATGCGGGGGAAGGTCGTCGCGGTCTTCTCCGGGTCGCCCAGGTAGCCCAACGGGACCCTGCCGCCCTGCGCGAGCCATCCGACCTCGTCCGAGCCGGGGGCGAGCACGCCGTCGAGCTCGGCGCTGAGCACGACCGAGGTGGCCGAGGGCTCGAAACCCGCGCCGGTGTCGTCGCCCGTGGCCGTGCGGGCCACGCCCTGCCGACCGGATTCGGTGGAGCCGAGCACGTCGACGATCGTCACGCCGGGGAGCAGCTCGAGCAGCGTCGACTTCAACGCGGGCGACAGGACGGCGCCGCCCGACATCAGGTGCCGCAGCGACGACAGGTCACGGGTGGTGCCGGCGTCACGGTCGGCCAGCAGCACGTCGACGAGCGGTCGGGCCATCGGGTCGCCCACCACCAGCAACGACGTGGCGCCGTGTCGTTCGATCGTGTCGAGCACGTCACGCGGGTCGAAGCGGTCCACGACGTCCTGGATGACGACCGCACCGCCGGCGACCCAGCACGACAGGGCGTTCCAGTGCGCGGCACCGTGCATCAGGGGCGGCGCTGGCAGGGCACGGACCCGGCCGCGGGCATCGGCCACCACCTCGTCGAGTGACTCGTACTCCTCGCCGCTGCGTCGGCGCACGCCGAGCGCGGCGACCAGGAAGTCGGCCTGACGCCACATGGTGCCCTTCGGCATGCCGGTCGTGCCGCCGGTGTAGCAGAGGTACAGGTCGTCACCGGACCAGGCGGCGACGACGTCGTCGGGCAGCTCAGGGCCCGCCGCGGCGAGGGCGGCCTCGTAGTCGAGTGCGCCCGGCAGCAGCGACGCTCCGGAGCCGTCGTCGACCTGCAGGATCAGCGCCGGGGGTCGTCGCAGCGTCGGCAGCACCTCGGCCAGGGTCGCGGCGAACGTCGAGTGCACCACGATCGCCCCGGCGCCCGAGTCGTCGAGCAGGTAGCGCAGCTCGTCGGCGACGTAGCGGTAGTTGACGTTGAACGGCGCGGTCCCGGCCTTCCACGAGCCGAGCATCGACTCCAGGTACTCCGGACCGTTGTGCAGGTAGAGCGCCACGTGGTCCTGGCCGGAGTCCCACGGGTCGACGGCGGGGCGGCGGGTGCCGAGACCGGCGCCGAGCAGCACCGAGGCGAGCCGTCGGGTGCGGTCGCGCACCTGTGCCCAGTCGAGCACGCGGTCGCGGTGCACCAGGCACGGCCGCTCGGGGTGCGCACCGGCGATGGCCTCGGTGATCGACGCCAGATCGAGCTCGAGCGGCATCAGCTCGCCGTGGGCGCCTGCTCGACCCGCCTCACTGCTCGACCCGCCTCACTGCTCGACCCACAGGCCCGCGACCGAGTGTCCGGTGGCCAGGCCGGGGAACGGCGCGGCGCCGTCGGGCAGCGCCGGTCCCATCACGCCGTGCACGGTCGGCGAGGTCGCGACGGTCCACTGCGTCCACTGCATCCACAGGTTGTAGAGCTCGGTGGCGAAGCGCTCGTTGATCTCGCCGTAGATGCGCTGACGCTCGGTGACGTCACGTTCGGCGCGACCCTCGAGCAGCAGCCGGTCGATCTCGGGGTCGTCGATCGAGCTGAAGTTCAGCACCGAGCCGCTCTTCCACCAGTCGAACTGGCCGTCGGGGTTGCCGCCGGGGTGGTTGCGCCAGTCCAGCATCTGGAAGTCCTTGGCGATCGCCGTGTCGATGAGCTTGGCCTGCGGGATGGTCTCGAGGTGCGACGTGATGCCGGCCTTGGTGAACATCTCCTGGAAGACCTGCATGTTCGACACCGTGCCGGCGTCGGGGGAGAGCGAGATGGTGAACTCGAGCGGCTGACCGGTCTCGGCCTCGTACGCCGCAACCGCCTTCTTGGCGGCGTCGAGGTCGTAGGTGGGGTAGCCGGTGTCGTCGAGGTGGCCGATCTCGCCCGGCGCGAACGGACCGTTGGCGTTCGTCATCAGGTCCTGGTTGCGCACCGAGTTGTAGGTGTCCATGTCGATCGCCTTGACGACCGCCTCACGGGCGAGCTTGTTGTCGAACGGCGGCTTGGCGGTGTTCAGCATCTGGTAGCCGACCTCGCCGAAGTCGGCGGAGCTGATCACCTCGAGGCCCCCGGACTCGGCTTCGTCGGTGACGACCTCGATGTCCTCGGCCATCGACATGTGCGCGGCCTGGATCTCGCCGCTCAGCAGCGTGTTGACCCGGGAGTTGCCGTCCGCGAGCGGGCGGAACTCGATGGCGTCGAGGTAGGGGAGCTGCTCGCCCTCGGCGTCGGTGCCCCAGTAGTCCGGGTTGCGCGTCGCGGTGAGCGACTCGTCGACCTTCCACTCGTCGAGCACGAAGGGCCCCGTGCCGATCAGCTTGGAGTCGCAGGTCTCGGGGTCGTCGAGCTGTGCCTGGGCGACCATGCCGACACGTCCCGAACCGAAGAGCGCGGCGGGCAGCGCCGGCCACGGGGTCTTGGTGGTGATCTGGACCGTCAGCGGGTCGACCACGGTGACGTCGGCCATGTTCTCGAACACGAACATGTACTGCAGGGCGGTACGGCCCGGGTACTCGCCGCGGTACGCGTCGATGTTGTTCTTGACCACCTCGGCATCGAGCGGGGACCCGTCGTGGAAGGTGATGTCGGGACGCAGGCGGATCGTCCAGACGGTGTCGTCCTCGTTCGGTTCGACCGACTCGGCGAGGAACGGCTGGTACTCGGCGTTCTCGTCGGGGATCGTCAGCGTGTCGTAGATGGCCCGGGCCACCTGGATGCCGCTGATCGCCAGCGATGCCTCGGGCAGGCACCAGCCCTCGCTCGTCTCGGCCTCGAGGCCGTAGACGACGGTGCCGCCGCGCGTGGGCGCGCCGGGGGCATCGTCGCCACCACCGGAGGCGTCGTCGTCGCCGCCACCGCCGCAGGACGCCGCGACGATCGCGACCGCGGACATCACGGCGAGCAGTGCGAACCGCCGGGCACCGGAGCGTCGGGCGGACGGGTATGGGGCACCGGGGCGCCGGCGAACTGGGGAGGGGGAGTTCATCGAGGCATCTTCCGTTCCCGCGCCTGGGAGCGCGATGCCGTGATGGTACTTCCGGCACGCGGCCGATCCGCGCGGGCCGGTGGTGTGTCTCAGGACACCTCGACGGGCACGTCGGCGGGCTCCGCGACGTGCACCAGCGGGAAGTGGCACGCCACGTACTGGTCGTCGGTGACCCGCCGCATCTGGGGCTCGGCCTGGGCGCACAGCTCCTGGGCGCGGTCGCAACGCGTCCGGAACCGACAGCCGCTGGGCGGGTCGATGGGCGACGGGAGCTCACCCCCGAGGTGCTGGCCGACGTCGATGGCCGCGTCGGGGTCCGGCAGGGGGATCGCGGAGAGCAGCGCGTTGGTGTACGGGTGCGCCGGCGCGGCGTACAGCGCGTCGGGCTGACCGATCTCGCACATCTTTCCCAGGTACATCACCGCGACGCGGTCCGACACGTTCTTCACGACGGCCAGGTCGTGGGCGACGAACACCAGGGTCAGTCCGTAGCGCTCCTTCATGTCCTCGAGCAGGTTCAGGATCTGCGCCTGCACCGACACGTCGAGCGCCGAGACGGGCTCGTCGCAGATGATCACCTCGGGATCGGTGATCACCGCACGGGCGATCGAGATGCGCTGGCACTGGCCACCGGAGAACTCGTGCGGCTTGCGCTCGGCCGCTGCGGTCGGATCGATGCCGACCGAGGCGAGCACCTCGGCGACCTTGTCCTTGCGCTCGGCCTCGGTGCCGATGTTCCAGACCTTGAGCGGCTCCTCGACGATCTGGGCGACCGTGCGACGCGGGTTGAGCGACGAGATCGGGTCCTGGAAGATCATCTGCAGCTTCGGACGAGTGCGCCGCAGCGTCTCGCCGGACAGCTTGGCCAGGTCGGTGCCGTCCAGGGTGACCGAGCCACGGGTCGGCCGCGGCAGCTGCATGATCGCCTTGCCGGTGGTCGACTTGCCGCAGCCGGACTCGCCGACCAGGCCGAGGGTCTCACCGGCCGCGATGTCGAACGAGATGTTGTTGACCGCCGAGACCTTGCGGCCGCGGCCGACGGGGAAGTCGACGACCAGGTTCTCGACGCTCAGGAGGACCTGGTCGGACGGACGCAGGTGGGCGGTGCCGCTGCCGGCCATCAGTTGGTCTCCTGCTCGTCGGTGACCGACGTCGAGCGCTCGTCGGCCGGGACGATGCGCTCCGAGGGTGGTGCGGACTGCATCATCAGACGGGCCTGGATCTGCACTCTGATCTCCTCGGTCTCGGGTGAGCCCACGGGGTAGAAGCACGCGAACTGGTGGCCCGGCGTGCCGCTCTCGGTGAGCAGCGGCTCTTCTTCGTGGCACCGCTCACGGGCGTAGGGGCAACGGGGGCTGAACGGGCAGCCCTTCGGCGGGTTCACCAGGTCCGGCGGTCGCCCGCCGATGGCGAGCAGCCGGGTGTGCGACGGGTCCTCGAGCTTCGGGATCGCCGCGAGCAGCGCCTCGGTGTAGGGCATGCGCATCTCGCTGAAGAGCACCTTGGTGGGTGCCTTCTCGACGATCCGCCCGGCGTACATCACGGCGATCTCATCGGCGCGCCCGGCGACGACGCCCAGGTCGTGGGTGACCAGCACCATGGCCATGTAACGCTCACGCTGCTGCTCGGCGAGCAGGTCGAGGATCTGTGCCTGGACCGTCACGTCGAGCGCGGTCGTCGGCTCGTCAGCGAAGAGCAGCTTCGGGCCGCACGCCAGGGCCACCGCGATGACGACGCGCTGGCGCATGCCGCCCGACATCTCGTGGGGGTAGGAGTTGAAGCGCTTCTCGGCCTCGGGGATCTTGACCGCCCGCAGCAGGGCGACCGCGGTCTCCTTGGCGTCCTGCTTGGACATGTCGAGGTGGAAGCGGAGCGACTCGGTGATCTGCTTGCCGATCTTCATGACCGGGTTCAGGGCCGTCATCGGGTCCTGGAAGATCATCGCGATCTCGTTGCCCCACAGCTCGCGCAGCTGCTGGTCGCTCAGGTCCGTCATGTCACGGCCCTCGAAGTGGATCGAGCCGGACCGCACGGCGTTGCCGGGCAGCAGACCCATGATCGACCGGGAGAGCACCGACTTGCCGGAGCCGGACTCGCCGACGATGCCGAGCGTCTTGCCGCGCTCGAGCTCGAAGGAGACGCCGTCGACGGCGTTCACCAGCCCGCGGGGGCTCGTGAACTGGGTGCGGATGTTCTCGACCCGCAGGAGCGGGCCGCCACCGGGGATGCCGCTGGGCACGGGGGCCTCCGCAGTCGATCCGGGAGGTGCGGATCCGGGAGGTGCGGTCGTGTTCGGGCTCACAGGACGGACCCCCTGACATCGAAGCGCTGGCTGATCACGTCGCCCAGGTAGTTCAGGGCGAGCACGGTGAGGAAGAGCACGATCGAGGTGAACACCACGATGTGCGGTGCGTTGCGCATCTGGCCACGACCCTCGGCGATGATGTTGCCCCACGACGGCGTGGGCAGCTGGACGCCGACGCCGAACAGGCTGAGTCCGCCCTCGGCGACGATCGCGATGCCGACGCCGAGCAGGGCGATCGACAACATGGCCGGCACGACGTTCGGCAGGACCTCTCGGATCATGATGCGCCAGTTCTTCGCGCCCATCGCACGGGCGGCGAGCACGAACTCACGCTCGGACCACGCCAGGGTGTTGGCCCTGGTGATGCGACCGAGCAGCGGGATCGACACGATGCCCAGTCCGATCACGACGACGAGCAGCCGTCGCGACTGCGTCACGGTGTCGCCCGAGGCCAGCACGGTCACCAGCGACAGGGCGAGGATGAACTGCGGGATCGCCAGGAGGATGTTCATCAGCGGGGTGATGATCGCGTCGACCTTGCCGCGGAAGAACCCCGTGACCAGGCCGAGCAGACCGCCGAGCAGCAGGCCGAAGCCGACCGCTCCGAAGCCGACGATGAACGACGACCGGGCGCCCCAGATGATGCGCGACAGCATGTCGCGGCCGATGGCGTCGCCGCCCAGCAGGTGACCGCTGGTCGGGCCCTCGCGGGCGATCTCGGCGAAGCTCTCGGTCGGCGTGGGGATGGGCAGGACCGGGGCGAGGATCGCCAGCAGGATCAGGCCGCCCAGCCAGATGATCGACAGCCAGGCACCGACGCCGAGCTTCGAGCGTCGTGTGCCGGAGGGCGCATCGACCTCGATCGCCTCGATCAGACCGAGGGAGCTCGGGTCCATGTGGGTGACCGCGGTGTCGCGGTCGCCCTGCGGCTCGACGCCGTGGTCGACGGGCTCAGGAGTTCTTGGCATGACGGATCCTGGGATCGAGCACCGAGTACAGGATGTCCACGGCGAAGTTGACCAACACGTACAGCACGGCGATCACCGCGACCATCGACTGGAAGGCGACGAGCTGCAGTCGCCCGATCGCCTCGAAGAGCATCAGCCCCATGCCCGGCAGCGAGAAGACCACCTCGACGATGAGTGCGCCGCCGATGAGCGTGCCGATGTTGAGTCCGGCGACGGTGAGCAGCGTGAGCGACGACGGCCGCAGCGCGTGCTTGAAGAGGATGCGACGTGACTTCAGGCCCTTGGCCTTGGCCATCAGGATGAAGTCCTGCTGCAGGGTGGCGATCATGTCGCTGCGCAGCAGTCGCATGTAGATGGCGATCTGACCGACCGCCAACGTGATCGTCGGCAGGATCATGTACTGGAAGTGCTCGACGAACGACTCGCTCGGCGAGGCGTACCCGCTCGGTTTGAACCAACCGAGCTCGACGGCCAGGTAGTACTGCAACACGAACCCGAGCGCGAAGTTGGGGATCGCGAGCATCGCGAACGCCGACATGTTCGACATCCTGTCGAAGAACGTGCCCTTCCGGTACGCGGTCAGCACACCGAGCGGTATCGCGATGATCAGTGCCAGCACCTGTGCGTACAGCATCAGCAGGAGCGAGACCCCGAGGGAGTCCCACAGCCGGTCGGCCACCGGACGGACCGAGCCGACGGTGTAGTAGTTGCCCAGGTCGCCGGTGACGAAGTCGCCGAGCCAGTTGCCGTACCGGACGATGAAGGGATCGTCCAGGTTGAGCTCCTGGCGGAGATCCTCGCGCTGCTCGTCGCTGGCGAGTGGGGCCAGGGTGCTGACCGGGTCGCCGGGCAGCAGCTCGAGCAGCAGCGCCGAGAACAGCGTCACCAGCAGCACGGTGACGAGCAGCTGCCCCAGTTTCTTGAAGAAGACCATGTTGTCCGTTCCGGTGGGTCGATCGGAGGTCGTCGGCGGAACCGGCCCGTGTGGGCGCCGACGGATCAGAGAGAGAGAACAGGGACGGGGGCCGGAGACCGCGCTGCGGCGGTTCCGACCCCCGTTCAGACCACGAAGGGCCTACTGCTTGACCCAGATGCCCGTGACCGGGTGACCGGTCGCGAGTCCGGGGAAGGGCTTGCCGCCGCCGTCGGGCAGGTCGGGACCGAGCACGCCGGAGACGTCGGTGCTCATGCCGATGTCCCACGTGGTCCACTGCAGCCAGAGGCTGTAGCCCTCGGAGGCGAAGCGCTTGTTGACGTCCTCGTAGATCTTGGTGCGCTCGGCCTTGTCGGAGCTGACCCGACCCTGCTCCATGAGGCCCGTGAGGGTGTCGTCCTGGAAGCGCCCGAAGTTCACCGGGGAGCCGTTGGTCCACCAGTTGAACTGCGTGTCCGGGTCACCACCGGGGTAGTTGCGGAACACCATCACCTGGAAGGTGCCGGCGATCGCGTTGTCGATGAGCTCGGACTGCGACATGTCACGGATGGTGACCTTGATGCCGGCCTTCTGCGCCATCTCCTGGACCAGCTGCGCCGAGGCACGGGTGGCTTCGTCGTTGGTGGACAGCAGCGTGAACTCGAGGTCCTTGCCGGTCTCCTGCTTGTAGGCGGCCAGGTACTCCTTGGCCTTCTCGATGTTCGACGTCTCGTAGCCGGTGTCCTCGAGGTAGCCCATGTTGCCGGGGCCGAACGGGCCGTTCGCGTTGGTCAGGAGGTCGAGGTTGCGGACCTTGTTGAAGGTCTTCATGTCGACGCCGTTGATCGCCGCGAGGCGGGCGTTCTTGTTGTTGAACGGCTCCACCGAGGTGTTGAACTGCCCGAAGGAGACCTCCGGGAACTGCTCGGACTCGAAGGACTTGATGTTGCCGCTCTCGGTCTCCTGGCGGAGCTGGTCGATGCTCTCGCCCGCAGAGGCGTGGATCATCTGCAGCTCACCGGAGAGCAGGCCGTTGATGCGCGACGAGGGATCGATGCGCGGCTGGAACTCGATGGCGTCGAGGTAGGGCAGCTGCACGCCGTCGGCGTCCTTCTGCCAGTACTCGGCGTTCTTCGAGGCCTTGAAGCTCTCGTTCTGGTTCCACTCCTCGAGCTTGAACGGGCCGGTGCCGATCAGGTTCCGGTCGCAGGTCTCGGCGTCGTCGAGCTGGGCCTGCGCCGAGATGCCGATGCGGCCGGAGCCGTACAGCGCTGCGGGCAGCGACGGCCACGGCGTCTTGGTCGTGATCGTGACGGTCAGCGGATCCTTCACCGTGACGGTGTCGATGTTCGAGAACACGAAGATGAACAGCAGCGGCGAACGTGCCGGGTACTGACCGCGGAACGCATCGAGGTTGTTCTTCACGACCTCGGCGGTCAGGTCGGTGCCGTCGTGGAACTTCACGCCCTCGCGGAGCTTGACGTCCCACGAGTCGAACGTGGCGTTCGGGGTCACCGACTCGGCGAGGAAGGGCACGTACTCGCCCTCTTCGTTCGGTGCGGTGAGCGTGTCGTAGATCGAGCGTGCGACCTGGATGCCCGAGATGGCGAGCTGCGCCTCGGGGAGGCACCAGCCCTCGTCGTTCTCGGCCTCGAGGCCGTAGACGACGGTGCCGCCGGGGGTCGGCTTGCCGGGGTCGTCGCCGTTGCCGCCGCCTCCGCCGCTGCCGCCCTCGCTGCCGCCGCCACACGCGGCAGCGACCAACGCTGCCGACAACACCATGCCCGCGGCGAGCGAACGTCGTCGCTGCACTCCACGTCTCGTCGTACTGGTCGATGACCGCACCTGGTAACCCCCTGATTGTCGCTCGAATCGCCCGACGCCGCCGGTGAGCAGCGGTCGACCGGCACGGGGCCGGTCGTCGTCGCACGCTCGTGATCGGTCCGCACTTCTGTGTGTGACCACCATCACAAGTGGGCGCACTCTAGTCCTGCGCGACCCCCTGTCAACGCACCCGCGAGGGCGCTTCCCGTTGACCTGCGTTCAGTCCGCGGCAGCGTTCCACTCGCCGCGCGACTCGAGCACCGAACGCAGCACCGAAGGTTTGTCGGTCATGATCCCGTCGACGCCCAGGTCGAGCAGTCGGTGCATCTCGTGCGCCTCGTCGATCGTCCAGACGTGCACCTGGCAGCCGAGCGCGCCGGCCCTGCGCAACAGCGCGGGGGTGACCACCTCGACCCCGGCGTGACGCACGGGCACCTGCAGGCACTGGAACGCCGGGACCGACGAGCGCCGGGGCACCCTGGCCGGCACCCGCGATCCGGCGACGAGTGCCGAGATCTCCCGTGGTCCGGCCGCGGAGCACACCTCGGGTCCGAGCAGGGCCCGGGCACGGCGCAGTCGGGTGGACGAGAACGACGCGATGCAGACCCGCTCGAGCGCGTCCTGGCGGCGGATCGCACGCACCAG
>JALYWI010000143.1 GCA_030852785.1 Actinomycetota bacterium
GCTCGCGGCCTGACGAGCACCGGTAGCGCCGGCACGGCGGGCATGGGTGGCGTCGGCGGGTTCATCGCCGGTGACGAAGGTGCCGGCGGTGGTGGCGGCGGCTGGTACGGCGGCGGCGGCGGTGGCATCACCTACGCCGGCGGCGCCGGTGGTGGCGGTGGCTCGGCCTACGCCGTGGGCACCGCGACGGAAGTGTCCTACGAGAACGGTGTCCGTTCGGGCGCTGGCCAGGTCGTGCTGACCTGGGTCGCCCCTGCCCCCACGACCACCGCGCCCACCACGACCGCTGCGCCCACCACCACGACGGTCGCTCCGCCGGCCCCGGCGGGACCGGTCGCGGCATTCGGATCGACGCTCGGCCAGGGCGGGACCTCGATCACCGTCACCGCTGGCGGTGCCCTCCAGGTGAACAGCAGCGGCTGGCAGCCGGGTTCGTCGGTGACGGCCACGATGTACTCGACCCCGGTCCGCCTCGGTCTGGTCCAGGCCGGAGCGGACGGCTCGTTCGTCACCCGGTTCACCGTGCCCGCCTCGGCGGCGAACGGTTCGCACCGGGTGGAGCTCACGGGCACCGGCGCCGACGGTCAGCCCGCCGTCGTGAACCTGGCCATCACGGTGACCGGCGGATCGCTCGAGTCCGCCGCGCTCGCCTTCGTCTGCTGACCTGACATCCCAGCACCACCGCGCTGTTCACCCCTCGGGGTGGACACCGCGGTGGTCGGGTCCGTCGCTCTGGTGCCACCGGTTACCCGCGGGTAGCTTTCGCGCCCATGCAGGAGATCCTCGAGGCCATCCAGGCCGGCGCGTCCGGCGACGACATCGCGAACCTCACCATCCCCGAGTCGACCCGTGCAGCACACGTGCTGCGCTCGGAGTCCGACATGTGGGAGGGCGTGGAGTCCTGGGACAAGGACCCGCGCAAGAGCCTCCACGTCGGTGATCTGCCATTGCCCGAGCTGGCCCCCGACGAGGTGGTCATCGCGGTGATGGCCAGCTCCATCAACTTCAACACGGTGTGGACCTCGATCTTCGAGCCCCTGCCGACCTTCGGCTTCCTCGACCGGCTGGGCAAGGAGTCGGTGTGGGGCGCCCGCCACGCGCAGGACTTCCACATCGTCGGCTCCGACGCCTCGGGTGTCGTGCTGCGGACCGGTTCCGCCGTCCGCAACTGGAAGCCCGGCGACCGCATCGTGGCGCACTGCAACCACGTCGATGACCAGGACCCCTCGGCCCACAACGACTCGATGCTCGCCGCCAACCAGCGCATCTGGGGCTTCGAGACGAACTACGGCGGCCTGGCCGACCTGTCGATCGTCAAGGCGAACCAGCTCATGCCGAAGCCCGCCCACCTGACCTGGGAGGAATCCGCGGTCAACGGGCTGTGCGCGTCGACGAGCTACCGCATGCTGGTCGGCGATCACGCCGGGCGCATGAAGCAGGGCGACAACGTCTTCATCTGGGGAGCGACCGGCGGCATCGGCGCCTACGCGACCCAGCTGGTCCTCAACGGCGGCGGCACGCCGATCGGTGTGGTGTCCTCCGAGGAGCGGGTGAAGCTGCTCAACGCCATGGGCTGCGACGCCGTCGTCGACCGAAAGGCCGAGAACTACAAGTTCTGGTCCGACGAGCACACCCAGGACGAGTCCGAGTGGCGCCGTCTCGGCAAGAAGGTGCGCTCGCTGGTGGGCGAGGACCCCGACATCGTCTTCGAGCACCCCGGGCGTTCGACCATGGGCGCCTCGGTGTTCATCACCAAGAAGGGCGGCAAGATCGTCACCTGCGCCGCCACCTCCGGCTACATGATCGAGTACGACAACCGCCACCTGTGGATGAAGCTCAAGAGCATCATCAGCTCGCACTTCGCGAACTACCAGGAGGCCTGGGAGATGAACCGCCTCATCTCCAAGGGCGCCATCCAGCCCGTGCTGAGCGAGACCTACACGCTCGACCAGGTCGGCGAGGCGTCGCTGAAGGTCCACCACAACGAGGCCGAGGGCAAGATCGGCGTGCTGTGTCTGGCCCCCGAGGCGGGCCAGGGAATCACCGACCCCGAGCGGCGCGCCGAGATCGGCGAGGACAGGATCACCCTGTACCAGCGGCATGCCCGCGGCGAGCTCTGAGAGGCCACCCATGAGCGACAACCCTGACGCAACCTCTGGACTGCTGACCGAGATCGACCATGTCGCGATCGCGGTCAAGGACCTCGACGCGGCGATCGACTACTACCAGCGTGCGTTCGGCGCGACGGTCGCGCACCGTGAGGTCGTCGACTCCGACGGCGTCGACGAGGCACTGATCAAGGTCGCCGACAGCTACATCCAGCTGACCGCGGCCACCCGTCCGGACTCACCGATCGCGAAGTCGATCGAGAAGCGCGGCGAGGGCCTGCACCACATCGGCTATCGGGTCGCCGACTGCCAGGCGGCACTCGACGCGATGGTCGCCGCGGGTGCCACGCCGATCGACAAGGCGCCCCGCCCCGGGTCACGCGGCACCACCGTCGCGTTCATCCACCCGAAGGGCTCCCAGGGCACGCTGATCGAGCTCGTCCAGGAGTAACCGGTCCCACGAGATCCGTCTCGGATTCGGCGCTGGAGCATCGAACCCGAGACGGATGTCGGCGTTTTGGTGCCGGGCCTCGTGCTCAGGCAGGGCTGACCGACGTGCCGTTGCGGCGCCAGGCCGGTCGCGCCAGGACCGCCAGCAGCACCAGACCGATGATCTCGAGCACGTGGTGGGACTCTGCGACCACGCTCTCACGGCCCGAGGTGACATCCAGCACGGCGGTCAGCACCATCGTCGCGGCGAGCGCCGCGGCGAAGGGCAGCAGCCCGGCGGACTTCTCGGGACGCCAGGCGGCGTAGAGCAGCCCGACGGCGAGAGCGACGTCCCAGCTCCCGAGCTCACGGGCGATGTGCACCGAGGCGCCGAGGCTGTCGCCGAACAGCAGCGCGGGCAATGCGAGCAGCAGCTGCGAGAAGGCCACGGCGAACAGGGCGTACCTGGCCCACTCGGGCCGTGCCCGCTTCGGGGTCTCGACGCGGGCGAGCACTGCGCCGACCAGGTCGGGCACGTCGTCCGCGGGGCGCAGCCGGCTGGAGCGGTGCAGCTGCATCGAGCCCGCAGCGAAGGCCGCACACGTCGGGCAGTTCGACAGGTGGGCGTCGAGGGTCGCCTCGTCCATGCCCATCTCCTCGCCGTCGAGGCGGGCGGAGATGGCGTCGCGATACGGAGAGCACGTCATGTGAGGGGAGTCGTCGGCCACCCCGCTCCAGTTCCTGGGATCTCGGGTCGCAGGCCGGTGGGCGGACCAGGGCCTTTGGTCCCCTTGCGGGTGCAGCATGTGTCACCGGTGGGCAAATGGATCGCCCCGGGGTGCTCGGACGACACTGGTCGCCGTGGACGATCTGACCAGGCTGGCCCTCGACGCCGGCGACGGAGATCGGCAGGCGCTCGCCGCGTTCGTGCGGTCGAGCCAAGCCGAGGTGTGGCGCATGTGCGCCCATCTCGTCGACCGTCAGTCCGCGGACGACCTGACCCAGGAGGTCTACCTGCGAGCCGTCCCGGCGCTCGCACGGTTCCGCGGGGACTCCAGCGCCCGGACGTGGCTGCTGACCATCACGCGGCGCACCTGCGTCGACGCCATCCGACGCAACGTGCGCCAGCGTCGGCTGGTCGACCGCCTCCGGACCTACTCCCACGAGGACGAGGCCGTCTCGCCCGATCCGGCCGACGAGGACGTCCGCGACCTCGACGACCTGGTCGCCGCACTCGATCACGACCGCCGGATGGCGTTCGTCATGACCCAGGTCATCGGGTTGTCCTACGGCGAGGCCGCCGAGGTCTGCGACGTCCCGATCGGCACGATCCGCTCGCGGGTGTCGCGCGCTCGGACCGACCTGCTCGACGCTCTGGGCGGCACGGGTCGAGGCGCCGTCGCCGAGTGACGCCGAGCCGTCGGCGGGCGCCCTGAGTTCCGAGGGCGCTCAGGCCCGGACGGCGCTCAGGATCGGCGGTCAGCGTTCGGACGGCGCTCCGGCGACCGCAGCGGCGAGCAGCTGGTGGAGTCCCTCGGCGAAGTCGGCGTCGTAGTCGCAGCCGCCGAGCAGGTCGGCGACCGCCGCCAGGTGGGGGAGCTGCGCGCCGGCGTCCACGTCCGGAACGAGGGGCGTGGCGGACCCCTCACCAGTGTGACCGCCCATCTCGGCGAGCTCGCACGAGATCGAGCCGAGCGCGAACGACAACAGGAGGCGGAAGCACCGCACTTGATGCTCCTGGTCCAGGCCTGCCTGCGCGAGCCCGCCGAGCATCGTGTCGATCGGCATCAGCGCTGACGGCGTCGTGAACCCGGTCGCGACCACGAGTGGAACAGCCCCGGGGTGTGCGAGGCACGCGGCACGGAACTGGGCGAGCACCTCGATGACGCGTGTCCGCCAGTCGGGATCGGTGGAGCCGGCGATCTCGTCGAGCACGACATCGGCGACGGCGACGAGCAGGTCGGACTTGTCGCCGACATGGTGGTAGAGCGACATCGCCTCGACGTCGAGCCGGCCCGCGAGGCGTCGCATCGTCAACTTCTCGAGGCCCTCGGCGTCGATCAACTCGAGCGCTGCTCGTGCGATGCGTGCCCGGTTGAGCGGGGCCCGTTCGGTCGGCATGGCGCCAGTCTACCCACCCGGTCGTTGACGTCTTACGGCGTAAGGTCTACGGTCAGACTTACATCGTAAGGGCGCTCACTGGAGCGTTGCAGGTCAGGACGCAGGAGCAACGACATGACGACGTACCACGACACATCCAGGCCCGGGCCCGGGCCCATCTCGGCACAGCCGTTCCGCGGGCTCGGCGGACAGCCGGCCTTCGCTCCCGACGAGCTCGAGCGTTTCGTCGCGGCGCCGCGGGTGGCGGTGATGGCGTACACCCGGAAGGACGGCCGACCGGGCCAGGCGCCGATCTGGTACGAGTACCACGACGGCGCGTTCCACATCAGCACGGCCGACGATGCCGCCAAGGCGCATGCGCTGCGCCGGGACCCGCGGGTCTGCGTCACCATCCAGGACGAGCGACCCCCGTACCGCGGCGTCATCTTCGACGCGCTGGCCGAGACGGCGGCTCCCGGGGCCCCGTCGGGTGTCGGCGGCATCGCGCAGCGCTACTTCGGGCGGATCGGCGGGAACAAGTACCTCGCCATGCGCGACGGTGAGGGGGCTGTCCCCAACGTCGAGTTCGTGCTCCGCCCGACCGATGTCCGCGGCTTCGACAACACGCGGATGGTCTCCCGCGCGACGACGTGGTTCCTCCGCCTCCGAGGGCACCTGCCGGTCCTTCGTCGGGTCCTCTGAGGGGAGGGCTTCAGACCGGTGCCTGCAGGTCCAGCCTCGGCTCGTGGTCGACCGGCTGACGGTCGCGCAGATCCGACAGCAGGTCGTCGCGCAACGCCCGGACCGCCGGGTCGTCCCACCGGTTCTCCTGCTGCAGCGGATCGTCGGCCAGGCAGTACAGCTCGCCCTCGGTGCCGTCGTGCACGGCGCCGGGGAGATAGGCGGTGCAGACCCAACCGTCCCGGGTGATGGTCCGCAGGTACATGCCGACGCCGAAGAGCTCGCTGTCCCACGACGTGAGCTGTGCCTCGATCCCGCGCGCCGCCGCGTCGCCGTCGTCGACGGGCAGGGCGCTGCCCTGCATCCACTCCGCCGCGTCCAGCCCGGCGATCGAGCAGAACGTGGGCGCCAGATCGACGAGACCGACCGGCGCGGTGACGACGGCCGGCTCGGGCTGCGCCGCGGGTGCGGGCCGCCAGATCAGCGGCAGCCGCATCAGGGAGTCGGTGTGGTACGGGCCCTTGAACAGCAGTCCGAAGTCGCCCTGGAACTCGCCGTGGTCGGTCGTGAACACGATGTCGACGTCGTCGGTCCAGCCCTTCGCGTCGATCGCGGCGAGCACCCGACCGAGCGCCTCGTCGATGAGCTCGACCTCGATCGCGTTCAGCGCGTTCACCTCTCGCACCTGATCGGCGGTCAGCGTCGCGGGCACCCAGTGGGTGGGCGCCTCGTAGTTCGACACCAGGGCGCCGTCGTACCAGAGCCGCCACTGGCGCGGCTTGTCGTCGAGCAGGCGCTCGCGCTCCGCCGCGGACTCGGGGTAGCCGGCGGGCAGCGGCACCTCACGCCAGTCGATGCGGCCGAGCTCCGAGGCCGGCGGGTCCCACGGATGGTGGGGGTCGGGGAAGCTCATCCAGCAGAACCAGTCGTCGTCCGCGTCGAGCCCGTCGAGCCAGTCGATCGTGCGCTGGGCAACCCAGTCGGTGTGGTACCAGTCCTTGGGGATCTGGTTGTGCTTCACCTGGGGTGCGCCGGTGTCGCCGAAGCCGGCGGCGTTGACCTCGAGGTCGCCGTCGAGCACCTGGTAGTAGTCCTGCACCGCCTCGGGGTGGTTCGCTCCGAGCCACTTCGCGTAGTGCAGCCAGCCCGCGGCGCCGTGGGTCGCGAACTGCAGGTGCTCGAATCCCCGGTGGGGTCCGGGCAGCCCGTCGTGCTGGGTGGTGGTGACCGTCTCGGTACCCAGCGAGGCCAACCGGTTCTCGGTGAACCGGAGCAGCGGGTCCAGGAACGGCTCGAAGTGCGCCTTGCCGATCAGCGCCGTGCGGTAGCCGGAGCGGTGCAGCAGCGTCGCCACCGACGGGGCCTCGACGGGCAGCGGCACGCCGTTCATCCACACGCCGTGGGTGGCCTGGTGCTGCCCGGTGATCATCGTGGAGCGCGACGGCATGCACACGACCGACTGCGGCACGGCCCGTTCGTAGCGGATGCCCTCGGCGGCGAGACGGTCGATGACCGGCGTGCGGGCGACGGTCCCTCCGTTGCAGCCGAGGGTGTCGTAGCGCTGCTGGTCGGTGGTGACGAAGAGGATCTTGCGTCCCATCAGGGCTGACCTCCGGTGGGGGGAACGGATGCGGGAGTGGTGGCCTCGACGAGGTCGCGCAGTCCCTCGAGCGCGGCGCCCGAGGCGCCGCCGATCACGAGTGCCATGACGTCGGGCAGGGCGTCGGTGCCGTACACGAGCATCGAGGTGCCGTCGCCGAGGTCGATGGCGTCGATCGTGCCGAGGTGCTCCTTGAAGAAGCCTCCGCTGATCCGGTACTGGAACCGGTGGGCGATCGGGTCGTTGGTCACGATGCGCTCGACGAGCTGCATGCCCGAGCCGACCGTCACCGTGCGGACCGGCCCCTCGTCGTCCTCGCTGAGCTCGCAGGCCTCGATGCCGGGGAACCACTGGTGCACGGAGCCGGGGTCGCCCAGCACGGTCCACACCTGGTCCGCGGTTCGAGCCACCCGTGTCTGACGTCGGAGCGTTGCCACCCCGAGATGGTGGCATGAATACGCACTCGAAGTGCAGATTCCTTTCCTGCGCGCACGATGGGCGTCGGGATCCCCCGACCGAACGGTAGGTTTGACCGAACGATCATCGGATGAATGAGGGACACATGAGCGCACTTGGACACCGGGCCTCTCAGGCCCAGGACGGCATCAGCGAGTTGGAATCCGCCCTCGAGAAGACCCAGCGTGCGCTCGACACCGCCCAGAAGGTCGATGTTGCGGCATCGAAGGCCAAGCGTCGGTCGGGCAAGTTCTTCAAGCTGATGCTGTTGCTCACGGTGGTGGGCATCGCGGTCGTCGTGGCGAAGAAGGCCCTCGGCGGCTCTTCCGATCCGTCCGGATCCTCGGATCCCTACGGAACCACCTCGACCGACAAGTAGCGGCCGGAATCCGCCGGCCGAGCCCACACCGTCAGGACGGGCCATGACCAGAACGACCGGCATCGCCGGTAGGCAGCGAGAGCGAGTGATCCGCGATCCGGGAGTGCCACAACACCTCGTCGTGTGGCCGGGCGGTGTACCGCACAGCGGCACCGTGACGAGCGACGACGACTCCTTCCGGGTGCTCGACCACCTGGTGGTTTCGCCGTTCTCGCTCTCGACGTTCGTCGCCGAGGCGCGGCGGCACGACCCGGAGGCCGTCGTGGCGGCGGTCTACCCGTCGCCGAACGCCCCGATCGACACCGACGACTGGGTCGCGCTGAGCCGCATCGCCGCCGGAGGCGACGAGGGCGACGCCCGTCGTGTCTTCACCGGCGACACCACGCCGACGTCGCTCAAGGCGCTGCGGACGTGGGTGGGCGCGCACGCGCCGACGTCGCCACGTTCGCTCGACGACCTGATCCTCGCGACCAGCGAGCTGGCCACCAACGTCGAACGACATGCCCGCGGATGGGTCACCGTCGACCTGGTCGACGTCGGAGGGCGCATCCTCGTGGCGGTCACCGATCCCGCCGTCGACCGGTTCCCCGAACCCCGAGCGGTCGCCTCCGACCAGATCTCCGGTCGTGGACTCATGGTCGTGGCCGCGGTCTCGTCGGTGTGGGGCGTCGTCGCTCGGCCGGCTTCCAAGACCGTGTGGGCGGTGCTCCCGAACTGACCCCTGCGGGTGAGCACGGTCGCGAGGTCGTGCGCGCCCGCTATCGTGACCCCCGTCGAAGCGTCCAGGTCGGACGCTGATGGAGGTTCGTGATGTCCGTCGATGATGTGTTCGGTGTCAGCGTGGAGGGAACGGTCATCTCGCTGTCCGGCGATCTCGACGCCCACACCGCACCACAGCTCGATGAGGCGGTCGACGTGGCGCTCGGAGCGGACGGCGGCGGTGACCTCGTGCTCGAGATGGAGTCCGTCGGTTTCGTCGACTCCAGCGGGCTCCGTTCCATGATCCGTGCGCGCAACGACGGAGGACCCGACCGCAAGGTCGTCATCCGTCGACCGAGCGCCGCGACCCTGCGCCTGCTCGAGGTGACGGGCATGACCGAGCACTTCGTGATCGAAGTCGCCTCGTGAACGACGCAGGAGCGTCAACCGACCTGACCGCCGACGACGAGTACGTCCGACTCGACGTCCCGGCCACCACCGAGCAGCTCCGGCTGGTGCGGTTGGTGGTCGTCGGTCTGGCGACGTCGCACGGCGCCGATGTCGACGACCTGGAAGACCTGCGCATCGCCACCGGCGAGATCTGCGCCCACCTGGTGGCGCACGCCCCGCACGACGCCCGCCTGGTCGTGGTCGCCTCGATCGCTGGCGGCGAGCCGTCGCTGGTCCGTCTGCGGGCCTCGATCGAGGGTGTCGACGCTCCCGGCGCGATCGACGTGCTCGACGAGCTGAGCGAGATGGTCCTGGCGACCACGACCCGCTCATTCGGCGTCGTGGCATCCGAGGACTCGGCCGTCGCCTGGTTCGACCGTGCCGTCCACGTGCCGTCGGAACCTCTCGGTGGCCTCCGGCCCGATGCCTGAACCCCGGGACGCAGCCGCGGACGCCGCGAACCTGGTCCTCTTCGAGCAGTACAAGGCCACCGGCGCGGTCCGACTCCGCAACGAGCTGGTGGTCCGACACCGCAGCGTCGCCGAGGCGGTGGCCCGCAGGTTCTCCGGCCGTGGGGAGCCGCTCGAGGACCTCACGCAGGTGGCGCACTTCGCGCTCATCCGTGCCGTCGAGCGCTACGACCCCGAACGCGGCGTGCCCTTCGTGGGCTTCGCGGTGCCGACGATCCTCGGCGAGTTGAAGCGGCACTTCCGTGACAAGACCTGGAGCGGGACGGTGTCCCGCTCGGTCAAGGAGCTGCTGCCACGGGTGCGGGCCGCGACCGAGTCGATCGAGATGGAGACCGGCAGCAGCGCGACACCTGCGCAGATCGCCGAGCATCTCGGCGTCGACATCGAGCAGGTCATCGAAGCGCTCGACGCCGGTCGGTCCTACAAGGCGAGCTCGCTGTCGACCCCGGGGCCGAGCGGCGGCACACCGATGGGCGAGCGGATCGTCGCACGAGAAGACGGCATCGGAGCCTCGGTCGACAAGGTCCTCGTCGAGTCGCTGCTCGAACAGCTCGATGACCGTGGTCGCCGGATCGTCGAGCTGCGCTTCTACGGCGAGATGAGCCAGGACGCGATCGCCAAAGAGCTCGGCATCTCCCAGATGCACGTGTCCCGGCTGCTGCGCCGTGCCCTCGAACAGCTGTCCGAGATCGCTCGCGAGGCCGAAGAATCCGTCTGAGCGGAACGCAGCACCGGCGCGTCCACGTCATCGGATCGGGCAGACTGAGCGGGTGACACCGGAGGAAGCGCTCGAGTTCGTGCGTGCGGCGGCGCTCGAGCTCCCCGAGGTCGGTGAGCGACCGAGCCACGGTGCGCCGACCTTCTTCATCCGGAACAAGACCTCGTTCGTCATGTTCCACGACGACCATCACGGCGACGGGCGTCTCGCCATCTGGTGTGCGGCACCCGCCGGGGTGCAGACGCTGATGGTCGAGGAGGACCCCGTCCGCTTCTTCGTCCCCGCCTACGTCGGACACCGCGGATGGCTCGGCGTCCGGCTCGACGTCGACGCCGACCCCGACCACGTCGCGAGGATCATCGAGGACGCCTACCGGTCGGTCGCGCCGAAACGCCTGGTCGCCCTGCTCGACGACCAGACGCGATGACGCGGCGAGGTGGGACTCAGTCCTTGTGCAGCTTGTCCTTGACGGCGTCGACTGCGCCCTCGACCTTGTCCTTGACGCCGCCGGCAGCCCGGTCGACCTTGCCCTCGTTCTTCAGGTCCTCGTTGTTGGTCAGGTCGCCCGCTGCTTCCTTGACCCGTCCCTTGGCATCGTCGGTGTTCGGCATGTGCGCTCCTCGGTCGTGCGTGGGACCAACCGATTCCCGAGCGCGCAAGGTCACCAAACAACCGCGGACCCGCGTGATGAGCCTCGCCTCAGACGCGCCGACCCGCCCTCGAAGGGTCACGACGGCCGGGCAGCTGCCGACGGAGAGACGATGAGCGGACACGACGAGCGTGATGCACGCGACGAGCGCGAGGAGCTGGCCGAACGACGTCGGCTGGAGCACGAACGTCATGCCTCCGAGATGGGGGTCGCCGAGGCGAAGTTGCGGAGCTGGTCGCTCGCGAAGCGCGGTGACAGCGTCATCGAGTTCGTCGAACTGCTGATCTACGCCGGGGTGTCGGTGGTGCTCGTCATCGGTGCGCTGGCGCTGCTCGGCGACTCGGTCAAGACGTTCCTCGAGACCCTCGACGAGGGGGTGCTGCGAGCCGCCACGCAGATGCTGAGCGTGCTGCTGCTCGTCTTCGTCTTCGTCGAACTGCTGGGCGCCGTGCGCACCACGATCCGCGAGCGTCGCCTGGTGGCCGAACCGTTCCTGCTCGTCGGCATCATCGCGGCGATCAAGGAGATCGTCCTGGTCGCCGGCACCCAGCGCAGCGACGAGGTCACCCCACAGCTCTTCCGCGACGCGATGGTCGAGGTCGGCGTGCTCGCGCTGGTCGTGCTCGTCCTCGCGATCGCGACCCTGCTCCTCCGTTCGAAGGCGCCCGCCGACAAGGGTCGCCCGCCGGTGCTGGGCGATCGGCCCTCCGGTGCGGGACTGGTGGACGGCGCCGACGCAGACTGAGGCCATGGACGCGCCCACCACCACGCCCTGGCCCACCACCTACTCCGCCGGCGGCCTCGTGGCCACGGTGGACCACCTCGCCTCGGCTGCCGGTGCGCAACTGCTGGCCGCAGGTGGCAGCGCCGCCGACGCGGCGGTGGCCGCCTCTGCGGTGCTCGCGGTGACCAGCCCGCACTACTGCGGCATCGGTGGCGACCTGTTCGTGCTCGTGCACGACGCGGCGGGTCCGCCGACGGTGCTCGACGCCGCGGGCCGGGCCGGCTCGGGAGCGGATCCCGGACGCCTCCGCGATGCGGGGCACACGTCGATGCCGGTCCGCGGCGACGTGGCCGCCGCACCGGTGCCCGGCTGCGTCGACGGTTGGCTCGCGCTGCACGAGCGCCACGGCCGTCGTCCGTTCGCCGAGGTGCTGGCACCGGCCGTGCGCCTCGCCGCGGAGGGGTTCCCGACCGCGCCCATCCTGTCGTTCATGTTGCACACCCTCGAGGTGACCGACGGCTGCGACGAGCTCACCTCGGTCCGACCCGAGCCGGGGGAGCGCCTGGTGCGCCCGGAGCTGGCGGCGACGCTCGCGGCGATCGCCGAGCACGGCCGAGACGGCTTCTACGGCGGCGTCTTCGGACGGGCGCTCGTCGAGCTGGGCGCGGGGGAGTACACCGACGAGGACCTCGCCGAGTCCCAGGCACGCTGGCGTGACCCGCTCGGTCTGCGCGTGTGGGGCCACGACCTGTGGACCCCGCCGCCGACCTCGCAGGGCTACCTGGCGCTCACCGCGGCGCGGATCGCCGAGCTGTGCGGACTCGGCCCCGACGACCATCCGGATCCGTCCGACGCGGCGTGGGTGCACCTGCTGGTCGAGGCGTCCCGGCTCGCCGGCTACGACCGTAAAGAGGTGCTCTTCGACGGCGCCGACGGCGCGGCGCTCCTGGACGACTCGCAGCTGCGCACGCGGGCGGCCCGGTTCGATCCGGAGGCCCTCTCGGGCGCACGGAGCCCCGATACCGGCGGCGGCACGATGTACCTCTGTGCGGTCGACGCCGCGGGCATGGGCGTCAGCCTGATCCAGTCGAACGCCAAGGACTTCGGCTGCCATGTGGCCGTGCCGGGCACCGGGGTCCTGCTGCACAACCGTGGCATCGGCTTCACGCTCGAGGCGGGTCACCCCGCCGAGTACGGCCCACGGCGCCGACCCCCGCACACGCTCGCACCCGCGCTGATCACCCGGCCCGACGGCACCCTGCGCGCCGTGCTCGGCACGATGGGCGGTGACTCCCAGCCGCAGGTCGTGCTCCAGATGGCGGCCCGACTGCTCGTCGAGGGTCGGGAAGCCGGTGAGATCATCGACGCCCCGCGTGTCGTGCTGGCTCCCGCCGCCGGCACCGAGGGCACGGGCTTCGACACCTGGGCCGACGTCGACTCCCAGGTCGTGCGCATCGAGGCCCATGCGCCCGACGACTGGAGCCCGGGGCTGCGACGCAGGGGCCACGAGGTCGAGGTCGCGGGCGTCGACCCCGCCGGGTTCGGTCACGCGCAGCTCATCGAGGTGCGCGACGACGGCATGCTCGCCGGTGCCGCCGATCCACGCTCCATGTCCGGCGCAGCGGTCGCCGCGCCGTAGATCCAATCCAGAGCCAGGAGCCAGGAGCCAGGAGCCAGGAGCCAGAGCCAGAGCCGGAGCCATCGCCGTGAGCGTGACCGGCCCGCGCCGAGCGACCGCGCACGTAGGGTGACGAGATGGTGGTGGGGGAGCTCGCGGCGCGGATCAGGAAGAGTGACGTGGGGCGCGCTCCTCGTTCGATGACGCGGCTCGCGCTCGTCGGTGTGGCAGTGGTGGCCGCGGTCGCCGCGTCGTGCGGTGATCCCGGCACGGATCCCCCCGGCGG
>JALYWI010000184.1 GCA_030852785.1 Actinomycetota bacterium
GTCCCGGGTCACGCCGGTGCCGCGTCCGGGTGCGTGTCGGTGCCGTCGACGCCGCCGCGTACCCTGACCGTGTGATCGTCACCGCTCCCGCCTCGTCGGCGAACCTCGGCCCGGGGTTCGACTGTCTCGGTCTGGCGCTCGATCTGCCGTTCGGGCTGAGCGCCGACGAGCACCCCGAGGACTGGCTCGCCGCCGAACCGACGCACCCCGCCGCGATCGCCTTCGTCGCCGCCGGCGGCGATCCCGACGCAGCTCTGTGGTGGCGCAGCCCGATCCCTCCGGGCCGCGGTCTGGGGTTCTCCGGTGCGGCACGCGTCGCCGGCGCGTATCTCGCGTCACGTCGCACGGGCGCGGCGCACGACACGGCGCGCACCCGGGCGTTCCAGGTCGCGACCGAGCTCGAGGGCCACCCCGACAACGCGGCGGCCTCGGCGTTCGGCGGGTTCACCGTCGCCGCCGGCACCACGGCGCGATCGCTCGCCATGCCCGAGGGCGTGTCGATCGTCGTCTGGTCGCCCGAACGCTCCACCTCGACCGACGCGTCGCGCCGGGTGCTGGCCGACGACGTCGTGCTGGCCGACGCAGCCTGGTCGCTCGCCCGGTCGTCGCTGTGGGTCGCGGCGGTCGCGACGGGCGACCTGTCGGTGCTCCGGGTGGCCTGTGAGGACCGACTGCACCAGCCGTCACGCCTCGCGGCACGTCCCGACGCCGCGTCGACCCTCGACGCGTTCCTGGCCTCCGAGGGCGTGCTCGCCGCGTGGCTCTCGGGTTCGGGTCCGACCGTCGCTGCGCTCGTGAGCGCCGGCAGCGCGGAGCAGTTGGCGGACGGTCTGGCGCAGAGCGACGGGCGCACGAGAGTGCTCGACGTCGCGGCCGCCGGCGTGCGCGAATCGGCCGATGGCACTCCCTCGACGTGAGCAGCCGGCGCTAATTACGACCTTGTTGGTCGGGTTTCTCCGGTCTAGGGTGGCCGCGGCCTGCCCGACCAGCAGCGGGCCGACGACGACGACGACGAGGAGTCACCGATGAGCGAGCAGTGGGGTTTCGACACCCGCCAGATCCACGCGGGAGCAGGACCCGACCCGACCACGGGCGCACGCGCGACGCCGATCTACCAGACGACGGCGTACCAGTTCCGTGACTCGGACCATGCGGCGAACCTGTTCGCCCTCGCCGAGATCGGCAACATCTACACCCGCATCATGAACCCGACCCAGGGCGTGCTCGAGGCCCGCATCGCCTCGCTCGAGGGTGCTCCCGACACCGCCGTCGGCCTGCCCGGCGCACTGGTCGTCGCCTCCGGCCAGGCCGCCGAGACCATCGCGATCCTGAATCTGGCAGAGGCCGGCAGCCACATCGTCTCCTCGGCGTCGCTCTACGGCGGCACCTACAACCTGTTCCACTACACGCTGCCCAAGTTCGGCATCGAGGTCAGCTTCATCGACGACCCCGACGACCTCGAGGCGTGGGCCGCGGCGGTCCGTCCGAACACCAAGGCGTTCTACGCAGAGTCGATCGGCAACCCGCGCAACGACGTGCTCGACATCGAGGCGGTCGCCGAGGTGGCCCACGCCAACGGCGTGCCGCTCATCGTCGACAACACCGTCGCGACGCCCTACCTGGTGCAGCCGCTGGCCCACGGCGCCGACATCGTGGTGCACTCCGCCACGAAGTTCCTGGGCGGTCACGGCAACTCGATCGCGGGAGCGATCGTCGACGGCGGCAGCTTCGACTTCTCCTCGAACGACAAGTTCCCGCAGTTCACCGAGCCGGATGCCAGCTACCACGGCCTGGCGTTCTGGCCGGCGCTCGGCCCCGGCTCGTACATCATCAAGGCGAGGGTGCAGTTGCTCCGCGACATGGGTGCCGCCGTCTCGCCGTTCAACGCCTTCCTCATCATCCAGGGCGTCGAGACGCTCTCGTTGCGCATGGACCGTCACGTGGCGAACGCGCTCGCGGTGGCCGAGTACCTCGAGGGCCACGCACAGGTCGAATCGGTGAACTACGCCGGTCTCGCGTCCAGCCCGTGGAACGGTCGCCTCGAGAAGTACCTGCCGAAGGGAGCCAGCTCCGTCCCGTCGTTCGTGCTCTCCGGTGGTCGTGACGCCGGCAAGCGCTTCGTCGAGGCCCTCGAGCTGCACAGCCATCTCGCCAACCTCGGCGACGTGCGCAGCCTGGTGGTCCACCCGGCGTCGACCACCCACAGCCAGTTGACCGAGACCGAGCAGACCGGCTCCGGTGTGCACCCCGGGCTGATCCGCCTGTCGGTCGGCCTGGAGTCCCTCGAGGACATCATCGACGACCTCGACAAGGGCTTCGCCGCCGCAGCCAACGGCTGAACCGGCCCAGCCAACGGCTGAACATCGCCCGAGGCTCTCTGCACGGCCCCGACCTGACGCGGTCGGGTCCGTGCAGGAGCCGGCTCGCGGTGGGCGTACCATCGGCGCCCGATGAACCTCTGGTCGCTCCTCGCCGTGGCGGTCGCGGGCGCCGCGTGCGGCGTCGTCAACAGCATCGCCGGCGGCGGCTCGCTCATCCTCTTCCCGGTCCTGTTGCTGACCGGCATGTCGCCCCTCGCGGCGAACGTCACGAACTCGGTGTCGACCTGGGCGGGCTACGCGGGTGGTGTCGGGGGGTTCCGCTCCGAGATCCGGGCCCAGCGGTCGATGATGCCGCGGTTCGTCGCGGCGACGCTGGCGGGCTCGACGCTCGGCTGCATCCTGTTGCTGGTCACCCCGGGCGAGGCCTTCGACGTCATCGTCCCGTGGCTGGTGCTCGGGGCGACGGCCCTGACGGCGCTGCAGCCGGTCGTGAGGAAGCGGCTCTCGGACCGGTCCGCGCTGACCAACCAGCCGAACGCCGCGGCGGTCGTCGCCGTGTTCCTCGCCACGATCTACGGCGGCTACTTCGGTGGCGGGCTCGGGGTGATGGTGCTGGCGGTGCTCGGGCTGACCGTGCGCGACACGCTGCGCAACCTCAACGCGTCGAAGGCCCTGATCTCACTGGTCGACGCGTCGGTGAGCGTCGCGGTGTTCGGGTTGTTCGGACCGGTGCAGTGGGGATATGTCGCCGTCGCAGCGCCGACCACGCTGGTCGGTGGATACGCCGGTGCGGCCATCGCCCGCCGCATCGACGAGCGCCTGCTGCGCGTGTGCGTGGTGCTCGTGGGAGTGACGGTGTCGGGCTACCTCTTCTGGCGCTCGTTCTGACCGTCGGCGTCGTGCTCAGTCGTCGATGGTGACGGCGGGGGATCCGTCGCGCACGTGCAGCGTCGCCGGCATGCCGATCAGCGACGCGACGTCGCCGAGCTGCTCGGCGGTCGACACCGAGACCACCTGTCCCTTGAGCTCACCGGCGATGATCGTCAGGTCGAGGCGTTGTCCGTCGGGTTCGTCGACCACGTCGATGACGAACGCGTCGTAGTCGCCGTCGGGCGGTGCTTCGGTCATGGCGAGGAGTGTACGGAGCAGCGCGGCCGGCTACATCGTCTCGGCGAAGCTGACCACGCCCTCGCCGCGCAGCACGTTCTTGAGCAGCTTGCCCGACGCGTTGCGGGGCAGCTTGCCGTCCCAGCGGTCGATGTGGGTGGGTGCCTTGTACGGGGCGAGCACCTCGACGACCCACCGGCGGATCGCGTCGTCGGTGACCTCGGCGCCCTCGGCGACCTCGATGACGGCCTTCACCTCTTCGCCGAGTGTCTCGTGGGGCACGCCGATCACCGCGGCGTCCGCGATGGCCGGGTGTTCGACGAGCCGGTTCTCGATCTCGACGCAGTAGATGTTCTCGCCACCCCGGATCAGCATGTCCTTCGCCCGGTCGGTGATGAACAGGTAGCCCTCGTCGTCGAGGTGCCCGATGTCGCCGGTGTGCAACCAGCCGTCGATCACCGTCGACGCCGTCGCCTCGGGCTTGTTCCAGTAGCCCGGCATGATGATCGGGCCGCGCAGCAGGACCTCGCCCGTCTCGCCGGTGCCCAGGTGGGTGCCGTCGGGGGCGGCGATCGCCACGTCGACCGTCGGCATCGGGAGCCCGACCGAATCGGCCTTCAGGAGCGCATCGGCGCCCGACAGCGTGGTGGCCGCCGAGGACGACTCCGTGAGCCCGTACGCGTTGGTCGTGGCCTTGATGTTGGGGAAGGTCTCGCGCACACGGCGCTGCATCTCGTCGGCCGACGGGGAGCCTCCGAAGCTGACCGAGATGACCGACGACGTGTCGTAGTCGTGGCGCTCCGGCGCCCCGCAGACCCGCCACACCATCGTGGGCACCGCCGTCCACAACGTGACGCGCTCGGCCTCGATCAGCGACAGGGCCTTGACCGGGTCGAACTTGCCCTCGATCATCACCAGCTTCAGCCCGCCCATCATCCCGACGACGAGGGTGGAGTGGCACCCGGCGACGTGGAACAACGGTGCGCTGAACAACGCGACCGGCTGGGACCCGGGCGGGGTGAGCGACTCGCTCTCGTCACCCGCGGCGGCGGCAGCCTGCGCCATCGAGGTCGCCGTCAGCAGGAACACGGTGTTCTGCAGGTTGGCGACCATGTTGCGGTGTGAGCTGATCGCCCCCTTCGGTCGACCCGTGGTGCCCGAGGTGTAGAAGATGACCGCGTGGTCCTCCTCGTCGATCGGGACCTCGGGGAAGGTCGCGGTCGGCTCGGCGACGAGCTCCTCGAAGGCGTGCACCTTCGGGCTGGCGGCGGCCGAGGCGTCGCCGTCGATCAGGTAGATGCGCTCGAGGGTGTCGATGGCGTCGACCGCGTCGGCGATGCGCTCGTAGCGCTTCGCGTCGACCACCAGGATCCGGGCGCCGGAGTCCTCGAGGCCGTAGATGATCTCGTCGGTGTTCCACCAGCCGTTGAGGCCGACGAGCACCGCGCCGATGTCGACGGTGCCCCAGAACGTCGTGCACCACTCGGGGCAGTTCTGTGCGAGCACGGCGACCCGGTCGCCGTTGGCCACACCCAGCTCGAGCAGCGCGTTGCTGACCGAGTTCGCCGAGGCCAGGAAGTCGGCGAAGGTGATGCGACGGTCGCCGTAGACGATGAACTCCTTGTCACCGTGCGCCGCGCCGAACTGCGCGACCACCCGCAGGCTGGGGAAGCGGTCCTTGAAGACCTTCATCTCGACGCCGGCGACGACGTCGCGGACGATCTCGAAGGGGCCGCCCGGCCCGGTCAGCTGCTCCCTGATGCCCGCGACGGCGTTCGCGCCGGTGGCGGTGTCCTGCGTGCTCGACATTCCTGATCCCCCTGGACCGGACCACGGGGCTGTCCCGTCGTCCCGATCCACGAGAGTCTGTCAGGTGTGACGCCCGTCATGTCGGCAGGCCGGGTTCAGCCCAGCTGCTCGATCACGTGGTCGACGCAGTGGGTCAGCGCCTCGATGTCGGAGGGGTCGATCGCGGGGAAGAGCGCGACGCGCAGCTGGTTGCGTCCGAGCTTGCGGTACGGCTCGACGTCGACGATGCCGTTGTCGCGCAGCACGGCCGCGACGGTCGAGGCGTCGACGGCGTCGTCGAAGTCGATCGTGGCCACCACGTGGGAGCGCTTGGCCGGGTCCGACACGAACGGGGTCGCCGCAGCGTGCGCCTCTGCCCAGTCGTAGATGGTGGCCGCCGAGGTGTCGCAGCGGCCGGCGGAGAACTCGAGCCCGCCGTTCTCGTTGATCCAGTTGACCTGTTCGGTCGCCAGGAACAACGTGGCCAGGGCCGGGGTGTTGTAGGTCTGGTCCTTGCGGGAGTTGTCGAGCGCGACACCCAGGTCGAAGAACGCCGGCACCCAGCGGTCGCTCGCGGCGATGCGCTCGATGCGCTCGATCGCACGGGGCGAGCAGGCGGCGAGCCAGAGCCCGCCGTCCGAGGCGAGGCACTTCTGCGGCGCGAAGTAGTAGACGTCGACCTGGTTCGGGTCGAAGCGGAGCCCGGCAGCCGCAGAGGTCGCGTCGACGAGCACGAGGGCGTCGTCGTCGGCGCCGTCGGGGCGCTGCAGCGGCATGGCCACACCCGTCGAGGTCTCGTTCTGGGTGAGGCAGTAGGCGTCGATCCCGGCCTCGCCGACGGGCAGCGGGTGATCACCCGGGTCGGCCGAGATGATCTGCGGCTCACCCAGGTGCGGCGCCGCGGCGACGGCCTTGCCGAACTTCGAGGAGAACTCGCCGAAGCTCAGGTGCTGGGACCGCTCGTCGATCAGCCCGAAGGTCGCGGCATCCCAGAACGCGGTCGTCCCGCCGTTGCCCAGCAGGACCTCGTAGCCGTCGGGCAGCGAGAACAGCTCGGCGAGCCCGTTGCGCAGCTCGCTCACCTTGAAGCGGACGGCGGCCTGGCGGTGGCTCGTTCCCAGGTAGTGCCCGGCGGAGCCGGCCAGCATCTCGACGGCTTCGGGGCGGATCCGTGACGGACCACAGCCGAACCGGCCGTCGTGGGGGAGGAGGTCATCGGGGATGGCGATGTCGGGGGTCACGGTGTCCAAGTCTCGCGGCCCCGGGACCCCCGGGCGAACCCGTTCGAGGATGTCGCTGCCGCCCGATAGCTTCTCGTCCATGACCACCTCTCCGCCCGACCAGTCCGCACCGTCGCGGATCGCTCGCCGAGTCGCTGCGATCACGCCGTCGGCAACCCTCGCCGTCGACAGCAAGGCCAAGGCGCTGAAGGCGGCGGGCGAGCCGGTCATCGGCTTCGGAGCGGGCGAGCCCGACTTCGCGACGCCCGACTACATCGTCGACGCCGCTGCGGCCGCGTGTCGCGTGCCGTCGAACCACCGCTACACGCCGGCGGCGGGCCTGCCCGCGCTGCGCGCCGCCATCGCCGACAAGACGTTGCGCGACTCGGGCGTGCAGGTCGCTCCCGAACAGGTCGTCGTCACCAACGGTGGCAAGCAGGCCGTGTACTCGGCCTTCACCGTCCTGGTCGACGAGGGCGACGAGGTCCTCCTCCCGGCGCCGTTCTGGACCACCTACCCGGAGCCCATCGCGCTCGCCGGCGGTGTGCCGGTGGTGCTGCCCACCGACGAGTCCACCGGCTTCCGGGTGACCGTCGAGCAGCTCGAAGCCGCCCGCACCCCGCGCACGAAGGCACTCGTCTTCGTGTCGCCGTCCAACCCGACGGGCGCGGTGTACCCGCGTGACGAGATCGAGGCCATCGGTCGCTGGGCGCTCGAGCACGGCATCGTCGTCATCACCGACGAGATCTACGAGCACCTCGTCTACGGCGACGCCGAGTTCCACTCCATCCTCCGGGTCGTGCCCGAGCTCGCCGAGCAGTGCGTGATCCTCAACGGCGTCGCCAAGACGTACGCGATGACCGGTTGGCGCGTGGGCTGGCTGATCGGCCCCGCCGACGTGGTCAAGGCCACCACCAACCTCCAGACGCACCTCACCTCGAACGTCTGCAACGTCGCGCAGGCCGCCGCGCTCGCCGCGGTGCAGGGCGACCTGACCGCGGTGCAGGACATGCGCGCCGTGTTCGATCGTCGCCGCAAGGTGATCCACCGCAAGCTCGCCGACATCCCCGGTGTCACCTGCCTCGAGCCCGAGGGCGCCTTCTACGCCTATCCGAACCTCACCGGTCTGCTCGGCGTCGACTTCGGTGGTGTCTCGGCGTCGACCACCGTCGAGCTCGCCGATCTCATCCTCGAGCGCGCCAAGGTCGCGTTCGTCCCGGGCGAGGCGTTCGGGTCGCCCGGCTACGGCCGGTTCTCGTTCGCGCTGGGCGACGACGACCTCGAAGCGGGCATCGACCGTGTCGCCGCGTTCGTCGCCGGTCGTTCCTGATCCGGATCGG
The DNA here is from genome assembly GCA_030852785.1 of Actinomycetota bacterium. GTDB lineage: Bacteria > Actinomycetota > Acidimicrobiia > Acidimicrobiales > Microtrichaceae > JAFAFN01. The sequence continues at coordinate 7,777 of JALYWI010000184.1, forward strand.
CTGATCCGCCGGTGATCGCCGCGCCGTACGGCTCCTGGGCCTCACCGCTGTCACCGCGGGCCGCGGCCGACGCCGGCACCCGGTTCGCCGGCCTCGCGATCGATCCGACCGGCGGCGGACTGTGGTGGGCCGAGTCCCGACCGGCAGAGGGGCGCACCGCCCTGGTCGCCGGCGCCGTGATCGACGGCGAGGCGTCGGTGGCCGACGTCGGTCCGAGCTCGGTGCGCGCCAGGACGCGGGTCAACGAGTACGGCGGCGGCGCGTTCTGGCTCGGCGCCGACCACGTCTACTGGGTCGACGAGCGCTCGCAGCGCATCGTCGGTCTCCCGAGGGACGCACACTCCGCTCGCGGTCACCGCGTCGAACAGGTCACGCCGCCCTCGCTCGAGGGCAACCCCCATCGGTTCGCCGCGGGCGACGTCACACCCGACGGGCACTGGTTCGTCTGCGAGCGTGAGCGCCACCCGGGCGATGCGGGCGCGGTCGTGTGCAACGAGCTCGTCGCCGTGCACGTCGCGTCGGGCACCGAGCACCTGCTCGTCGGCGGCGACGCACCCGGCGCGGGTGACTTCGTCGCCGCACCCCGCGTCTCGCCCGACGGACGCCAGCTCGCGTGGCTGCGCTGGGACCACCCCGACATGCCCTGGGACGCCGCCGAGCTCTGGGCCGCTGAGCTCGCCACCGATGCCTTCGGCGTGCGGTTGGGGAGCGCGCGACGTGTCGCCGGTGGGCACGCCGCCGGGCAGGCCCGTCAGCTCGGGCGTCCGGTCTCGGTGACGCTGCCGGAGTGGTCACCCGACGGGCACCTCTGGTGGTGCGACGACACCGACGACTGGTGGCACCTGCGCCGTGCGCCTCGTCCCGGCTGCCCGGACGAGGCCTCGGGCGACGGCCTCGACGCGCTCGTGCCCGGCGTCGGTGAAGAGGTCGGCGAGCCACGATGGGTCGCCGGTGGGGCGCGCTACGGGTTCACCGGTGATGGCCGGGTCGTGTACGCCGCCTCCGCGGACGGCCTCGACTCGATCCGCGTGTTCGATCCGGCCACGGGATCGAGCGTCGCCTGGTCGGGCCACGAGTTCAGCTCGGTCGAGCACCTGGTCGTCGCCGGCGGCCGCGTCGGTGTGGTCGGCGGATCACCGGACCGACCCACGTCGGTGTGGCTGCTCGACGTCGACACCGGGACCGCGGTCGACCTGCGCCGGCCCGCCGCTCCCGTGGCCCCGGCGTGGATCTCCCGGCCGGTGCCCGTGACCTTCCCCACCGGCACCGCAGGGGACGAGGTGGCCCACGCCCTCTTCTACCCGCCGGCGAGCGGCGACCACGTCGCACCCGAGGGCGAGCTGCCGCCGCTGGTGGTCCGGATCCACGGCGGCCCGACGGCCGCGGCTCGTTCGGAGTTCTCGACCAGCGTGCAGTTCTGGACGACCCGGGGTTTCGCCGTGGCCGACGTGAACTACCGCGGTTCGACGGGGTACGGGCGCCGCTACCGCGACCTGCTGCGGCGCCGTTGGGGCGACGCGGATGTCGAGGACTGCATCGCGGTCACCCGCCACCTGGCCGCGACCGGGCGGGTCGATCCGCTCCGGTGCGTGATCCGGGGCGGCTCCTCGGGTGGCTTCACCGCCCTCGCCGTGCTCTGCTTCCAGGCCGAGCGGGGCGCGCCCGGAGCGTTCGCCGCTGCGTGCAGCCTCTACGGCGTGACCGATCTCGCCGCGCTCGCCACTGACACCCACAAGTTCGAGTCGCGTTACCTCGACGGCCTCGTCGGCGTGCTGCCCGACGACGCCGAGACCTACCGCGCCCGATCACCCCTGTTCCACGCGGAGCGCCTCGACCGCCCGGTGCTGCTGCTCCAGGGCGCCGAGGACCGCGTCGTGCCGCCGTCGCAGGCCGAGGTCCTCGTCGACGCGTTGGTCGACAACGATGTGCCGCACGCCTATGTGCTCTTCGAGGGCGAGGGTCACGGCTTCCACAACGCCGACACCGTGGTCCGCGCGCTCGAGACCGAGCTCGCCTTCTACGGCGCGGTGCTCGGCTTCGAACCCGCCGGGCTCGACGCGCCGTTCAGCTTCCAGTAGCCGCGCACGACGGTCATCGAGCGGGGCGTCGTGCCTCGGTCGAGCTGGCGTCGGATGCGTTGCATCGCGGCGGCCTCACCCGCTGCCCACAACAGGGTGTCGGGTGACCACGTGACCGGCTCGAGGCGCTGCACCAGGGTGTCGCCGGGAGGTGCACCGGGACTCGGCGCGGCCCAGTCGACCGAGGCGCCCTCGTGGCTCGGCATCGGCGGCCGGTCGTCGGTGTCGTCCACCTCGATGAGCACACGGATCGTCGCCGTGGGCGCGATCGCCTCGAGCAGCGTCATGATCGCCGGGATCGCGCTCTGGTCGCCCGCGAGGACCCAGTCGTGCACGGCGGGGTCCGGCGTCAGTCCTCGACCCGGGCCCGAGACGGCGACCTCGTCGCCGGGGCCGCTGCGCTCGAGCCACGACGACAGCGGGCTCTCGCCGTGGCGCAGGATCGCCAGTCGGAGCACGTCACCCGCGGTCGACAGGGGAGTGAGCGTGCGGAGGGCGGGTCGCGAGCCGTCCGCGAGCAGGAACTCGTTGCCGTTCCACTGCGGGATCTCGAGCGCCGCTCCCGGCGACGGCGGCAGGAGGAGGCGGACGCTCGTTGCGGGTTCGACCCCGTCGAGCCACCCGAGGTCGTCGAATCGCAGATCGACGCCGGTGAGCCGTCCCCCGAGGTCGTGGCGGTCGACGACGACGGCGCGGTGGAACGCAGGAGGCTCTCGTCGGGTCCTGATCGGTTCCACGCCGGGCAGCGTAGGGGTCAGTCGGTGACGCGGAGCAGCGGGGCACCGGACCCGTCGGCCACGATCCAGAGGCTGCCGTCGGGACCCTGGACGACGCTGCGCAGCCGCCGCGACGGATCGAAGTGGTGCTCGACGACCCCGCCGCCGCCGGCCGAGGAGTTGCTCACGTCCATGAGCGTGAGCCGCTGCTGCTTCAACATGGCGACCGCGAGCAGGCCGTTGCGTCGTCCCCACTGGGACCCGTCGAGGAACGCTGCGCCCGAGGGTGCGACGGTCGGACATCCGCTCGACCACACCGCGCCGGTCGCTCCCGCCTTGGTCATCGGCTTCGATTCGTCGTAGCCGCCGGTCGGACCCACCGGGTCCCAGCCGTAGTCGGCTCCCGCGACCAGCCGGTTCACCTCGTCGTCGCAGCCGGTGCCGTGCTCGACGGTGAAGACCGCTCCGTCGGAGCGACGCACGGCGATGCCCTGCACGTTGCGGTGCCCTCGGGTGTAGACGAGCGGATGCCATCCCGCGCCGGGCTCGGTCTCGGCGGGGTTGCCGGGCCACGGGGCGCCGGCGGCGGTCATGCGCAGCACCTTGCCCGCCAGGTTGCCGCGGGCGGCGGGGGCGGTCGGGATGGTGGCGTCGCCGGTGGTCACCCACAGCTCACCCGCCGACCCGAAGGCGAGGCGACAGCCCTGGTGGCGGTTGCCGGAGCCCGACGGGATGCCGGTGAGCACCGGTGTGGCCTCGGTCAGCGAGGACTCGCCCGACCCGACGGTGAACCGGACGACCCGGACGTCGCTGGCCGAGGTGTGGCACACGTAGACGCGGCGGTTCGATGCGTAGCCGGGGTCGACCGCCAGGCCCATGAGCCCGCCCTCGCCGTTGGCGACCACCCCCGGGACGTCGCCGACGATCCGGCGCTGGCCCTGGCCGACCGTGACCACCCGACCGGCCTTCTCGGTGACGAGCGGGACGCCGCCGGGTGTGAAGCGGAGCTCCCAGGGTCGGTCGAAGCCGGGGATCTGCTCGACCACCCGCAGCGGTCCGTCGGCCGGCGCCGTGGTGGGCGGCGCGCTCGTCGGTGGCGCGGTCGTCGGCGGATCAGTCGGCGTCGTCGGAGCACACGCCACAGCGGCGAGCGCCACGGCGCCGACGGCGGTCGCGGTGACACGGCGCAGGACCGTGCGGCGGGGTGCGGGCTGGTCGGATCGGATGGTTCGCATGTCGTGGCCCCAGTCGTCGTCGTCCAGGCGTGTCGGATGACCTGTCACCGGTACCCCGAAAGTGTCGTCACGAAGCAGTTCGGGCTGGCCGCTCGCGGAGGCACTCGGGCAGGATGGGACGATGCGAGTCCTGGTCACCGAGAAGATCGCCGATGGAGGCCTGCAGCGTCTGCGCGACGCCGGCCATGAGGTCGATGTGCAGGAGGGCCTCTCTCCGGAGGAGCTGCTCGGTGCCATCGTCGGCGCGCACGCGCTGATCATCCGTTCCGCCACGCAGGTGACCGCCGAGGTCCTGGCCGCGGGCACCGACCTGATCGCGGTGGGTCGCGCCGGGATCGGTCTCGACAACGTCGACGTCGCCGCGGCGACCGAACGCGGTGTCATGGTGGTCAACGCCCCGCAGTCGAACACGCTGTCGGCCGCCGAGCACACGATGGCGCTGCTGCTCGCACAGGCGCGCAACGTGCCCCAGGCCAGCGCCGCGCTGAAGGAGGGCCGCTGGGAGCGCTCCAAGTGGACCGGCGTCGAGCTGTCCGACAAGACGCTCGGCATCATCGGCCTGGGACGCATCGGCAAGCTGGTCGCCCAGCGTGCACTCGCCTTCGGCATGAAGCTGGTCGCCTACGACCCGTTCGTGTCCGAGGACCGCGCCCGTCAGCTGAGCGTCGAGCTGCTGCCCCTCGACGACCTGATCGCACGCTCCGACTTCATCACGCTGCACCTGGCCCGCACGCCCGAGACGGCGAACCTGATCGACGCCGAGCTGCTGGCGAAGGCCAAGCCGTCGCTGCGGGTCATCAACGTCGCCCGTGGCGGCATCATCGACGAGCAGGCCCTGGCCGATGCCATCGCCGAGGGGCGTGTCGCCGGCGCCGGCATCGACGTCTTCGCCACCGAGCCCTGCACCGACTCGCCGCTGTTCGGTCTCGACAGCGTCGTGGTCACCCCGCACCTGGGTGCGTCGACCGCCGAGGCGCAGGACAAGGCCGGCGACACGATCGCCGACATGGTCGAGCTCGCCCTCGCCGGCGACTTCGTGCCGTACGCCGTGAACGTGTCGGCCGCCGAGGCGTCCGAGGTCGTTCGCCCGTACCTGGCGCTCGCCGAGCAGATCGGCCGCATCTTCGGCGGCCTGTGCGCCTCGGGTCCCGACAGCCTCGAGATCGAGTACCAGGGCCAGATCGCCGAGTTCGACACCCGCATCCTCACGCTCTCGGCGCTCAAGGGCTACTTCTCGGCCACCTCGAGCGACCCCGTGTCGTACGTGAACGCCCCGCAGATCGCCGAGGAGCGCGGCCTCGAGGTGCGTCCCACCTCGACGACCACCGCTCGTGACTACGTGAACCTGATCACCGTGCGGGGCGGCGACCACAGCGTCGCCGGCACGCTCGTCGGGCTGAAGGCCACACCCAGCCTGGTGATGATCGACGACCACACCATCGACGTGCCGCCGGCGGAGCACCTGCTGGTGGTCCGCAACGCGGACCAGCCGGGCATGATCGGCAAGGTCGGCTCGCTCGTCGGCGAGGCCGGCGTGAACATCGACGACATGGCCGTCGGCTCATCGCCCGAGGGCGCCAAGGCGCTCATGGTGCTCGCCACGGACCGTGCCGTGCCCGACTCCGCGGTCGAGGCGCTGCGCGGCACCGACGGCGTCGTCTCGGTCGACTCGATCAACTGACCGCCTCGGGATCCATCCGCTGATCGGCTGGCTCGGCTGATCGTCGCATCAGCCCGACGGCCCCTCCCTCCGAGGCCGCCGGGCCGACGTCGAGCTCAGAAGCCGACGAGCTCGACCGAGTCGGGCGACGCGGCATCGGAGCGACCGAGTGCGCCGTAGGACAGGGTCCACAGATCGTCGTCGACCACGATCGACCGCATCGGGGCGAGCTGTCCCATGGGCGTCGTGTGGGCGATCCGCGCCACCTCGGTGAGCTGACCGCCGCTGACGCGCAACACGATGGCTCCCGTACCCGATGGGCCGCCGCTGTCGATCGGGAAGATCGCCTGTGAGCGCTCCGCGTCCCACGTGAACGCTTTGTGATCCGAGCTCACGTCGGACCACGCGTTCGGCACGATCAGCTGGTCGACCTCGACCATCGCCGCGGGGTCGGAGACGTCGAACAGCGACGCCTTGAACCCGAGGTCCATACCGGTCGTCGGATCGGCGTCGCGGCCGATGCCGAGCAGCAGGCCGTCACCGATCGGGTGCAGGTACTCCGAGAACCCGGGGATCTTGAGCTCGCCCAGTGCGCGCGGCGCCCGCGGGTCGCTCAGGTCGAGCGCGTAGAGGGGATCGGTCTGGCGGAACGTCACGACGTAGCCGGTGTCGCCCATGAAGCGGACCGACTGCACCTCTTCGCCGACCCCGAGGCCGTCGAGGTGCCCGATCTCGTCGAGCGTGTCACCCTCGGTGTCGAGCACCGTGAGCCTCGCCGAGGTGCTCGGCAGGAACATCTCGGTGGTGGTCTCTCCACCGCCGGGCATCGGTGCCAGCGTGGTCGCCGCACCGTCAGGCGTGCCGACGGGTCCGTCGACGGTGGTGACGATCCGCAGCGCGCCGTCGTGATCCGAGAGCGAGAACTGATTGAGCAGGCGCCCGGGGACCCGTCCGGAGCCGGAGTAGGTGGCCGGCCCCTCTGCGGGCAGATCGAAGCGGTGCACGTCGGTGCGGGAGCCCGCCTGGTCCCAGTTGTTGGCTGCGACGTAGAGCGCGTCGGTCGACGCGTAGATCGTCTCGGCGCTGCCCTGCACGCTCACCGGCTGCACGTCGTCGAGGGTCTCGCCGACGGTCAGGACCGTCACCGTGCTCGGCATCGGCTGCGACGACCAACTCGACGCCGACTGCGACGTGGCACCCATCGTCGGGTCGGACACGGCAGCGGGCTGGACCGCTGCAGGTGTGAGCAGCACGTCGCCACAGCCGCCCAAGGGGGCGACGTCGCCGTCGACCGCGATGCGGGGCAGCAGCGCGTCGCTGTCGAGCTCGGCGGCGATCGCTCGGGCCGACGCGCCGTCGGTGGCCGTCATCATGTCGTACATGGCGATCGGCTCGCTGCGCAGCACGATGCGTGCGGTACCGCCGACCTGGCGGGCCGACACGAGCGAGCCCTCGACCTCGGCGGTCTGGATCACCCGCGGTGCCGCAGGATCCTCGAGCGAGACGAGCGTCAACGTGGTGCCCGCCGCGAACGGCGACGGCTCGATCGGCACGGGTTCGGTGGTGGGCGGTTCGGTCGTCGGCACGGTCGTCGACGGCACCGTGGTGGCGGGAGCGGTCGTGGTGGGAGCGGTGGTGGTGGGCGCCAGCGTGGTGGTCGGCGCATCGTCGGGCACGGTGGTCGTCGTGTCGTCCGGTGACGGCACGGTCGCCGTCGGTCCGGTGGTGGTCGGCGGGGCTCCGGCCGACGATCCCGCAGTCGACGATTCGGCGGTCGACGATTCCGAGGTGCGGGGCAGCATCATGTCGCCGTCCACCACCACGTCACCGCCCGATGTGAACCCGGCGCCGCGTCCCATCGGACCCGGGCCGTAGGTCGAACCGATCACCAGCGCCGTGTCGCCGCGCAGGAACAGCTCGGTGGCCGAGCGGATCGACAGGTCGAGGGTGCCATCGACGGCGGGGGAGTCGTCGATCTCGGTGACCCGGAGCACCCCGTTGACCACCGAGACGATCCGAGCGCCGTCGGTCTTCACCAGGTCCGACTCGTCGACACCGACCTCCTGGTTGTTGGTGCCCGTCGGCGCGTCCGAGTCGGCTGCGAGCCGCTGCGCCGACTCCGCGCCCCCGGCCGAGGCCGCCTCGGAGCTCGGTGCCGCGAATCCGTCGGCGGACGGCGGGGCGGACGACTCGACGGCGGCCCGGTCCTCTGCGCTCCCTGCGGCCGAGCCGCCGGCGCTGTCGAAGTCGGTCGCCATGGTCGTGGTCGCCACGTCCTCGGGCCACATGGACGAGGCCGCGGCGAGAAGCGTCGGTCGGGCCTGTTCGACGAGCTGTTCGCAGTCGTCGACGACGCGCAGCGGTGAGACCTCGGTCGCCTCGACGAGCGGGATCGTCGAAGGGGGAGTGCCCCAGCCCGAGTCGTCGGTGCAGCCGCCGAGCACGGCGACCGCTGCGACCGCTGCGGCGACGGTGGCGAACCGGATGGTGGTGCGGGGTCCCCGGCGGGCGGCGCCCCGGGTGGTGGTGCTGGATCGCATGACCTGCTCCTCGTGCTCGTTCAGCTGACGGTTCTGACGAGCACCGCGCAGATCTGGTTCCCGGCCCCGCCGCCGTCGCCCGAATTCCGATCTGGATCCGGGGCGTCGACCCCCGATCCAGAACGGAATTGCGCGACCGTGGCGGTCGAACACCCGTTCGGTTAGGCTGTCGGGGTGAGCGTGATGCAGGGATCACTCTTCGGCACCGGCGACCTCGAGATCCGCGCCGATGCGGCGGTCAACCGGACCTGGCTCGACGCCGACTGCTGGATCGACCAGATCCACGGCTGGCTGGGTGGGCAGATGGAGCTCTACGAGCGGCTCGCCCGCACCGACATGTGGCACCACGCCTCCCGGCCGATGTACGGCGAGATGGTCGAGGAGCCCCGGCTGTCCGCCGGCCTGCGGGTCAGCGACCGTCGCACCCCGGCGATCGTGCGGCGCATGGCCGACTCCCTGGCGCGTCGGTACGACGTGCCGATGAACGGGCTCTGGCTCAACTGGTACCGCTCGGGCGACGACGCCGTCGCCTGGCACGCCGATCGGATCGGACGGGCGCACAAGGATCCGCCGGTGGCCATCGTGTCGCTCGGTTCCACCCGGAAGTTCCAGCTGCGCCCGAAGGGCGGCGGTCCGAGCACCACGTTCACTCCCGCGGGTGGCGATCTGCTGGTGATGGGTGGGGCATGTCAGCACCGGTGGGAGCACCAGGTGCCGCGGTCACGTCACGGTGGGCCGAGGATCAGCGTGACCTTCCGTCCGCTCGCGAAACGGTCCGACCACCGCGAGGACTGGGCCCCCGGTCGAGCGGTCCGTTCCGCTCGCTGAGCTCGTCCGCCCCACCCAGCCCACCCGCGTAGCGGGTGCACTGATGCCGGCCGGGGCCGGCGCGATCGCACCCGGAACGCCGGGGCTCGCGTAGCGGGTGCACTGATGCCGGCGGCAGCCGGCGTGTTCGCACCCGGTTGGTCCGCACCCGGGACGCGGCTCCGGTGGGTCAGACGGCGGCCGAGGTGGGCAGCCAGGCCGGCCGCGTCGCCTCGTAGGTGGTGATGTCGGCCTCGTTGGTGAGGGTGATGCCGATGTCGTCGAGGCCGTTGAGGAACCGGTGTCGCACCGAGTCGTCGAGGGGGAAGTCGACCACCAGGTCCAGGCCCTGCACCTCGAGCGTGCGCCGGTCGACGTCGATGGTCACCTCGAGGGCGGGGTCGGCGGCGATCCCGTCGAGCAGGATGCGCCCGACCTCGGCGCTGACCTGCACCGGCACCAGACCGTTCTTGGTCGAGTTGTTGCGGAAGATGTCGCCGAAGCGCGGCGAGACGACCGCCTGGAACCCGTACTGCTGGATGGCCCACACGGCGTGCTCCCGGCTGGAGCCGGTGCCGAAGTTGGGTCCGGCGATCAGGACCTTGGCGCCCTGGTGCTCCTCGCGGTTCATCACGAAGTCGGGATCGTCGCGCCACTCCGAGAAGAGGCCCTTCTCGAAGCCGGTGCGCTCGACCTGCTTGAGCCAGTCGCTCGGGATGATCTGGTCGGTGTCGACGTCGGAGCGGTCGAGCGGGACGGCGGTGCCGGAGATGATGTGGACGGGTTCCATGGCGGTCTCAGTTCTGGTGCGGGTGCGTGCGTTCGGTTGGGCGGGAGTCGGCGGGAGTCGGCGGAGCCGGCTCAGAGGTCGTCGGGGCTGGCGAAGTGTCCGGCGATGGCCGATGCGGCGGCGATGGCGGGCGACACCAGGTGCGTCCTGCCGCCGCGGCCCTGGCGGCCCTCGAAGTTGCGGTTCGACGTCGACGCAGCGCGCTCGCCGGGCGTCAGCTTGTCGGGGTTCATGGCCAGGCACATCGAGCACCCGGGCTCACGCCAGTCGAAGCCGGCGTCGATGAAGATGCGGTCGAGGCCCTCGGACTCGGCCTGCGACTTCACGGCGTGCGAACCCGGCACGACCAGGGTGCGGACGCCGTCGGCGACCCGTCGTCCCTCGGCCACCGCGGCGGCGGCGCGCAGGTCCTCGATGCGTCCGTTGGTGCACGAACCGATGAAGATCGTGTCGACCTTCACCTCCTTGAACGGCGTGCCGGCGGCCAGGTCCATGTACTCCAGCGCTCGGCCGGCGGCGTCGCGCTCGACCTCGTCGGTGAAGTCCTCGGGCGTCGGCACGACACCCGACAGCGGGATGACCTGGCCGGGGTTCGTGCCCCACGAGACGTGCGGTTCGATGTCGGCCGCGTCCAGGAAGATCTCCTTGTCGAACGTGGCGCCCTCGTCGGTGTGCAGCGTGCGCCACTCCTCGACCGCCGAGTCCCACTGCTCACCCGACGGTGCGTGCGGGCGGCCCTTCAGGTACTCGAAGGTGACCTCGTCGGGAGCGATGAGGCCGGCCTTTGCGCCCGCCTCGATCGACATGTTGCAGACCGTCATGCGGCCCTCCATCGACAGCGACCGGATGGCGGAACCCCGGTACTCGGCGATGTGGCCGATGCCGCCCGAGGTGCCGAGCACGCCCAGGATGGCCAGGATGACGTCCTTGCCGGTGACACCGGGACGCAGCTCACCCTCGACGTTGACGGCCAAGGTCTTCGGGCGGACCTGGGGGAGGGTCTGGGTGGCCAGCACGTGTTCGACCTCGGAGGTGCCGATGCCGAACGCCAGTGCGCCGAACGCGCCGTGGGTCGACGTGTGCGAGTCGCCGCAGACGATGGTCATGCCCGGCAAGGTGTACCCCTGCTCGGGGCCGATGATGTGCACGATGCCCTGCTGCGGCGACCCCATCGGGTAGTTGACGACGTCGAACTGCTCGGCGTTCACCCGGAGCGTGTCGATCTGCTTGCGGGAGATCGGATCGGCGATCGGCTGGTCGATGTTCGCGGTCGGGACGTTGTGGTCCTCGGTCGCGACGGTGAGGTCCGGGCGGCGCACGGTGCGCCCGGTCATGCGCAGGCCCTCGAACGCCTGCGGCGAGGTGACCTCGTGCACCAGGTGCAGGTCGATGTAGAGCAGGTCGGGCTGGCCGTCCTCGGAGCGGACGACGTGACGGTCCCAGACCTTCTCGGCGAGGGTCCGCGGGCCGGCGGCGGACGGGCTGGCGGTCGGGGACGCTGCGGTGGCGGAGGGTTCGCTCTGGCTCATGGGGGGATCTCCTGCTCGACACCGCCGGACGGTCGATCGGCGGGTGGACGAGTCTCAATATGTGGGATATGGTTCCCGGTGTATGGAATCCATCGTAAGTGGTGTGGGAGTGCTCGACAAGTCGGTCTCGCTCGTGGACCTGGTGGCGGGCGGCCCGCTCAGCCTGGCCGAGCTGACCAGCCGTTCGGGGCTCAGTCGTGCGACGGCGCATCGCCTGGCCGTGGCCCTCGAGCTGCACGGGCTGCTGCGACGGATCGAGGACGGCCGGTGGGCGTTGGGCCTGCACCTGGTGGCGCTGGGGCGCACCGCGACCGAGCAGTTCCCGCTGGCCTCGGCCGCCGCACCGGCGCTGGCCGAGCTGCGCACCGAGACGGGCGAGTCGGTGCAGCTCTACGTGCGAGAGGGTGACTCCCGAGTGTGCGTGGCGGCCCTCGAGTCGCCCCACGGGCTGCGCACGATCGTGCCCGTCGGCGCGGCGCTGCCCCTCGAGGTGGGCTCCGCGGGACGGGTGCTCTCGGGCGACGTGCCCCGTCAGGGATGGTGCCAGAGCGTCGGGGAGCGCGAGCCGGGCGTCGCCTCGGTCTCGGCACCGGTCGAGGGCGACGACGGCGAGGTGCTGGCCGCGATCAGCGTCTCGGGGCCGATCGACCGCCTCGGCAAGCAGCCGGGGCGGGTGCACGGCGGGGCGGTGCTCGCCGCTGCGTCGCGGGTTCGCGCCGCCCTGCGCGCCGGCTGACCCACGTCCGCACGAAGCCACGCGGGTTGAGCATGCCGGCCGGGTCCTGCGTCGGCCGGTCGCCGAGCAGCCGCCGGTTGAGCGCTGCTGTCAGGCGTCGTCAGAAGTCGTCGGTGTCGAGGTCGTCGTCCTCGTCGATGCCCGTGTTGTCGTCGACGCGGAGATCACGACGTGCGGCCTTGCGTTTGGCTCGTTGGTTCGTCTGCCGGCGCTGCTCGCGGCCGCGCACCTCGAGTCCGTCCTCGAGGTCGTCGAGCTCCGCGGCGAGCGTGCGCCAGATCTCGACCCGGTCGGCGTCGATCTGGCCCGAGTCGATCGCGGCGATCAGCCCGCAGCCGGGTTCGTTGGTGTGCGAGCAGTCGTCGAACCGGCACTGCTGGACGAAGGCGACCAGGTCGTCGAACGCCCGCTCGAGTCCTGCGTCCGCGTTCCAGAGGCCGACGCCCCTGATGCCGGGGGTGTCGATCAGCAACGAGCCGTCCGCGAGCGCGACGATCTGCCCGGCGGTGGTGGTGTGCCGTCCGCGGCCGTCGGAGTCGCGGACCTCTGCGACGAGCTGCACCGGCCGTCCGGCGAGCGCGTTGACCAGTGTCGACTTCCCGGCGCCCGAGGCACCGAGCAACGCGATGACGTGGCCCGGGCCGCGCAGGTCGGCCAGATCATCGAGCCCACCATCGGCGCGGGTCGACGTGCAGGCAATCCGGACCCCGGGGGCGAAGCGTCGGGCGTCCGCGACCTGTCGTGCGATCTCGTCGGCCGGCACCAGGTCGGTCTTCGTGAGCACCACGACGGGTTGTGCGCCGCTCTCCCAGGCCAGCACCAGCTCCCTGGCCAGTCGAAGCGGGTTGAGGCCCGGATCGAGCGGCTGCAGCACGTAGACCAGGTCCATGTTCGCCGCGACCGCTCGGGACTGGAGCTGCATCTGGTCCCTCGACACGCCGGGGGAGCGCCGTTCGAACACGGTGAGCCGCGGCAGGATCGACTCGATCCGGCCGGCCTCGGCATCGAGCCCGCAGACGTCGCCCACCACCACACGACGGACCGCCTTCGCGGCGATCACCAGCCGCTCGTCGGTTCGGTGCTCCGCGACGGTGATGCCGCCCTTGTCGATGCGCGTCACGCGGCACGGGACGAGGCCCTCGGTGCGGTGCTCGTTCCAGGCGGCCGCCCAGTGCTCGTTCCAGCCCGGAGGCGAGGCGTCGAGATCGAAGCTGGTGGACGGGTCGGGCATCGGGTGATCATGCTCGCGCACGTTGGTCACAGAGCGCGTCGCTGTCTCGTCAGAGGGGGGAGCGATCGTCGCTCGGACGCCCTCGGCGTCGCCAGCAGGAAGTGACGGACACGATCATGAGCGGACAACGGATGGACATCTCGGTGCAGGCTCCGGCGGCGTACCGGTCGGTGCTGGCGCTGAACAAGGTGGTCGCGGCGGCGCTCGACCACACGCTGTTCGAGCTGGTGAAGCTGCGTGCCTCGATGCTCAACGGGTGCGCGTTCTGCGTCGACATGCACACCACCGACGCACTCGCCAACGGCGAGCACGTGCGGCGCATCGCCGCGATCTCGTCGTGGCGGGAGTCGACCTACTTCACGCCGTCGGAACGAGCGGCGCTCGCCCTGACCGACGAGCTGACCCGGCTCGGCGAGCACGGCGTGTCCGACGAGACGTGGGCGGCGCTCGGCGAGCACTTCGACGCTCCGACGATCGCGAACCTGGTGCTCGCGGTCGCGGTCATCAACGTCTGGAACCGCGTCGCGATGGCGAGCCGGCTGGCGCCCGCGCCGCTCGAGGTGGCCGTCGGATGATCGGCGACGGCCCGCCGGGCCCCGACGCGGTCGAGCTCGCCGAGCTGCGCGCGCGTGCGGTGGCCGTCGCCTACCGCATGCTCGGCAGCCGCACCGAGGCCGAGGACGTCGCTCAGGACACCATCGAGCGGGTGCGGGTCGCGATGGGACGCGGCGGCGTCGACGACGAGCCCGTCCGGAACCCGGCGGCGTTCACGACCACGGTCGCGACGCGGCTGGCGATCGACCACCTGCGCTCGGCGAGGGTTCGTCGTGAGCAGTACGTCGGGCCGTGGTTGCCCGAGCCGATCCAGGCGGTGACGTCGTCGGATCCCGAGGCGGCGGCGGAGCTCGGTGACTCGCTGTCGTTCGCGATGCTGGTCGTGCTCGAGGCGCTCGGACCCGACGAGCGTGCGGCGTTCCTGCTGCACGACACCTTCGGATACGGCTACGACGAGCTCGCCGCCGTGCTCGACCGGTCCCCGGCGGCATGCCGCAAGCTGGTCAGCCGGGCACGACAGCACATCGCGGCCCGACGACCGCGGGTGACGACCGACAGCGACGAGCACCGGCGTGTGCTCGAGCGGTTCGTGGTCGCCGCTCGCAGCGGTGACCTCGATCAGCTGCTGGAGGTGCTCGCTCCCGAATCGGTGCTCGTCACCGACGGCGGGGCCACCCTGAAGGCGGCCCGTCACCCGATCCGCGGCCGCACCCGGGTCGCACGGTTCCTGGCCTCGATCGGCCCGCGTGTGCTCGACACAGGCGACGTCTCCTTCGGTGACGTGAACGGCGAGCTGGGCGTCATCGTGCGCGACGAGGGTGCCGTGGTGCTCGTCGGCACCGCCGAGGTCGACGGTGGACGGATCGTCGCGGTGCACTGGGTGCGGAACCCCGACAAGCTGCAGTGGTTCGACCCGCGCTGAGCACCGATCGGGGCGATCTGCGCTCCCGGGGTGGGCACGTACACTCGGACCGATGACGTCGGCCGTGGAACAGCGTTCGGGCAACCCGGTCCCCGGTGCCCTGGCGGCGATCGACATCGGCACCAACTCCGTGCACATGCTCATCGCCCGGGTCGCCGGCAACGGTCGGTTCGAGGTGATCACTCGCCAGAAGGAGATGGTCCGCCTCGGCTCCGGGCAGGGTGAGATGAAGGAGCTCGAGTCGGCCGCCATCGATCGTGGCGTCGCCGCGCTCGCCCGTTGCCGCTCGCTGGCGGACTCCTTCGACGCGCCGGTGTTCGCGGTGGCCACCTCGGCGGTGCGCGAGGCGCTCAACGCCGAGGCGTTCCTCACCCGCGCCCACGACGAAGCGGGCGTCGACGTGCAGGTCATCTCCGGCTACGAAGAGGCCCGCCTCATCCAGCTGGGGGTGCTGCAGGCGCTGCCGGTCTTCGACAAGCGTCTGGCGCTGATCGACGTGGGCGGCGGCTCGACCGAGGTGCTGCTCGGCTGGAAGGGCGCCGCCACGTACGCACGGTCGATCAAGCTGGGCTCGCTGCGCATGACGCGGCGGTTCTTCCCCGACGGTGTCGTCGAGGGCGACGCCGTCGAGCGCTGCCGCAGCTACGTGGCGAACCAGCTGGCGCCGATGATGCACGAGGTGGCGGACCTGGAGCACGACATCGCCGTCGCCTCCTCGGGCACCGCCGAGGCGCTCGCCGCGATGGTCTTCGCCCGTCGGGGCACCGCAGCGCCGCAGACGATGAACGCCGCGACGATCACCCGTGACGAACTCGGTGCCGTCATCGAGTCCCTCGCCGCCGCACGCACCACCGAGGAGCGCCGCAAACTGCCCGGCATCGAGGACTCGCGTGCCGACATCCTGCTCGGCGGCGGCATCGTGCTCGAACAGGTCTGCGACGCACTCGGCGTCGAGCGGCTGACGATCTCGGAGTACGCGCTGCGCGAGGGCGTGCTGCTCGACGCGCTGCACCGGCTGCAGGGCGGCACGCTGCACCACCTCTCCGACCTCCGGCGTCGCTCGGTGTTCCACCTCATGGAGCTCTGCGACGACGAGCCGGAGCACTCGCTGCAGGTCGCCAGGCTGGCGCTCGCGCTGCACGACGAGCTGGCGGACCGTCTCGACCTCGACGACGAGGACCGCGAGCTGCTCGAGGCGGCCGCGCTGCTGTGCAACGTCGGGCTGTTCATCTCGCACTCGAAGCACCACAAGCACAGCTACTACGTGATCAGGAACTCCGAGCACCTGATGGGCTTCACCGACAACGAGATCGAGGTCATCGCCCAGATCGCTCGGTACCACCGCAAGAGCCCGCCGTCCGAGGAGAAGCACCCCGAGTTCGCGGCGCTGCCCGACGAGGCGCGTTCGAAGGTCCGGTCCTTGGCGTCGATCCTGCGGGTCGCGATCGGGCTCGACCGCAACCACGACGCGGCGGTCGACCGGTTGAGGGTCCAGGACCAGGGCGACGTGCTCGAGATCCTGATCGCTCCCGGCCCCGGCAGCGACGACGAGCTGGCGCTCGAGCAGTACTCAGCGGACTCGCGCAGCCGGTTCCTGGCGGACCGTCTGGGCGTGCCGATCACCGTGCGCGTGGTCGAGGCCGAGGACCTGCTGCTCGACGCGGTACCCCAGCTGGACTAGCACCGCGACGGCAGGTTTCGCCGGCGACCTCGAATCGATGGGCAGCCGAAGGGGTAGTGGACACCTCAAGTGCGCCGCGGCGCTGCGATCCCGCGGTCGACCGAGGAGGTCCACATGCGTGCGTTCCAGCTGACCGAACCCGGCCGAGCCGAGATCAGCGACATCGACGATCCCGAACCCCGCGAGGGCGAGGTGCTCGTCAAGGTCGCAGGTGCCGGCGTGTGCCACTCCGACCTGCACATCCTCCACGCCACCGAGCCGCTGTTCCCCACCCCGATGACGATCGGTCACGAGGTGGCGGGCACCATCGCCGCGCTCGGTGGAGGCGTCGAGGGCTGGGACGTGGGGGCTCCGGTGCTGGTGTACCTCTCGTGGGGCTGCGGACGCTGCACGCAGTGCGCCGTCGGCGCAGAGAACTACTGCGAGATGTATCCGCGGGGCACCACCCCTGGTCCCGGGCTGGGTGTGGACGGCGGCATGGCGGAGTTCGTCGCCGTCCCGAACCGTCACGTCATCCCGCTCGGCGACCTCGATCCGGTGAAGGCGGCGCCGTTGACCGATGCGGGTCTGACGCCGTACCACGCGATCTCGCTGTCCCGCTCCCGGATCGGAGCCACCTCGACCGTCGTGGTGATCGGAGTGGGCGGTCTGGGACACATGGGGCTGCAGATCCTGCGCGCGACCTCGGGCGCCACGATCATCGCGATCGACTCCGACGAGCGGCGCCTGCAGCAGGCCACCGAGCTGGGCGCGGACCGGACCCTGGTTTCGGACGCCGGCAGCGCGGAGGAGATCATGGGGATGACCGGCGGCGCCGGTGCCGACGTCGTCTTCGACTTCGTCGGTGTCACACCCACGCTCACCACCGCGCTCGCGAGCATCGGCAACGGCGCCCAGATCACCGTCGTCGGGCTCGGGGCCGGCGAGATCCCCTTCCGATCCGAACCCATGGGGACCTACATGCCATGGGGCACGACGATCACCAAGCCCTACGGCGGCACCCGCCGCGACCTCCAGGAAGTCGTCGCCCTCGCCCAGAAGGGGCTCATCGAGGCGCACGTCGAACGGTTCGAACTCGCCGAGGCGATGCAGACCCTCGACAGGCTCGAGCGCGGCGAGATCTCCGGCCGAGCGGTGCTCGTCCCTTGATCCGACCATCGAGATCGCCGCCGTGCGGTCCGGTCACCGCTGCTGGGGGAGCACGGTGAGCACCCGCTCGATGAAGACGGCGAACTCGTCCATGAAGTTCTGGAGGAACTCCGACGTGCTGGCGTCAGTGACCTCACCGTCATCCGCGACCAATCCCGGGGTGAACGTGATGTAGGCCTCCGGCGCGTTCATCTGAGGGGAGTTGCAGAAGCTGAGGACGCTGCGGAGGCTCTGCTGAGCGACTGCAGTGCCGATGGCCCCCGGTGACGCTCCGATGACCGCAGACGGCTTGTGGGTGAAGGAGTTCTCGCCCCAGGGGCGGCTCGCCCAATCGATCGCGTTCTTGAGTCCGCCGGGGATGGAACGGTTGTACTCGGGCGTCACGAACAGCACGGCGTCCACCGCCGCGATGGCGTCCTTGAGCGCCCGGCCCTCTGGTGGGTAGTCGGGGTCGAAGTCGTGGTTGTAGAGCGGTAGGTCCTTGATGGGGATCTCGACGAACTCGAGTTCCGACGGCGCCAGCCGGATGAGCGCCTTGGACAGCGTCCGATTGATGGACGTCGACGAGAGGCTACCGATGAAGTAGCCGACCTTGTACCGGGCCATGGCACACCTACTCTCGGGTCGTGGATCCATTCGTGCTGTGGGTCACGTACCCGGACCGAGCGGCTTCATGTCGACGAGTCGACCCGGAACGTCGCCGGGCACAGCGTGATGCTCAGCTGGTCACCGCTTGGCGGCGATCTGCTCGAGCAGCGCCACCATGCGCTCCTCGTTGGTCGGCTCGACGTCGGCCTCCTGGCCGCGGTTGCGACGCTCGCGCAGGTGGTTCATCGGCACCACGACGACGAAGTAGATCGCAGCAGCCGTGATCAGGAACGTGACGAGCGCGGTCAGGAACCTGCCGTAGAAGACCCGTCCGTCGCCGACCTCGAGAATCAGGTCGTTGAACGTCGGTTTGCCCACGATTGCACCGATCAGTGGCATCAGGACGTCCTGTACGAACGAGTTCACCACCGCTCCGAACACACCGCCGATGACGATGCCGACCGCCAGGTCGACGACGTTGCCCTGCATGATGAACTCTTTGAAGCCCTTGATCACGATGAACCTCCTGGTGGCGTGACGACCACGCTATGCGCGAGAGCCCTCAGCGTTCCGTGATCGTGCCGTCGTCGAGCTCGAGGCGTCGGGTGGTGGTCACGTTCTCGAGCAACCGGCGGTCGTGGGTCACGAGGAGGACGGTGCCGTCGAAGGCGTCGAGTGCCGACTCGAGCTGCTCGATCGCCGCGAGGTCGAGGTGGTTCGTCGGTTCGTCGAGCACCAGCAGGTTCACCCCGCGCGCCTGCAGCAGTGCGAGACCGGCACGGGTGCGTTCGCCGGGGGAGAGCGACGCGGCCGGACGTCCGACGTGGTCGGCACCGAGTCCGAACTTCGCCAGGAGCGTGCGGACCTCGGACGAGGGCAGGTCGGGCATCGCCTCGGCGAACGAGTCGAGCAGCGAGTCGTCACCGAGGAACGCGGCGCGCACCTGGTCGATCTCGCCGACCTCGACACCCGCACCGAGGGTCGCGGAGCCCTCGTCGGGCGCGATGCGCCCGAGCAGCAGCATCAACAGGGTGGTCTTGCCCGAGCCGTTCGGACCGACGATCGCCACCCGGTCGCCGCGGTCGATCTGCAGGGTGATCGGACCGAGGGCGAAGCTGCCGCGTCGCACGGCTGCGTCGTTGAGCACGGCCACGACCCTGCCCGACGGGGGTGCGCCGGCGATCGACATCTGCAGCGCCCACTCCTTGCGGGGTTCGTCGACCTCCTCGAGCCGTTCGATCATCCGGTCGGTGCGGCGGGCCTTGCCGGCGAGCTGCTCCGACGTGGCGATGTCGTGGTGGCGGATGAACTTGTCGCGTTCGGAGCGGTCACGTCGCGCGGTCCGAGCGCCCTTGTCGGCCCAGGCGCGCTGGGTCCGTGCGCGCTCGGTCAGGTCGCTGACCCGCCCCGAGTACTCCTCGTAGCGCTCCCGGGCGTGGGCACGGTCGCGCTCGCGTTCGACGAGGTAGGCGTCGTAGCCGCCGCCGTAGCGGGTGACCGACTGCTGGTGCAGGTCGAGCTCGAGGATCGACGTGGTCGTGCGCGACAGGAACTCGCGGTCGTGGCTGACCACGACGATCCCTGCGGTTGCCTCGGCGACGAACCGCTCGAGCTGCTCGAGCCCCGCCAGGTCCAGGTCGTTGGTCGGCTCGTCGAGCAGCAACACGTCGAAGCGGCTGAGCAGCAGCGACGCCAGGCCGGCGCGGGCGGCCTGGCCGCCCGAGAGCGACGTCATCGTGCGATCGAGCCCGACACCCAGTCCGACCTGGGCGACCACGGCGGCCGCACGCTCGATCAGGTCGGCCGCGCCGATCGCCATCCACCGGTCGAAGGCGTCGCTGTAGCGGTCCTCGGCGCCGACGTCACCGTCTGCGAGCGCGACCGTGGCCCGGTCGAGCTCGTGCTGGGCCGCGGTGACGCCGGTGCGCCGACCCAGGTACCCCTCGACGGTCTCGCCGGGGACGCGGTCGCTCTCCTGGGGCAGCCAACCGACCGCGGCGTGCGGCGGTGCGACCGCCACCGAGCCGTGCTCGGGCTGGTCGACACCTGCGAGCAGGCGCAGCAGCGACGACTTGCCGGCGCCGTTCGGCCCCACCAGGCCGATGACGTCGCCGGGTGCGACCACCAGGTCGAGGTCGTGGAACAGCGTGCGCCCACCGTGTGAGACGCCGAGCCCTGTCGCCACCAACTGTGCTGCCACCCGGGGGAGGGTACGCCGGTGGTCCCGCTGCACGAGAAGCCAATTGACCGCACGGTCAAGCCCATCGGTAACCTCGGCCCAATGAGCACGAACTCGTCGACGACCGACTCACCACTCGACGCCGATCCCCGATTCGACTCGGTGGCGGCGCTGCGGGAGCAGCTGCGTGGCGTCGACTACCTCTCGGACGAGGGCATCGCCGGGATCGTCTACCTGGCGGACCGTCTCGGCAAGCCGATCCTGGTCGAGGGTCCTGCCGGCACCGGCAAGACCCAGCTCGCCAAGTCCGTCGCCGAGGTGCTCGGTGCCCGGCTGATCCGTCTGCAGTGCTACGAGGGCCTGGACGAGTCCAAGGCGCTCTACGAGTGGAACTACAAGAAGCAGCTCCTGCGCATCCAGGCCACCAAGGCCGACAGCGAGACCCAGGGCTGGGACGCCATCGAGGAGGACATCTTCTCCGACGACTTCCTGCTGGAGCGACCGCTGCTCGAGGCGATCCGCGCCGAGGACCCGGGGGTGCTGCTGATCGACGAGGTCGACCGCGTCGAGGTCGAGACCGAGGCCCTGCTGCTCGAGATCCTCTCGGACTACACGGTCTCGATCCCCGAGCTCGGCACCATCGAGGCCAAGCAGATCCCGATGGTGTTCCTGACCTCGAACAACACCCGGGAGCTGTCCGAGGCCTTGAAGCGCCGCTGCCTCTACCTCCACATCGACTACCCGGACATGGAGCGCGAGAAGGAGATCGTCCTCACGAAGGTGCCGGACATCACCGACTCCCTCGCCGACCAGGTCGCCCGCATCGTCCGCTCGATCCGCAACCTCGAGCTGAAGAAGGCGCCCTC
>JALYWI010000204.1 GCA_030852785.1 Actinomycetota bacterium
GTCGTCGTCTGCGCGGTCGGCATGCTCGGCCACCACGCCGGACTCGGCATGGGACCCGCCGCGGTCGACGAGATGGTCCGCACCAACTTCGCCGGCCCCGCCTCGGCGCTCGCGGTCGTCGCCGACCGGCTCGTCGCGCAGGGCGACGGCACCGTCGTGGTGCTCTCGTCGGTCGCAGCGGCGCGCGCCCGGCGGTCGAACTACGTCTACGGCTCCTCGAAGGCCGGGCTCGACGCGTTCGCCCAGGGCATGGGCGACGCACTGGTCGGCACCGGCGTCGATGTGCTGGTGGTCCGCCCGGGCTTCGTGCGGTCCTCGATGACCGAAGGGCTCGATCCGGCGCCGATGTCGACCGACCCGGCCACCGTCGGCGAGGCGGTCCGCCATGCGCTCGAACGCGGCCGCCACGGCGTCGTGTGGGTGCCCGCGACGTTGGGACCGATGTTCGCCGTGCTGCGCAACGCGCCGCTGCCGCTGTGGCGGAGGATCGCGGGCAACCGCTGACCCCCGGACCGGGTCAGTGGAAGGTCTGCTTCCAACCCCCGGGAAGCTCCTCGGCCTCGACCGAGCCGTCCAACCACGACGGATCCTGTTCGTGGCGCGACGCCGCGCCCTGTTCGATCGCTGCGGCCTCGGCGAGCGCCGCGGCGTTGGCGTCCTGGAGCGCTCGCTGTTCGGCCAGGCGCTGACGGATGGCCTTGCGCGTGAGCTTCGGTCGCCCGGTGCGCTGGCGCCGCACGCCGCCGAGCTCGAGGGCACACGCGATGCACGTCGGGGGCTTCGACGCCCCGAACGGGAACACGACGCACTCGGGGCAGAACTGGTGGCCGCACTCGCCGCAGATGTACTCGCCCATGGTCATGGGGTGCTTGACGCAGGAGAACGACACCGTGGGTCACCTTTCGGGCCGGGTGCCGACCGCGGCACCCCTCGTACCCAAGGGGTATCGGCACGGCGACGCGACCCCTTGAGACACCGGCGTCGGGATGGGCGACGCGCCGCCAACTGGGCGAGAATGCTCCGGTGAGCCCCGTCCCGAACGTCCTCGCCGCCCGCTACGCCAGTGCCGAGATGGTCGACATCTGGTCACCGGAGCGCAAGGTGTCGCTCGAGCGGGAGCTGTGGCTCGCGGTGATGAGGGCCCAGCAGGCACGCAGCATCGACATCCCCGACGCCGCGATCGAGGCCTACCAGGCCGTCGTCGACCAGGTCGACCTCGCCTCGATCGATGCCCGGGAGCGTGTCACCCGCCACGACGTCAAGGCGCGGCTCGAGGAGTTCTCGGCGCTCGCCGGCCACGAGCACGCGCACAAGGGCATGACGTCGCGCGACCTGACCGAGAACGTCGAGCAACTCCAGGTCCGACGCTCCCTCGAGGTGCTCCGCACCCGTGTCGTCGCCTCGCTCGCACGCCTCGCCGAGCTCGCCGCCCAGCATGCGGACACCGTCATCGTCGGTCGCAGCCACAACGTCGCCGCCCAGGCCACGACCCTCGGCAAGCGCTTCGCGAACCACGGCGAGGAGCTGCTCGTCGCCGCCGCCCGTCTCGACGAGCTCATCGAGCGGTATCCGTTGCGCGGCATCAAGGGGCCCGTCGGGACCCAGCAGGATCAGCTCGATCTGCTCGACGGCGACGCCGCGGCGCTCGACGAGCTCGAAGCCGCGATCGCCGAGCACCTCGGCTTCGACCGGGTGCTCACCAACGTCGGCCAGATCTACCCTCGCTCGCTCGACCTCGAGGTGGTCTCGACGCTGGTGCAGCTCGTGGCCGGTCCGTCGTCGTTGGCGATGACCCTGCGACTCATGGCGGGCAACGAGCTGGTCACCGAGGGCTTCCGTCCGGGACAGGTCGGTTCCTCGGCCATGCCGCACAAGATGAACGCCCGCAGCTGCGAGCGCATCAACGGCTTCCGGGTGATCCTCAACGGCCACCTGACGATGGCGTCGGGCATGGCGGGGGAGCAGTGGAACGAGGGTGACGTGTCGTGCTCGGTCGTGCGCCGCGTGCTGCTGCCCGACGCGTGCTTCGCGACCGACGGTGTCTTCCAGACCCTGCTCGACGTGCTCGGCGGCTTCGGGGCCTACCCGGCGGTCATCGAACGGGAGCTGCGTCGCTACCTGCCGTTCCTGGCCACCACCAAGGTCCTGATGGCCGCGGTGCGAGCGGGCGTCGGGCGCGAGGTCGCCCACGAGGTCATCAAGGAGCACGCCGTCGCGGTGGCCCTGGACATGCGCGAGCGCGGCAGCGAGGGCAACGACCTGATCGACCGGCTCGCCGCGGACGAACGACTCGGTCTCGACGTCGGGGCGCTGGAGTCGGCGCTCGGCGACCCCATCACCTTCGTCGGCAACGCGCAGGCGCAGGTCGCCTCGTTCGTGGCCGAGGTCGCAGCCGTCGTCGAACGGCACCCCGACGCGGTGTCCTACGGCGGCGAGTCAATCCTGTGATGCCAGCCATCCTGTGATGCCAGCCATCCTCTGATCGGAGCACACGACGTGAGCACCCTGACCACCACCCCGGAACTCGGACTCCCATTGGTGCACCGCGGCAAGGTGCGCGACCTGTTCGACGCGGGCGACGACCGGTTGCTCATGGTCGCGACCGACCGGCTCTCTGCGTTCGACGTCGTCATGGCCGAGGCCGTGCCCGACAAGGGCCGCGTGCTCACCGCGATGTCGGTGTTCTGGTTCGACGAGCTCGCCGACCTGATCGGCCACCACCTGATCTCGGCCGATCTGGAGGCACTGCCCGAGAGTGCACGGCACCCGTCGCTGGCCGGTCGGACGATGCTGTGCCGACGAGCCGAGATGCTGCCGATCGAGTGCATCGTGCGCGGCTACGTCGCGGGTTCTGCGTGGAAGGAGTACCGCCACTCGGGCACCGTGCACGGCATGGCGGTCCCTGCCGGCCTGCGAGAGGCCGACCGCCTGCCCGAGCCGATCTTCACGCCGTCGACCAAGGCGGCCGTCGGCGACCACGACGAGAACATCTCCTTCGACGCAGCGGTCGAGCTGATCGGCGGCGAGCTCGCGGAGCAGGCCCGTTCCGTCAGCCTCGAGATGTACCGCCGTGCCGCGATCCGCGCGGACGAGGCGGGGTTCCTGCTCGCCGACACCAAGTTCGAGCTCGGTCTGATCCCCGACGGCGAGGGCGGCCAGCAGCTGGTCGTCGCGGACGAGGTGCTGACGCCGGACTCGTCGCGTTTCTGGGCGGCCGACGACTGGCGTCCCGGTGCGACGCCCCAGGGCTTCGACAAGCAGCCCATCAGGGACTTCCTGGAGTCGCTCGGTTGGGACAAGCGTCCGCCGGCGCCTGCGCTGCCCGTCGACGTCATCGCCGCGACGGCGGGTCGTTACACCGCCGCCTACGAGCGCATCTGCGGCCGGTTCCTCGAGGACTGGCCCGGCGCCTGAGGTCCGTCGGGGGTGTGGAAGAATTGCACCATGACCTTCGACGTGGTGGTGGAAGTCCGACTCCGTCCGGGGATCGCCGATCCCCAGGGTGCGACCATCGAGCGGGCGCTGCCGGCGCTGGGCTTCGAGGGCGTCTCGGGCGTCGCGGTCGGCAAGAGCATCCGCTTCACGGTCGAGGCCGCTGATGCCGCCGCCGCGGAGGCCCTCGTCGAGGACATGTGCGAACGCTTCCTCACCAACCCGGTGATCGAGGACTCCTCCGTGACGCTGACGCCGGCCGCCGTCGCCGCGAGCTGACCGTGGCCACCAACGTCGCGATCATCCGGTTCCCCGGTACCAACTGCGAGTTCGACGCGGCCGAGGCCGTCGCGGATCTCGGCGGCGCACCCGAGATCCTCTTCCACGACGAGACCTCGCTCGGTGCCGCCGACGCGGTCATCGTGGCGGGTGGCTTCGCCCACGGTGACTACCTGCGTCCCGGTGCGATCGCACGGTTCTCGCCGATCATGGATGCGGTGTCCCGTTTCGCCGCCGACGGCGGACCCGTCGTCGGGATCTGCAACGGCTTCCAGGTCCTGACCGAGGCGCATCTGCTGCCCGGCGCCCTGCAGAAGAACGCCGGTTCGAAGTTCCGCTGCGGGATGGTTCAGCTGCGAATCGAGACGACCGATTCGGTCCTGACCTCGGAGGGTTCGGTCGGGCAGCTGCTCGACATTCCCATCAACCACTTCGAAGGAAATTTTGTCTGCTCGGCGGAGACGTTGGCGGAACTCCGTGGTGAGGACCGTGTCGTCGTGCGCTACGTGGACAACCCGAATGGTTCGCTCGACGACATCGCCGGCATCTGCAATGCAGGTCGCAACGTCGTCGGATTGATGCCCCATCCGGAGCGGGCGTGCAACGAGCTGTTGGGCTCGACCGACGGCCGCGTCATGCTGTCGTCGTTGCTGGCCTCGGCCGGCGCCCGCTTGGCGACCGCCGGCTGAGGCCCGCAACCTCGGTTCAGCTCGCTGCCCGCGAGATGCCCGCTCGCTTGAGCACGGCGGCCGGCACGCCGATCTCGCGCCACGCGGCGTACGAGATCCCCTTGTGCTGGCCGTAGGCCTTCGCCGCGGCGACGAACTCGTCCTCGATCGCCGTCATGTCGATCGGTGCCTGCATGTTCGCCAGTTCGTCGCTCAGGTTCATCCGTTCCTGGGTGAGCTCGAGCTTCTTCACCGGTGACGCGGTCGCCATCTCCTCGTCGATCCGCTCGAGGCGGCGAGCGATGGAATCAGGAGTTCGCTTGCGGCCTCGTTTGGGCTTGTTGGTCTCGAGCGCCTCGAGGTATTGCTTGATCGGACGAGCGCTGAGTCGGGTCGACTTCTCGACCTTTTGCGGCGAAGCCTTTGGCTTTGATTTTGCAGTTGCCATGTCGTCCATTTGATACCTGGTCCGCGGCGATGGCAACTACCGTCGCACCGGTTCTGGAGCCGCTTCTGGCCTGCGGTAGCGTCGAGGGCATGGTCGATGCTGCGATGGAGGAACCGACTCACCGTGCGCTGGGGCTGACGGACGAGGAGTTCGACCGCATCCGCGACCGGCTCGGACGGGAACCGAACCACCTCGAGCTGGCCATGTACTCGGTCATGTGGTCCGAGCACTGCTCCTACAAGAGCTCCCGCGTGCACCTCCGCCGCTTCCCGTCCGAAGCACCCTGGGTGCTGGTCGGCCCGGGAGAGGGCGCGGGTGTCGTGGACGTCGGCGACGGCATCGCCGCGGCGATCCGCATCGAGAGCCACAACCACCCGTCCGCGATCGAGCCCTACCAGGGCGCGGCGACCGGCGTGGGCGGCATCCTGCGCGACATCTTCTCGATGGGCGCACGCCCGATCGCGTTGATGGATCCGCTGCGCCTCGGTCCGCTCGACGACGCCCGGTCGCGCTGGATCGCCGAGGGCGTCGTGTCGGGCATCTCGGGGTACGGCAACTCCGTCGGCGTGCCGAACGTCGGCGGCGAGACCGTCTTCGACGAGTGCTACGCCGACAACCCGCTGGTGAACGTGCTCTGCCTCGGCACCATGCCGGCCGACCGACTCGTGCTGGGCCGCGCCGAGGGCCCCGGCAACCTGGCGGTCCTGCTCGGCTCGACGACCGGCCGCGACGGCATCGGTGGTGTGTCGGTGCTCGCCTCGGCCGGATTCTCCGACGACGAGGCCGACGCGCAGAAGCGCCCGAGCGTGCAGGTCGGCGACCCCTTCGAGGAGAAGCGCCTGATCGAGGCGTGCCTGGAGCTGCTCGAGAACAACCTGGCCGTCGGCGTGCAGGACCTGGGCGGCGCGGGCATCACCTGCGCCACCGCCGAGACCGCCGCCAAGGGCGGCGCCGGCATGGACGTCTTCGTCGACGTCATCCCGCAGCGCGAGCCCAACATGGAGCCGTTCGAGGTCATGACCTCGGAGTCCCAGGAGCGCATGCTGGCCATCGTCGAGCCACAGATGCTCGACGCGGTGCTCGCGATCGCCGAGCGCTGGGAGATCCGCGCGACGGTCATCGGCGTCGTCACCGACACCGGCAAGCTGCGGGTGCTCGACCGCGAGGGCGGAGAGGTCATCGCCGACATCCCCGCCAAGTCCCTCGAGGACGAGGCGCCGCTCTACCGCCGCCCGCTGGCCGAGCCGGCCGACCTGGCGGCTCGTTCGCAGGACTCCGCGAACTCGCTGCCGGCACCGACCGACGTCGGCGCGGACCTGCTCGACATGCTCTGCGACACGAGCTGGGTGTGGTCGCAGTACGACCACATGCTCTTCCTCAACACCGTCGAGGGTCCCGGCGGCGACGCCGCGGTGCTCCGACTGAAGGACCCGCGCACCGGCGCCGACACCGGCCGCGCGCTCGCCCTGACCACCGACGGCAACCACCTGTGGGGAGCGGTTCATCCGCGCCACGCCGCGGCGATGATCGTCGCGGAGTCGGTGATGAACCTCGCGGTCGTCGGCGCCCGTCCGCTCGCGCTGGTCAACTGCCTGAACTTCGGCAACCCCGAGCACCCCGAGGTCATGTGGCAGCTCTCCGAGACGGTCGACGGCATGACCGAGGCGCTCCAGGCGTTCGGGGTGCCCTGCATCGGCGGCAACGTCAGCCTCTACAACGAGAGCCGTGGGCGTGACATCGATCCGACCCCCGTCGTCGGACTGCTCGGCCTGGTCGACCCGCTGCCCCGGCGACCGCCCGGCGCCGGTCTGGTCGAGGGCGGCCGACTGCTGCTGGTCGGCTCGACCGTCGAGGAGCTGTCCGGCTCGTACTGGGCGGCCAACCAGGGTCACCGTGGCCGTGGC